>JAPOTF010000056.1 GCA_026709325.1 Roseovarius sp.
CCAGCAATTGGCTTTTCAGGAGTCATATCACCTATAGCGTTTTGAATATTGATATGGCTATGCCATCAGTTTTAGTAATATCAAATCTGACAACTATGCCTTGATTTGATATTTCAACTTCCACGATATCACCTTCATCCTTGTGCAATAAGTAAATGCCATTGAGAGGCCGGGACGCGAGGCCGCTTGCGGAGGACATGCAGTCACGGGTGGCCCCTCGATGTTCGATGTGCTGGCGGGCGAAATGCCGGAACACAAACGGATCGCGCAGTGCGAGACCCGAGTCTCCGTGAATCCGGTGCGCCGGATCTCCTTGCCGCGGGGAGCAGGTGTTCGGGCAGCCTGGAACCTGCCAAAAATCTTGCCATGACATGTCCGAACTCATCAAGGTCGCACTGAGCCCCGCATCCCATCCAGCATCTTGCCGAATGGTCTCGGTCGGGAAATCCAAGGTGAACAGGCTGCCTTGGCCGGCCATCCCGCCGCCCAAATCATTTCCCCTCTCGCCGCTTGAGCGTTGAAAGGGTCAGTCCCGATATAATCATGATCGCTCCCAGCCAGCCCAGGGATGAAAGATATTCGTTCAGCCAGTAGGCTCCGAACGCGATGGAACATAACGGGGCGAGAAACAGAAACTGCGAAGACGTTGCTGGCCCAAGTGCATGCACTCCAAGATTCCAGAACAGGTTTCCCAGCAGCGTAGCTCCCAGCCCTATATAAGCCACCGCCGCCCAAATCTCCCTGGGTGGCAGGACGGAGATGTCCGCAGGGCTTCCCGTCAATGCCAAGAGCAAATAGCAAGGGATCAGTGCGGCATATCCGGTTAGGGCAATCGCGCTGAACATGGTGGCGGGATGCAAAGCGCCTTGGATTTTTCGCAGTAAAATGCTGTATCCCGCCCAGATCAGGGTCGCGGTCAGAGCCAACGCATCCCCCCAGCGCAACTCGGCTGTAATGGTCGCGGCGGCAGGTTCCGAAGAGATTAGCAGGGCGGCACCGGCAAAACCCAAGCCCAGTCCCGCCGCACTCCGTACGGATACCTGTTCGGACAGGAACAGTGTGCCCGCGGCCACGATCCAAAGCGGTGCCGTAGCCTGGATCAGCCCGACATTGACCGCGGATGTGCCAAACGGGGCCGCGATTATGGCCATGGAAAAAAGGACGCAGTTCAGGAATCCCAGAACGGCGATCCGACTCAGATGCTCCCGCAAGACGTGCCTCGCGCGCCACAGCGGCCCGGCGCTGAAGAGCAGCAGCGCCAGCGCGCTGAGCGTCCAGCGCCAGAACACCAGCGTGAGCGGATCTGTCTGATCTGCTATGTCGCGGATAACCACGTGATTGCCGCCCCAGAGGGCTGCGGTTGCAATCAGGCCCAGCGATGCCAGGCGTGTCCTCTGGATTCCCTCCAGCATCGGGATCTACTGCTCGCTTGCGCGTTGGGACGTGTGCCAGGGCAAGAGGATGCGCTCGGCGGCTTCCACGGCATAGAAAAGGATTGTGCCCATGATCCCCAGGATCACGATGGCGGCAAAGGCGCGCGCGGTATCGAACATGCCCTGCGACAGCAGTATGACATGGCCCAGGCCCGTCTCTCCGGCCACGAACTCGCCCACGATGGCTCCGATCAGGGCAAAGGAAATCCCTACTTTCATGCCTGCGAACATGCTGGCCAGAGCACAGGGAAAGCGGATCTTGAACAGAACCTGCATTGTCGTCGCGCGCGCCGAGCGCGCCATGTCGATCATGTCCTTGTCGACGCTGCGCAACCCCAGCACTGTATCGATCACGATCGAGAAGATTGCGATCATCAGCGCTATCGCGATCTTTGGCTCCGACCCGGTGCCCATCCAAATGACAAAGAGCGGTGCAAGCGCGACTTTCGGTACGGAATTCAGCGCAACCAGCAGGGTGTAAAGCGTGCGGTCCAGAAAGACCGAGTGCACGATCCCCACCGCCATTAGAACGCCAAGCACCACAGCCAGCGCGAAACCGGCCAGCGTTGTCACCAGAGTATGGCCCGCATGCCTGGCAAAATAGTCCGGATCATCAATCATTTCGACCAGAATCGCCGAAGGCGCGGGCAGGATAAATGGACGCACCTCCAGGATGCGGCACGCGATTTCCCATAGAATCACGGAAACCATCAGCACCGCGACGGATGAGAGAAGTCGTTTGTTCTTTCCGGTCCCGCCCATTTGTCACGCCTCTTGCAGAATGCCGAGTTTGGTGAAATGGCCGCGTAGATGCTGCACATATTCGCCGAATTCCCGGGTTTCGCGCATGCTCAGCGTGCGTGGATGCGGCAGTTCGATGTCGAGTATCTCGTCGATCCTGCCAGGGTTGCGCGACATGACGATGACCTTGGTCGACAAGAATACGGCCTCGGCGATTGAATGGGTGATGAAGAGCACCGTTTTCCTTGTCTCCTGCCAAAGCCGCGCAAGCTCCAGGTTCAAGTCGTCGCGTGTCATGGCGTCGAGCGCGCCAAAAGGCTCGTCCAGTAGAAGAAGCTTGGGATTGTCCAGCAGAGCCCGGCAGATCGACGCGCGCTGTCGCATGCCGCCTGAAAGCTCCCAGGGATGTTTGCGTTCAAATCCCTCCAGCCCGAATCTTTTGAGAAGAGCGCGCGCCTTGCATTCGTAGTCCGATCGCTTTGCGCCGCGGATTTCGGTGATGAACAGCACGTTGTCCAAGATGTTGCGCCAGTCCAGAAGGATGTCGCGCTGAAACACGATCCCCATGTTGTCTGGCGGTCCTTTGACTGGCGCCCCGTCCAGGATAACTTCGCCCGATGTTATCGGTTCGAGGCCGGCAAGGCACTTAAGCAACGTGGATTTGCCGCATCCGCTGGGCCCAAGCACGCTGATGAACTCATGCTCCTGGATATCAAGGTCAATTGACTTGAGCGCCTCGATATCCGCATGCCTGGATCGATAGACCTTGTCCATGTTGCGGATGCTGGCATAACTCCGCTGCTGCGCCATGCGCCGGCCTCCCTTCCGCGCTTCCGATTTACTGCCCGAGCAGTTCGTTGGTGAAGAAGTCTTCCGCCTGCTGACCCGGCTTGATGATGTCAGCCGCCTCCATCGCGGCCAGTGCATCCGCCCAGTCCTCGGCCGATTGCACACCGATCGGCAGGTTCCTGGTGCGCTCTGTGTGGAAAAAGTCGCGATAAGCCTCGATTTGGCCAATCAGCACGTCACGGTTCAGGTTGCTGTCCGGACGGCCGGAAACGATGGCGTCGGCTGCTTCTTCGACATTGCCGTCAAAGATGTACTCCCACGCGCGTTGCTGAACCTGCGCCAATTTGGCCAGCTCGTCGCGACGCTCTTCAAGAGTGCTCTCCTGCGCAATCAACCCATAGCTTGGGAACGTCACATCAGCATCATCCATCAGGATCTGCTTGGCCGGGCGGCTTTGGGCGGTCAACGGCAAACCAAACGGTCCAACGGTCATGAACCCGTCCACCTCGCCCGAGGCATAGGTGCCCACCATCGCTGGCGGCGCCACCATCAGGATCGACACGTCATCGCGAGTCAGGCCGCCCGCGGCGAGGAAATTGTCGATATAGGGCACCCACGGACTGGCGGTGAAGGTCACAAGTTTCTTGCCCTCAAGGTCCGCAACCGAGTTGATGTCGGAATTCGCGTCCACCAGAACCGCCAGGTCACCGCGCCGCGCCCAGCCTGCAAAGGACTTCAGTGGCAATCCGTTTTCGCGCGCCAGCGCCATCAGGCCAAGCTGAACCTGGCCCACGTCAACCTGCCCGCTGCCGACCAGCTGAATTGTGTTGATTGTGCCCTTGCCGTCCTGCAGATCGATATCCAGTCCCGCCTCATCAAACCAGCCCTTGGCCTCGGCGAGATGCATCCCGGCATGAACGCCCCAGGGCGAGAAATCGAGTCGAACGGCCAGCGTTTCGGCGAATGTTTCAACTGCGCCGAAAGCGGCTATCGCGGCAGTGCCGAGTAGATGTGTCATTTTAAGCATTTTGTCTTCTCCTATGTGGTAAGATCATGTGATCAGGCGTGCGCCTGCAGCACTTCTTGCCAGGTGGCACGAGTGCGTCTCGTCCGCCTGGCAGTGATTTGCGGGTTCAATGCGCGGGCCTGACGCGGCAAAGCGGTCGCGCGCGCATGCCATTTCGGCGGCGGTGCCTGGCATGTTGAACGGGAAACGCGCAATCAGGCCAGAGGCATCAGGTGCCGTGCAATGTCGTAACGCCGAGATGTCCACGATGCCGGGCGTGGCGCCATTCGGAAACAGCCGCTCGGCCAGCGCGCGAGCCGTCTTGCCGGCTTCACCGCGCGATTGGGACGAAGGATATCCGTCCTCATGCAGCGCCAGCTGCCGGGTGCGCCGCGCTTGATAGGGCAAGGCCTCAACCATCTCCCGCGCTGCCTTGAGGCCCAATCCAATCCATCCGGATCCCGCCGATGCGACCCTGGCCATGCGTGGCCGGGCGGGATGCATCACCTCGTAGACCCGCATGGTCCAAAGCCGCATGCGCGCCCGGCGCATCGGCGCAATTGGCGTCCGCGAACTGCTCGGCCGCGCCGCTTTCAGGCATTCCAGGATGGATTCATGGATCACATTGTCCGCGCCAGCCAGAACCGGAATGCGCACCGGCAGATACAGCCCCGCTTCGCCCAAGCCCGGATCCCTGCGCGCCAACGCATAACGCATCTTGCCGGAGGAAGGCGAAACGGGATGATGGCAAATCGTGATCATGCGGCGCCTCCCTCGATGCGCCCTGAGATCAGGCATCTGGCGGTCTCAGATACCCCAATACCACTTCGACAATGTGATCCGCGCGTGCCGCGATCCGGTCCGGTTCGGACAGGTCGGTCTGATAGATCGCCCCAAGCGTGTGCCGGTTCGACAAGTAGAAATATCCCAGAGACGATATCGTGATATAGAGTTCCTGCGGATCCACGCCCTTGCGGAAAACGCCTTCCGCCTCGCCGCGCGACAACAGATCGCCGATCAGGTCGCTCAGTGTGGAGTAAAGGCGCGGCAGCTTCTCGGAATTGCGCACATGCTGCGCTCTGGTCAGGTTTTCGCTGTTCAGAAGCGAAATGACCGCCGGATATTCCACGAAGTGCCGGAATGTGTGGCGCGCCAGCCGTTCCATCCCCTCGACCGGAGGCAGCCCCTTGATCTGAAGGTCGGCATGATGGGCGCGCATGCGTTCGTACATGCGCTCCATCACTATCAGGAAGAGGTCGTCCTTGCCGCCAAAATAATGATAGACGAGGTTCTTTGACACGCCCGCACGTTGCACGATCTTGTCGATCCGCGCGCCCTCGTAACCGTGCTCCGCGAACTCCTGTTCCGCCGCTTCCAGGATTCGCGATTGAGATATTTCGGGATTTCGCTTGCGATTCACGGTTGCCATGATTGTCCTGCCGCACCCAAAGGCGCTCTCCTGCTCCTGAGAAGTTATGTTTATACCCTATCGTCATCATCCAAAACAGCGTTCGATTGCATTTTGATGCGTTGCCGCGCGGTCGCCTCGATGTCGATGTCGCCGCCATCGGCGTTGAGCACGATCCCGTAGTGAGAGAGGGCGGCCCCCGCGGACAGTTTTTCGTCCGCCACATCCGCCAGAACACGGCGCGGGTCGCGTTTCAGCGGATCCCCGAAGCCGCCGGCGCCAGCTTGTTCGTGGACAACAAGCTGTCCCTTGGCCAGTGGCATCGTCACCTTTCCCGGCAGGTCGCGACGAGTGCCGTCAGGCTCTTCGAGCCAGTTCACCGTTTTCCGCCCCGGATGTCCGCCGCCCAGACCATAAGGGGCGAATTTTGTTCGGTCCGAGCGCAATTGCAGCCCCGCCTCGTCAGCAAGCAGCCTGTAGGACCTGCGTACGCCAAGCCCTCCCCGGAACTCGCCCGCCCCGCAACTGTCGGGGACCATGCCGTAATCCTCCACTCGAATCGGATGTTGACGCTCCAGCGTCTCCACTGGCGTGTTCGACAGGTTCTGGGATGGATTCGTGATTGCGTCCACACCGTCTTTGTTTGGCCGCCCGCCCCAGCAACCGCATATCATGTCGACAATGATGAAAGGTTTGCGATCCGGAGTGTAGCCGCCGATGGCGATCACCGTGTTGCCGCCTTCGCCGGCCGCGGGCACGCGGTCCGGCACGATCTGGGCCAAGGCTCCAAACATGGTGTCCATGACGCGATACCCCGTCAGCGCGCGCGCCGCGCAGGGCGCCGGCATCACCGGGTTCAGCACCGATGCTTCGGGCGCGTGCACGTCAATGCAGCGGAAAACCCCCTCGTTGTTTGGCACATCCCCCTTCAGAACACAGCGCACGCTTAGGTAAGAGCATGAATTCGTGTAGGATTTTGTCGCATTCAGGGCCGCCTTTACCTGCGGCGACGACCCCTCGTAGTCCACGATCAGCTGATCGCCGTCCACGGTGACGGCAACGCGGATCGGGATCGGATCATCCGAAAACCCGTCATTGTCGATGTAGTCTGTAAAGCGATAGGTGCCGTCAGGCCAGTCGCGGATATCTTCGCGCGCCATGCGTTCCGCATAGTCCAGCAATTCGGCAAAATAGGCCCGCGCGGCATCGCGGCCGTGTTTTGAGATCAGCTTTACCAGTTCGCGCACGCCCACGTGGCAGGCAGCGCGTTGGGCCCTCAGGTCACCCAAGACTCGATCCGGCACGCGAACGTTGCGTTCAATGATCGAGTGAACGGCGGTGTTGAGCAAACCCCGGTCATAGAGTTTCAGCACCGGCAGTCGCAGGCCCTCCTGAAAGATTTCGGTGCTGTCCGAAGCGTTCGATCCGGGAACCCGTCCCCCCACGTCCGTGTGGTGGCAAATCACGACCGAATAGCCTTCCAGAGATCCTTCGTGAAAAACCGGCGTGAACATGAAGATGTCGGGAAGATGCATTCCGCCCTGATACGGATCGTTGAGTATGATCACGTCGCCTTCGTGAATGTTCTCGCCGAATTGAGCGCGGATTGCCTGCATCGCCTCGGGTACCGCGCCCAGATGCAACGCGATGGTCTTGGCCTGGGCGATCATTTTCCCACGGGCGTCGCAAATCGCGGCGGAATAGTCCATCACGTCTTTGACGATTTCGGACCTCGCCGTGCGCAGAACTGTATGGGCCACCTCATCCACGATTGAATCCAGCGCGTTCTTTACGACAGCCATGGTGATCGGGTCGATTCTCATGCCGCCAGCTCCGCCGCTCCGGCGCCGATGTCTATCACCACGCTGCCGCATCCATCCGTGCTGGCGGAGGCTCCAGGCGGAAGCGCGATGGTGCTGTCGTAGCTGGTCAGGATGGCCGGCCCGTGGACGGCGCGGCCAAGCACCGCGTCGCGGTGCAGCACGTTCGTCTCCTGCCATGCGCCTTCCGCGTCAAACCGGACCAGGCGGGTTTCGGCACGTCCCCCGGTTTCTGGCGGGCGCAAGCTTTCAAGAGAGGAAAAGTCCAGCTTCCGGTCCCGGATGCCGGTGCCGGTGACGCGCAGGTTCACCAATTCGGCTGGAGTGTCGTCGCGGTACCCGTAGACCGACTGGTAGGCCGCGTCAAAGAGCGGCTGCAGCGTGGCGCCCCCTGCGGACGCGACCGTTTCAACATCGATTTCAATCGTCATGTCAGAAGACTGCCCCCAGTACCGCAGGTCCGCGCCAAATCTCAGGCGGGTTTGGTGCTCGGCAAAGCCTTCGCCGGCCAGACGTGCAAGCATGTCCCCGCGCAGCGCGTCAATCAGGCGTGAGATTTCGGCGCCCGACCAGTCCGAGACCAGACCCTGCGCGGCGCGCACAAGCTTGTGTTCAACATCCGATGACAGCATTCCGACCGAGCAGAACACGCCTGACATCGCAGGCACGATGATCCGCGTCATTCCAAGCGTCTGCGCCAGATCCGCCGCGTGCAGTGCTCCGCCGCCTCCAAAGGCCATCATCGCCATCTCGCGCGGATCAAGGCCGCGCTCTATGGTCACGGACCTGATGGCACGGGCCATGTTTGCATTGGCGATCTGGCGGATGCCCATTGCAGCCTCGTCCATCGTGAGTCCCAATGGATCCGCCACATGGGTTCGGATCGCCTTTTCGGCCAGAGACCGATCAATGTGCAGGTTGCCGCCGGCCAGGCCAGTGGCGCCAATCAGCCCCAGATGTACGTTCGCATCCGTCACGGTCGGGCGGTCATTGCCAAGCCCGTAGGCCGCCGGTCCAGGGTCGGCCCCGGCCGAAGTCGGCCCGACATGCAACATGCCGCCATCGTCGATCCAGGCGATGGACCCGCCGCCCGCGCCCACCTCGGCCACGTCAATTGCGGGCACCTTAAGCACGTATCCTCCGCCCTTGTTGAAGAAGCTGGGGCTTGAAATGCCTTCGCGGAACTCGTATTCGTTGATCAGCAGCGGCTGGTAGTTCAGTATGATCGACGCCTTGGCCGTAGTGCCGCCCATGTCAAAGGCCACCAATCCGCCCAGCGATGTCGCCTTGGCCAGCTTGGCCGCCCCGGCCACGCCACCGGCGGGGCCGGACCCAACTGCAAAGACAGGCCGCTCGCGGGCCGCATTGACGCCCATCATGCCACCGGCGGAATTAACCACCAGCAAGGGCGCGGAGAACCCCTTGTCCTTCAGATTCCGCTCCAGCCGCGCAAGGTATCCGCGCATCTGTTTCAGCAGATAGGCGTTCACCACAGTCGTAGAGCTGCGTTCGTATTCCTTGATTTCGGGCAAGACATCGCAGGAGGCCGTGACCAGAAGATCGGGAAACTCGGCCTCGATCAGATCGCGGGCCTGCCGTTCGTGAACCGGATTGACATGGGAATGAAGAAAACAGATCGCCACGGCTTCGCACCCTTCGGCAACAACCCGCCCCATGACTTCTCGCAGATCCACAGGGTCCAGCGGGGTGACGGTCTCGCCCTCTGCCGACAACCTTTCGGCTATCTCGAACCGGTGGCGGCGCGTCACCAGCTGAACCGGCTTTTCCCAGTTCAGATCAAACATGCCCGGCGTGCGAATCCGCCCGATCTCCAGCACATCGCGAAATCCCGCTGTCGTCAGCAGGGCGGTCCTTGCCCCAACCCTTTGCAGAATGGTGTTCGCGCCGACTGTCGTGCCATGCACTATCTCTTCAATGTCGGCATGCGCGATGGCGTGTTTTTTCAGAATCTCGACCGCACCCTCGACAACCGCCTCACCCGGGTCATCCGGGGTGGAAGGTACCTTGGCGATATCGGCCCAGCCCCGGTCATCGTAGAGCACGATGTCCGTGAACGTTCCGCCAATATCCACGCCAAGCCTGTAGCCCATTTGAATCTTTGCCATTTTTTAACTAACTGGTTAGTACATTAATGTGAACGAGATCCACTGTCAACCCCCTGCGCCTTCAAGCTGTGATCTTTAGGCCAGAGCGGATCTGTTCCTGCAGTGTTTGCAATGTCCCCACAATTGATTGGAGGCAATTCCAGATAATTTTTTTATTAATTTATTCAATTGGCTATAATGTTTTTGAAAAAGCTTTCGTAGACTTTTTATCTGGTTTTGCGGGGAGTTTTTAAACCTGTGCGGCACAAAAACCATTTAATATCGGTTTTTCATCGAGGAAGGCATGGTTCGCGAAAACAGAAATCAGCGCAAATGACTGATTGATTGACCCTGTTTCAGAAGACTCCTGGTCCGTTTTCCGTTGCGCCTGATTCGCGGCGAATCAGCGAAGGGAGCGGCGCGATGGGTCTGGCGGAGGTGTCCGTCCACCACGTCGTCCACTGTAGTGAACGCTGGCGGTCTTCCCGGCTGCGGCGCTGAAGTGCGGACCGCGCGACGGCTGGATTGGGACTGGCCGGACGGCTTCGGCCGCGAACTCCGGCTCCTCGAGACCTGCGCCGATCCGGTCCGGGTGTGGTTTATCAGTTGGAATTGTAAGGCAGAGGCCGCAATTTCCCATTCTTTTTCGGGATGTTTATTCAGGAAAATCAATTGAGGTGGACGGATTTCTCTTTTTCCGGCGGAGGTTTCCAGCGGCGCTTGCGGGCGATTTTACAAGGTTGTCACCCGGCATGATGGCTGCAAGGTCGCTGCCGGAGAGAGATGCAAATGGCCGATTGAGAAAAGCATGGCTCCGATAGGCCGAATAATGCCAAATATCCAAACCGACGCGGTGCTTGAACGGGGTTTGCGGCGCAAAACCGCCATAGATGCCAAATTTGGCGAAATAGCGAAAAAAGGCCGGCATGGAGAGCAAACGCTCCGTAGCGGGCACATTTGTCGGATATGCGCAAATCCGCGCTTTCGGGAAGGTCGGAAAATCCGCTTAAGGGCAAATCCGGGGGTCTGCCGTTACATCCGTCCGTTGGCGTGAATTCCGATTGGGCGGTCTTAATTCATGGGCATGCAATACGGTTTCCGGCAGTTGATCCTGCCGCTTGCGCCCTGGAGATGCGCCGACGTCTTCCGCATTTAATTCAACCTTGTCCAGATCTTTGGGAAATCGAGTTTGCTGACTCGTTCTCCTGGAATGATGTTCGCGCATCTGGCGGAATCGGATTACATTTCATGAAAATGCATTCACCATTGAAATTCGCCCGTTTTTTCAATTTGGATATGGGTTGAAACTGTCCGGCACTGGAAATGCCATGGCCGACAGGCCGGTTTCGCCCATGAAGGCATTTCCGCTCAATCGCGGAAAATGCGCGCGACAAGCTTGCAACGGCGCCCAGTTTAGAACATCATGACGCGGGATGGGACTGTCGGCGTGGCATTGACTTGCGCCAAACCGCGCGCAATCGGACTTCTTTAAAGATAGCGGAAGGCATGAAATGGCATCTGCCGTGCAGGGAAAAAGAACATGGGGCTGGTATTTCTTTGACTGGGCAAGTCAGCCCTATCACACCCTTCTTGTTACATTTGTCTTTGGTCCCTTCTTTGCATCGATTGCCGCCGAACATTTTATGCAGACTGGAATGGGCAGGGAAGCCGCAGCGGCGCAGGCTCAAAGCATGTGGTCCCGGTGTTTGGCAACAACAGGTCTGATAATCGCCTTTACCGCACCCATTATGGGTTCAATTGCCGACACCACGGGCAGGCGACTGCCCTGGATTGTTTCATTTTCGGCAATGTATGTGCTTGGTGCAGCGGGAATATGGTGGACAAATCCCGATGGATCCAATCTGGTTTGGGCGCTATGCATATTCGGATTTGGTTTCATAGGCGCGGAATATGCGCTGATATTCGTAAATGCCCAGCTGCCATCGCTTGGAAAAGGAAACGATTTGGGCGACATTTCCGGTTCCGGATATGCATTCGGCTATGTTGGAGGCTTGATCTCGCTTGCCATCATGCTGACGCTTTTCATTGATCATCCGGATGGACATACATATCTGGGGCTGCAGCCGGCCCTTGGTCTTAACGCCGGCCTTCATGAAGGCACGAGGTTTGCGGGTCCATTTGCCGCGATCTGGTTTGCGGTCTTTATGGTTCCATATTTTCTTTGGATGAGCGACGTCGACACGACATCAAAAGGCTCCGGCATTGGCGATGCGCTTCGGCATCTCGGGAATTCCATAATGAACCTTCGCAACAGAACAAGTCTGTCGGCCTACCTTGGGTCGTCAATGTTTTATCGCGACGCGCTTAACGGGCTTTACGCCTTTGGAGGACTTTACGCCACGCTTGTCCTGGAGTGGAGCCTGTTTGCCTTGGGTGTTTTTGGAATAGCGGGCGCGATGTCGGCGGCCGTGTTCGCATGGGGTGGCGGCTTGTTTGACAGGCGTTTTGGTCCAAAGCCCGTCATTACATGCGCTGTTTGGGGGCTGATGGCGGTTTGCTTTATCGTTGTTGGCATGGACAGGACGCAATTATACGGAATTCCCATTGCGGATGATTCAAATCTGCCTGACGTCATGTTTTTTTGCTGCGGGATTCTGATAGGCGGTTTTGGCGGAACCCTTCAGTCCGCATCGCGCACGCTGATGGCGCGGCATGCAAACCCGGCGTCGGCCACGGAGAGCTTTGGCCTTTACGGCCTCTCGGGAAGAGCGACGGCATTTGTGGCGCCGGCACTGGTCGGCTTGTTCACGGAGTTGTCCGGAAGTGCGAGAATCGGCATTTCCCCGATAATGGCTCTTTTCCTGGTTGGGGTCATTCTGCTTCATTGGGTCAACGCAAATGGAGACAGTGAAACCTGGGCAAAGTCCGGAAATTAAAGGCTTTTTGATGCTGGAGTCGTCCGCATGCGCAGCGGCATCGCCAAAACGCCAAAGGTTTGCGCGTTCGAAAACGCAGATGCGGCCATGAATGTTCACATCTCCGATTGACCGGAACGCATTGGGGATCAAAATACCGCAAAGAAAACGCGACACCCGCGATCCAGGGGCGGAATCGCAATCCCTGGCTGTAAATTTTGCAGGGGTTCCGTTAAACTGATCGAAAGGATGTCGCTGCGCGGAAAACGGAATCGGACGATGTTGAGAATCAATGATGGCCTGAAGATCGAGGATTGGGAGTTGATCGAGAATTTTAGTCGCTCGTCCGGTCCTGGCGGGCAACATGTGAACAAGGTGTCAACGGCAGTTGAACTTCGGTTTGACGCGAAGAATTCACCCGGGCTTAATGATGAGATCAGGATTAGGCTGCAAAGCGTTGCCGGACGGCGCTGGACAACTGACGGGTTTGTTGTAATTCATGTGGAAGACACGAGATCTCAGGCAAGAAATCGTCAGATTGCGAAAAACCGGCTTGTCGACTTGATCCGAAGGGCTGCAACGCCACCCAAAAAACGCAAGCCCACGCAAATTCCGACCGGTGAAAGAAAAAAGCGACTCGAGGAGAAAAAAATCAGGGGAGGCGTCAAGTCCTTGCGCGGAAAGGTTGATCAATTTGATTAGAGGCATCTGGATTTGATGAATTCGAAGCGCTCGCGGAATTGGCCGCCTTGAAAATCCCCATTTTCCATCGACCCCTTGCTTTTTTCCAAATGTGCTGTTTTTTTATCTTAATTGCGTCAGAATGGAGCAGAACTCATGATAGCCATTTATGGTCCGCTTAGATTGATATTGGACATTGCGTTCATCATTGTCATTATCCATGTAGTTATGAGCTGGCTTATAAGCTTTCAGATTCTCAACATCCGCCAGCAATTCGTTGCGCAAATTTGGTACGGGCTCAATCGCCTTCTATCTCCTCTATATGATCCGATGAGGCAATTCCTGCCGGATACGCGGCCGCTTGATCTGGCGCCTCTTGCAATGATTGTAATTGTGGTTTCGCTGCGCGACTACATATTGCCCGCAATTCTGCTGTAAATTCGACAAGACGCATTTGAGACATTTGAATCTTGCAGGGCATTTCATGAACAAACCCGCCTCGATTCTCAGGGATGTGTTCGGGTTTGACGCGTTTCGTCCAGGTCAGGAGGAAATCGTCGGCACAGTTATAAACGGGACTGATACCCTTGCCGTCATGCCGACGGGTGGCGGCAAGTCGCTATGCTATCAGTTGCCCGCACTTGCGCGAGACGGTGTCACGGTGGTGATTTCTCCATTGATTGCACTTATGCGAGATCAGGTTCGCGCGTTAAGGGCCGTTGGCGTTGATGCCGGCGCGTTAACATCCGGCAACAGCGATGAGGAAACCAGGGAAGTGTGGAGGTCTGCGGAGGATGGGCGATTGAAGCTTTTGTACATTGCTCCCGAGCGGCTGGCACTGGGAACATTTCCAAACATGCTAAAGCGTTTTGGCGTGTCGATGATCGCTGTCGACGAGGCTCATTGCGTTTCGCAATGGGGACACGATTTCCGCCCGGACTATCTCCGCATCGGTGAATTGCGGCAGGCCCTTGATGTGCCGCTGGCGGCCTTTACGGCAACTGCGGATGAGGAAACGCGCAGGGAGATTGTCGCCAGACTGTTTGACGGCAAGACTCCCAGGATCTTTCTGCGGGGATTTGATCGGCCCAACATCCATATTTCATTTTCGCCCAAGACAAAACCGAATGCGCAAGTACTGGACTTTATATCAAATCATCCCGGACAGTCCGGAATAGTATACTGCGGCACCAGAAAAAAATGCGAGAAATTGGCAGAGGTTCTCAACGGCAGGGGCTTAAGCGCTTGTCACTATCACGGAGGAATGGAACCGAATTCCCGGCGTCTGGCGGAAGCCAGATTCAATTCCGAGGAGGGATTGATTGTGGTGGCGACGGTGGCCTTTGGGATGGGAATAGACAAATCGGACATTCGGTGGGTGGTTCATGCAGACCTGCCAAAATCGATCGAGGCCTACTATCAGGAAATTGGCCGCGCGGGACGGGATGGAGAACCGGCAGATACGCTGACGCTTTTTGGCGCGGACGACATACGATTGCGCCGCTCCCAGATTTTTGATGGCGCCGCTCCGGCAGCGCATAAGGCGGCAGACAACGCAAGATTGAATTCTTTGCTTGGTCTCGCGGAAGTTCACGGATGTCGGCGTGTAACGCTGTTGAAATACTTTGGCGAGCAGTCGAGGAAATGCGGGAATTGCGACAATTGCGATTTGCCGCCTGAAGTTTCCGACTGCACGCAGGAGGTGCGCAAAGCGCTTTCGGCAATTCTTCGCAGCAAGGAAAGATTTGGCGCTTCGCACATAATTGATATCCTGATGGGCAATGAAACGGAAAAAACCCGGCAGTGGAGTCATGACAGGCTGCCGACATTCGGAGTTGGAAGAGATTGCGACAGAAACAGGTGGCTTGGGATATTCAGGCAAATGCTCGGACAGGATCTTGTTCGCGCGGACAACAGTCGGCTCGGAGCATTGAGAATAACGGAATTGGCGCATCCAGTCTTGAGGGGTGAACGGAGGATAATGCAGCGACATGACCATGCAGGGCCGAAAAAAACCGTTAAAATGCCCAAAGCGCAGGTCTCTGAAAGGAATGCCGATTTGCTGTTCAAGCTCAAGATGAAACGCAGGGAGCTGGCGGAGGCCTCGAGTATTCCGGCATATGTTGTGTTTAGCGATCGCACGTTGATTGAAATGGCCGAGCACAGGCCCGTTTCAACAGATCAGATGAGGAGAATACATGGCGTTGGAGAAATGAAACTGAGCAAATATGGCCGGGTTTTCCTTGATGTGATTGCAAATTGCTGAGCGGATTTGATTTTCGAAATTCCATCATGGAACGCAAATTTTCTTTAGACTCGATGTCGCCAAACGAGACATTGCCGATTTGATGCCAAAGCGCGTAATCCGGTTTGATGACGCATGCCGGAACAGGGCATGACGAGATATTTTGATAAAACATGTTTTGCCAAAAATGTTGAAGGCAATTTAAATGCATGTTATATTTCACTTTAATGGCTTGTGGAGAAGAAAAGTAAAAGGATTTAACCGTGGCAAAACTGTTGTGGGGCAGGGTTTATTACGGGGATATCTTTGCCGGCCTTATCCGCGAGGAGCCGGGCGAACGTGTCGTATTCACATACGATGCCAGCTATATTGAAAGCGGGCACCCGGCGATCGCCCATTCGCTTCCCGTGCGCGCGGAATCGCATATTTGCGGCAACGGTCTGCATCCCTTTTTTGACAATCTGGTTTCCGAGGGCTGGCTGGAGCGGGCGCAAAGCCTTTTGCTCGGTCGGCGCGAGGCATCACGTTTCGAATTGCTTCTGGCTTTCGGTTTTGATTGCGCCGGGGCGGTTTCAATTGTTGACCTGGAACCATCCGATCTTAGCGGTGCAATGCTTGACATGAGTGATCCGATGGAGTCGGCTGTTTTAAAGGGCCGCGCATCTCTTTCGGGTGTGCAGCCAAAGTTTGCCGTCATAAAAGAGGGCGGGGCGTTCAGACCCGCTCGCTTCAACGAACTGAGTACGCATATCGCCAAATTCCCGTCGCCGGATCATTCCGATTTGGTTCAAAATGAATATCTGACGACCATGGCATTCAAAACGCTTATGCCAGATGACGAGATTGTTCGACTCGGTTTTGAGGAAATAAATGGACTGGACGAGCCGGCTTTGCTGGTTGAGCGCTTTGACAGGAATGCCGACGGGCGTCTCCATTTTGAGGAGTTCACTCAACTTCTCGGCAGGCCATCCCGCGCGAAATACGATGGCGCCCACAGAGACATGGCCAGCTTCATGCTTGAGACGAGGGGGTGTTTGCCGACACAGGCCCACTTGCTTTACCGCCGAATTTTAACCGGGCTGCTATTGGGAAATACCGATATGCACCTGAAGAATTTCGCGATGTTTCACTCCAAAAGCGGCTTGAGATTGACCCCAAGCTACGACCAGGTCTCGGCCGCGATATATGATTATAAGACCCTGGCGCTTGCAATTGCCGGATCCGAAAACCATCCAATTGGCGGGCTGAAGGGCCGCCACCTTGTTTTTCTGGGCGAGGAATTCGGATTGTCGCCAGCCGCCATAAACATGGCTGTCGAGGGTCTTGCCGGAAACACCGAGGCGGCGAAGGACAAGATTAACGAGATGTCGCCGGGTTCGAGACATCTAAAGGACAATTTGATCAAATTGATGGAAAAGAGATGGAACGGAACATTCAGCTTAATTGGCAAGGCGTTGTCCAGGAAGCGGTAAGGCGCCGCAAGGAGCAAAAGCTCACGCAAGAGCAGCTTGCGGTTCTGGCGGGCGTGAGCAAACCCACGCTTAACGGTTTCGAGCAGGGCAAGACAAACATCAGGCTTGATAACGCGCTCAAAATTTTAGGGATGCTGGGCTTGAGTGAACAATGATTCCATCTGCGGATTTGCATCGCTGGATATGGGATGGCATCCAATTGGGCGCCCCGACATGGCCTGCCGTTCGCAACATCATCGCTCGGCAATTACATCTTGTGCGGTGGGCAAATCCGGGCTATCGATCGATTGTTTTCCGACCGTGATCCGCAAATCGTGTAAAAAACGGGATTGGATGCAAACAATCTCGCAGTTTCCAATTCACCGTTGGTTGATGCTGGAATGCCGGTGAAGGATGCCATTGATCTTGCCGATTTTTTAGTGTTTTAGTGTACGTGACCTGGAAATATTTCGCGTTTCCGCAGGGGCAGACATTATGGATGGCGATGCGGATGTTCCCGCAGTCATCAAGCGCGAGGGATTCAATTGGATCCGCGAAAAGCGCCACTATTCACATCATCTAAACAGGAGAGATGCAGATCATGCCAGACAACAAGGACGAGAGAAAAACCGTCATCCCTGTAGACCGGATTCGCGAGACGATCATGCCACCCTATGACTATCAGAGACCCCAAAACGGTTTCGGTTCCGTAAGTGCCGGCCATTCGCCGGATTCGAGTCGGGTTTCCAGAAAATCGGATGCAGATTAGGACAAGCTAAACCGGGGAAATGCCTGGCAAAAGCATGCAATATACAATATGAGGCGAATGAGACAGTCTTTCCGCAAAACCCGTCCCCGTTTGGCCAAGTTGTTTTTTCATGCGCGTAACGGCGGTTTATGATGCAAACGGGCCTTCTCCGCCAAAGCCGCGCGTCTCTCCATCTATGGCATGGAACCTGGCAGTTGCGCCATATCCCGAGAGACGCCGCATTTTTCAATAAAGCTCTCAGACAAGCTCGATGGCAATGGCAATGCCCTGCCCGCCTCCGATACACATGGTTATCAGCCCTTTTGATCCGCCCGTGCGTTGAAGCTCGTACAGCGCTTTTACGGTTAGAATCGCGCCAGTGGCGCCAACCGGATGGCCAAGAGCAATTGCGCCGCCGTTGGGATTCACTTTCGATGTGTTTAAACCAAGGCCCTTGTTTACCGCGATTGCCTGAGCGGCAAACGCCTCGTTGGATTCGATCACGTCAAAATCTTCAGCGGAAAGTCCGGTTTTCGACAGAAGGCCTTTCACTGCCGGCACCGGGCCAATGCCCATCACTTCGGGTCGAACGCCGGAATGGGAATAGCCGAGCACCCGGGCTTTTGGCTTAAGTCCCGCGGATTCCGCCGCTTCCGCTCTGGCAAAAACAAGTGCCGCGGCACCATCGTTAATGCCGCTTGCATTACCGGCGGTAACGCTTCCGTCCTTTTTGAACACCGGACGAAGTCCGGCGAGGGCTTCGGCGGTTGTGGCCTTGGGGTGTTCATCCGTGTCAAACGAGACGGCATCTCGCTTAACGCGAACTTCAACCGGCACGATCTGAGACTCGAAATGACCGGCTTCAATTGCCCTGGCGGCGCGTTTCTGGCTCTCAAGAGCAAACTCGTCCTGTTGCTCGCGCGTTACATCGTGCTCGGCGGCCACGTTTTCAGCCGTTACCCCCATATGGCCCGTTCCAAATGGACAGTTCAATGCGCCCAGCATCATGTCCAGGGTGCGAATGTCCCCCATCTTTGCGCCCCAGCGCTGTTCGGGAACGATATAGGGCGAGCGGCTCATGCTCTCAGCGCCACCGGCAAGGGCGTAATCGGCATCACCCAGCATCAGTGACTGAACCGCCGAAACTATCGCTTGCGCACCGGAGCCGCAAAGTCTGTTGACATTCATCGCGGGTGCCGTGTCGGGAATTCCGGCTTCCATTGCCGATACTCGCGAAAGATACATGTCGCGCGGTTCGGTGTTAATCACATGTCCGAAAACAACATGCTCAATCTGCCGGGGTTCAACACCGGCCCGTTCCATTGCGGCTTTGGCCGCGAGAGCGCCCAGAGCTGACGGCGGGGTGGAGGACAGGGCGCCTCCAAAAGTGCCAATGGCGGTGCGGGCGCCGCCGAGCAGAACAACGTCTGTCATTTTAAACCTCGTACATTTACGGTTTTGCGGGAGATGTAGCGGGTTTGCGGCAAACTTGCAAGCCGGTATGGCGGGTTTCGCCCAAGGCGGGTGTTTGTTGCATTATAATATTATCTTTTCAATTCATGTAATTAAAGGATATCCGCACGTGCCCGCCTTGTCGATTTCTTCAGGACGGTGGATAAGGCCATGACACGTATCGTTCGACAAGGCGCTTAACCTTCAAAATCTGAATGAAAACCCTCGACGACTTGTCAAATGGGCATTTTAGTCGATTGCCGTCATGCGTGAATATATTTGCATTGGGATGTGGTCTCCGGGCAAATCCATGCCCGAATTCCCTTTGGAATGTGTTGACCGATGTAATTTGACCATTATCGAGTCTAAATCCCCGCAACGGATTCCCGTCTTGAAAACAGATGCGTTTACGGCCCATCATGATGTTTGCTTAAATTCGCCTCTCTCCAGGCAAGCAGTCCGGCACCCGCGATGATCAGCACGGCGCCGACTATCGATACGGTTTGAGGAACAACGCCGAAGAAAACGGAATCGTAAAGCGTTGCAAACACCAGGGCGAAAAAGAAGAAGGGAGTCACAAAGCTGGCGTCTGCGCGTACAAGAGCGTTTACAAAACATGTTTGCGCAGCGAGTATCAGTAGGCCAACGCCCGCAAGAGCGGCCCATTGAGAGGCATTGGGCCATTGCCAGAAATACATGACAGCCACGCTTGCGATCAAAACGCCAATGAGGTTGTTAAAAAACAGAATTTGCAGTGGTTTCTCGCGGCGTGACAGCATTTTAATCAAAGTCACTTCAGCGCCAAACATTATTGCCGATCCAAGAGCCAGAAACGCGCCAAGTTCAAAAGATCCCTGCCAGATGCGAGATAGCACCATCGCTCCGGCAAGAGCGATAAAGGCCGCTGACCAGCGAATCGGCCCGACTCGCTCCCCAAGCAGGGGAATGGCCAGCATCATCGCGAATACGGGATTCATAAAGCTGATGGCCGTGGCATCGGCCAGGGGAATATACGCCGCGGCCGCAAACATGAGACTTATTCCCGCCCAGCCAAATCCGGAGCGTGTGGCATGAAGTGGAAGGTTGGGTCGACTGAATTCGGAACGAAAAAGCGCAAGATGGCAGCATATGATCATCAGCGCGAACAGGAACCTTCCGTGGGCAATTTGCAAAGCGTGAATCGGTGTCCCCAAAACATCTGTTCCAAGCGATTTGGCAAGGAGAGTTGCTCCAGCCGCAAATGCCGAGGCAAGTACCGTAAGCAAGGCCGCGAGCGCGGAATTGTTTTTGGCGGAGGTTGTCATTTGCATTTCAATGGTCGCAATTGGCCGCTCTTGCAAGCGTTCTCGGTCCCGGTTTTGATTGCTCGTTGCGAATTTGGTCATGCAGGGTTAATTGATGCGGAGCGATCGGCGATGGCATATCCGGCGAAAAGGTTTGAAGAATGCCTTTTGAAATTTTGACGGCTTTCACATTGGCGGTTTTTCTTCTGGCGCTTGCTCCGGGGCCCGACAATGTTTTCGTGCTGACTCAATCATCTGTTTCAGGTCCCGGGGCGGGCATATGGGTTGTTCTGGGACTTTGCACCGGACTGGTCTTCCACACCGCGGCCGTGGCTTTTGGAATAGCCGCGCTCATCAAGGCAAGCGCGTTGGCGTTTACGACACTGAAACTGGCGGGTGCGGCCTACCTCTTGTATCTGGCCTGGCAGGCTTTTTGCGCGGGCGCAAGAAAGTTTGCGCACTTGCAGGCGCCTCTTTCCGCTTTGCAACTCTACCGACGGGGGCTGATCATGAATCTGACCAATCCCAAGGTTGCGATTTTTTTTCTGGCATTTTTCCCGCAATTCACAGATCCGGAGCGTGGGCTGGTGTTTGTTCAAATGGCAATTCTGGGTTTCGCCTTCATTATCGTGACATTCACGGTCTTCGGGGGAATCGCCGTGCTTTCCGGCGCCGGGTTGCGCACCCTTGCTGCAAATTCGCCGCGCGCTCAGATCATCATAAACCGAATGGCGGGCCTTATATTCGCGGCGCTCGCGTTGACTGTCCTTGCAAGTGAGCGCTAGAGGAAATTTTTATCTTCACATGGTTGCCATATTAGTGTAGCCACCAGGGAATGATCAGGAAGAAGCATATATTCGCAATAAGGCGGCGACGCCGCTGCCGATAAGAGTTTGCGTACCGTTTAACAACCGGTTCGCATATTGATTCCATCTTCCGAATCATGAATCAATCCAAGACAAGCCCCGTTTCCAACTCAAAGGAAAATAACAATGATCCCGTCTGTTCTACCTACATACAAACGTGCACCGCTGGCCTTCTCAAAAGGTGAGGGAAGCTGGCTTATAGAGGAAGACGGACGCCGATTTCTTGATTTTGGCTCCGGGATTGCCGTAAATTCCCTTGGGCACTGCCATCCAGCAATTGTTAGGGCTCTGGCCGGGCAAGCCGAAAATCTATGGCATGTCTCAAATCTTTATCAGATTCCGCAGCAGCGGGAACTGGCGGATAAACTGGTTTCAAACAGTTTTGCCGACACGGTCTTTTTTACCAACTCGGGAACGGAATCCTGCGAACTTGCAATTAAAATGGCGAGAAAGCGCTTTTTCGATGCGAATCAACCGGAGCGCACGGAAATCATTGCCTTTGAGGGCGCTTTTCACGGAAGATCCAGTGCGGGCATTGCCGCGGCCGGATCGGAAGCGATGACCAGGGGTTTTGGACCGCTTTTGCCGGGATTCAAGCATCTGCCATTTGGCGAGCATGAAGCGGTTGAGGATGCGATTGATGAAAACACGGCGGCAATCGTTGTTGAACCCGTGCAGGGCGAGGGCGGTATTCGCCTTTTGCCCGATCAGTGCCTGAAAGGCTTGCGAGATCTCTGCGACAAACATCAAATTCTTCTGATACTGGATGAAGTTCAATGCGGCATGGGGAGAACCGGAAGGTTGTTTGCGCATGAATGGGCCGGAATCTCTCCGGATATCATGATGGTTGCAAAGGGAATTGGGAGCGGATTTCCGCTTGGAGCCGTTCTTGCAACGGAAAGGGCCGCAAGCGGCATGACTGTGGGAACACACGGTTCCACATATGGAGGAAATCCACTTGCCTGCGCGGTTGGAAATGCGGTTTTCGACATTGTTGCCGATAAATCATTCCTCAATGAAGTGAATCGCAAGGCAAGTATGCTAAGGCAGAAGCTTGAGGGACTGGTCGCGGAACATCCGGATGTTTTTGAAAGTGCGCGCGGCCATGGATTGATGCTGGGACTGGTGTGCAGGAAAGCTCCCGCCGATGTGGTTTCCTCATGTTATGATGCTGAAATTATTGCAGTCCCCGCCGCGAACAACACCTTAAGGCTTCTTCCGCCACTTACGGTAACCGATGAGGAGATATCTGAAGCGGTTGAGCGGCTTCATACAGCTGCCAGAGCAATTGAAGGCAAATCAGGGGACTGACATGAAGCATTTTCTGGATATTCACAAAACCGAAGCGGATAGCCTTCGCGACATTATCGGACAGGCGCATGAAATGAAAAATGCCCGAGGTGGTAAACCTCGCGGAGCACCTGATGACGAGCAGCCCCTTTCCGGAAGAATGGTGGCTTTGATTTTCGAAAAACCCTCCACAAGAACAAGGGCGAGTTTTGATGTGGGAGTTCGCCAGATGGGAGGCGCCACAATGCTCCTCACCGGTGCGGAAATGCAATTGGGCCATGGCGAGACAATCGCCGATACGGCAAGGGTTATGAGTCGCTATGTTGATATGATCATGATTCGGACATTCGAGGAAAGCGTTCTGCTCGAGATGGCCGAGCATTCGGATGTTCCGGTAATCAACGGACTGACAAATCGCAGTCATCCATGCCAGATCATGGCCGATATGATGACATACGAAGAGCACCGGGGATCAATAGCTGGCAGGAAAGTCGTGTGGTCTGGAGATGGCAACAATGTTTGCGCCTCCTATTTGCACGCCGCGAGCCAGTTCGGATTTGATTTGACGTTCACCGGACCGTCGCAACTCGATCCGGATGAAAATGTAGTGGGCGCAGCTCGCAGGTCGGGAGCGAATATCGTGATTGAGCGAGACCCTGAAAAAGCCGTCAGGGGAGCCGACCTGATCGTGACGGACACCTGGCTTTCAATGCATGACAGCATGTCCACGAGAGAAGGACGGCATAATCTTTTGCGCCCATATCAGGTTAACAAGCATTTGATGTCTTTTGCAAATCCCGATGCGCTGTTCATGCATTGCCTGCCCGCCCACCGGGGTGAAGAGGCGACCAGCGACATCATGGATGGGCCGCATTCAGTGATTTTTGACGAGGCTGAAAACCGCTTGCACTGTCAGAAGGCAATCATGCGCTGGTGCATGGGACTGTAGACGAAGGTTTTGAAAAAGCCGGAGTGAGCGTCTTGCCGCGCAAACCGCCACGGGTGAACTTGGTGCGCCACTGTTCATCTGCCCGCGCGGCAAAACTGTCGCCTTCAAACGGCACAAGGTCTGTGCCGCTGGCTTTGGAAACCTTGCGCACATGGTAGCTGAATTCAGGCCCAGGCTGAGCAATGATCCGGGCGGATAACGCTCGAACCTTGTCGGAATGGTTGTCATCGGTGGTGTAGCTGTTGATGCCGGTAACTCGGATGCGCTGGAACAGTTTATTTTGTTATGTGTGAGGCGATTCTATACCGTTCGATACGGGAAAGACGGCAATTTTCCCGCTTCAAGCATCAATTCAATGACGACGGGATATTAGTCGCCGAGTGATTAATGGACGGGACGCACTGGCACATCTGCGCGAGCGGGAACTTCACCGACCGCCAGAGGATCAGGCGCAAGGCCCGCGAACCGGACCGCATCTCAAGCTGCTTGAGTTCCATGGCCGCCCTCGGCCGCAATTCCCCACGTCGCCATCCAAATCGCGCTCAAGGGATAGCCGCGGGAATGATGACATTACACTTCAAAGAGACAACCTCCTAAAAAAGGAGTGAATAGATGCGGATTTCTGTCATACCCGTTCCAATATGGCGGCGCTGCCGATACCTCCCGCGGCCGCAACAGCCGCGAGGCCATATCCCCGGGTTGTCTTCAGTTGATCAAATAGGTTAACTATTAGGATTGCGCCTGACGCACCGATTGGATGGCCTCGCGCTAAAGCGCCGCCATATCTGTTGACAAGTTCGTCTGGCAAGTCGGCGCCGCGCTGGCAGACTATGGCCTGAGCGGCAAATGCCTCCATGATTTCCACGCAGGATAGTTGGTCTTGTTCGATATTATACTTTTCAAAGAGCTGATGGATGGCAGCGACCGGCGCCGATCCAGGCAAATCGGGTTGCGCACCCATAGAGACACCGGATAGGAAATTCACCCCTCGCAGTCCTCGCTGGTCTGCATATTGCGACGAAGTCAGAACCACGAACGCCGCGCCATCGGCGGCTACTGCCATATTTGCCGCTGTTACGCTACCTGCAACAGGCTTGGCGCGTTTGCAAATCTCGGGCGTGAGGTTTCTTGCGAACACGTCCCGGAAGTTTCCGTCGATCTCAACGATTGCGGATGTGCCGCCGGCAGCGGATCTGTGCCGCAATGCCTTGGCGTGGCTTTGGCACGCCAAGGCATCTTGCTCTTCGCGGGTAATGCCGAACAGCCTGGCCAGGTCATTGGCCGCCTCGGCCATATCTGGGTCGCGGTCCGGCCAAGGCGTGAACTGCGCCTGATCATACGCTTCCGGCGAACGGCCATCGAAAAAGGTTCTGTAGCGCAGTGGGCGGCGCGAATGGCTCTCGACACCCCCGGCGACGACAATCTGATGGCAACCTGACCGGATCAAGGAGTCAGCCAGCATGATGGCATCCAGCCCGCCAGCGCATTGACGATCTATCGTCAGGCCTGGAACACGTTCCGGCAGACCCGCATGCAGGGCTATGATGCGGGCTGGGTTGCCGCCTGCGCCCAAAGCGTTCGAGACGATCATCTCGTCAACCTCTTCGGGATGAATCCGCGCATCCTGCAGTACCGCCCGCAAAACGGGTTTGGACAGAGCTTCCAGGGACAGATGCGCGAAGGCGCCTCCTCGGGGTGCCACGGCGCTGCGTCGCGCTGCGACAAGAACGGCGCCGCTCAAATGTTCACCCCGTATCGTTTCGCGAGGTCAAGCAAGTCTGGCTTGCCGCTTTTCAGGAGCGGCATGTCCGTTATTAAATGCACTTCGTGCGGGGCGGCATGGGCGCCGACCGCGTTTCTGCAATGGCTGGCAATCTTGCCGGTATCCAGTGACTGACCGGCGGGCTGAATGATGCAAATCGGCACCTGCCCTCGGCTTGCGTCGGGTTTGGCGAGCGCGGCGCAGAATTCGACGCCCTCCAAAGCTGCAATGACATTCTCGATTGACTCAAGCGACACATTGATGTCGGCAACCGTGATCATCCGGCTTTTTCGCCCCTGAAGAAATAGCCTGCCTGCCGGGTCGAGATAGCCGAATTCGCCAACGGTCAATGCATTGCCCTTCCATTTCGTGTCGGTGCTGCCACCTGCTACGTAGCCATCGAACAGGTATGGGCTTTGCACCCAGATTTCACCGAGACTAAATGGCGATTGGCTCAAGCTGTCACCGATCCCTATACGTACTTCTGGATAGGGCGGACCAACTGAATCGTGAGGCGTTGTACCGTCTGAAATCGTGACAAAGCTGGTCTCGCTTGCTCCGTAGAACTCGAAAATCCTGGCGGAGGGAAGCCGTTCCGCCAACCTGTCCCGCAGTTCCGGTGTAAGTTTGCCTCCGCCGCAAAAGACAAACTCTATGCTGGGAAACAATTTGACGGATGCGGCCTCAGCCCCCTTGAGCAGCAGCTTTAGCTGGGTTGGCGTTGCGTAAACGACGGTTGTCTGATTGTCGCGCAGTATTGTCGCTTGCCGCCGTGGCGACACTTTTATCAGGTTGCACAGCGAGGCGCCCAAAGCCATCGCTTCCATGGCGGCGTAAAGCGTTAGCGAATGGCCAAGCGGCCCGAACGTTGCATAAGTTGCGTTTTGGTCAATGCCGTATTTGCTCGCCGAATGCTCAAAGGATCTGATCCAGGATGCCGGGTTTCGGCGGATGACTTTGGGAGGTCCGCCGGAACCTGCCGTTTCGCACATCAGCCATTGCTGCGGCGCTCGCGGCATCGTATCCACGCCGGATTTTCGCGAAATGAGTGTTGCGCCGTCACGAATTCCACCCATCAATGCGGCAATATCGGGGGAGTTTGCCGTCAGAAGCGAAAATCCAGGGTGTAGACGAAATGTTGTCTGACAAACGGCCATCGGATTAAGTCTTTAGCTCTCACTCAACAAAGACCATGGGGCCATTGCTGTTGTTGATGACGTTATGCCGCACACCCGCCCTGCGAAGGTAACTCGCGCCCTTCTGAGTGAAAGCGGTCTTGGTTTCGTCATCAGCCTCCAGCCGCATGTTGCAATCTGTCGCGGCAGTGACGACGTAGTCCGTCTCATGGCGGCGTCAGCCAGTTTCCGATTGCGGGCCAAACCCGTATCGGGTGACCTGACCTGCTCATTGTCGATCAGCACGTCCGCTACCGCCAAAGATCCCGTCATCATTGCGCTTCCTCGTTATCCGCTGATTCAAACCCGTAAAAGGTGGCAAATTCGTTCAAAGATGCGCGCTCCGTTCGAAATTGATTGATTGCAGCGTCCGGTTTCGGCCAGCCAGCGGCAACGCCGCAGACTACCGTCTCATCCTCGGGCAAATCAATTGCGCGATGTACGATCGATCCGTAGCTGGCCATTGCGCCGATGCCGGTAGCGCCCAGCCCGCGATCTTCGACCGCCAATGGAAAGGACATGATCGCCATGCCCAAATCCATGAAACAGCCTTTGCCCCTAGCTCGATCTATGGTGACGATGACGCCAACCGGGGTACCGAAAAACTTGCAGTTTTGGGCAAACTGCCCACGGCGGCCAGCAATGTCGCGTCGTTCGATACCCCGAGTGGCATAAAGCGCATATCCTGCTATGCGCGGCCGTTCTCCTGGCGCCTTTGGCACAGGGTCGGGAAAGTGGCTGTACTCCAGCGAGACTTCCTCGCCGCACCTTTCCGCCTCTTGCTGGCGTTCAGACAGCGAATGTAAAGGCTGGCCTGTCAGGACGTGGAACTTGCCGGGTTGCAGATTGGCCCCGCTCGGGGCGCATCTTGCAGTCCGGAAAATGCGCTCCAGAGTTTGGCAGCCCACCGGCCGTTCCGGAAACGCCCGGATGGCCCGCCGTTCGCGGATAGTATTTTCAAACTCGGACGTCATTGGCGGAACCGGACCGCGACAGAACGCTTGCAGGGCGGGCACGGGCCAATGCCGCGGTCAGCGCGCCCGCCATGATTGCTTTGATGACATCCCCGGGAATGAACGCTGCGACCAGCCCGGTCGCTTCGATCAGCGACCTGTCCAGAGCAATCGCAAGCCCAGTTATGCCAAAGACATACATTACGGCGATGCAGCCAATGACGGACGCGACCGTGGCCACAACGGCCAGTGGGCCGCCTTGCCATTTCTCAACGATAAAGCCTGTTGCAAAGGCCGCAATTGGCCAACCGATCAGGAAACCGGCGGAAGGTGAGACAAACAATCCAAGGCCGCCGCGCCCGCCAGACAAAAGCGGCAAGCCAATTGCAACCAGAACAAGGAACAGAAGAACTGCCAAAGCGCCGCGCCCCCAGAACGGTGCCGCAGAGCATCACGCCAAGGCTCTGCGCGGTGATCGGAACCCCGAAAGCCAGGGTGATTTGCGGGATTAGTCCCAAAGCGGCTATAAGGGCTCCGAACAGAGCGATGAGGGTTGCAGACTTTTCCACGTTATGTCTCCTCTGGAGTGTTGAAGCCACCGCGAGCGCGCAGGGCTTCGGCAATGTGATCGGCGTCGTCCAGGGCGAGTACGGCGAAAGGTAGGATGATGCGCCAGCTGGTGGCGCGCGGGGACCGAGCTTTCCAGGCATCTGCCAGCTGCATGCCCTTGCCGACCAACACGGGAGTCAGGCGAATGACGAGCGCGATGGAGAATTCAAGGATCTTCGGGTTTAGGCCGAACGGTTTCAATGGACGCGTAACCATGTGAACGACATCAGTCATGTCGGAAAGGCGGGTCGTCATAGTGACCAGATTTGCGAGCCCGACAGCGGTGATCATTCGTAGAACAATCGTGGCGCCCAGTGCGTAGTCGCCCGTCCAAAGGTGCCATAGTCCGACAATCAGGATGAATGGCCAAAGCAGTTTGAGTTGGCGAAGCCCCGACAGAAAAAACGCGCGACCCGGTATGGCGTAAAGGCCCAGAACCGCAACGCATGGGAAAAGCTGAATAGCGGGGCTTTTGATCGCGAAAAGGGTCGCCGTCGCAAAGCATAGGCCAAGCAGCTTGAGCCAGGCAGGCCAGCTATGCGCCCGTGTTTTATACGGAGAGGTCAGAGAGATCATCCAGTTCTCCCAAATGGTGCATGTGGTCTGAAAAAGCGCGCAGCACTTTGTCGGCTGCGCCTGTTGCCTCGACGGAGCCTTTCTCCAGCCAAATTACGATTTCACACCCGATCAGATCCTCGGGTTGGTGGCTTACATGTGCAATCCCGCCTGCATAGCGGTTCAAATAGCGCCTCAACTGCATTCGAGTAGGAATGTCCAAGCCGGTAAAGGGTTCATCGAGGATGATCATCCGAGGCCCCATCGCCGCAACGGCCATCAGGCAAAGCAGATGTTTTTGGCCTTGAGACAGAGCGGTAACAGGCGTACCCGCCCAATGAGATTTCCCGAATTGAGACAGGGTGTTCCGGCACCGTTGATCTGCGTCGTCCTTCGACAGCCCCTGTTGACGCAAACCGAAGGATATTTCTTCATCCACGGTCGGAAAAATGATTTGATGGTCAGGGTTCTGGAACAGTATTCCGACCTCGGACAAAGCCGTTTTACGGTCCTTTGCCAGATCATGGCCGTTGATTTTCAGAGTGCCTGAATCCGGCGCGATCAACCCGGCAAGAGCCCGTGCCAATGTCGATTTGCCTGATCCGTTTCGACCGACTATGCCAATTCGCGCGGCCTCAACCTCTATGGAAAGCCCACGCAGTATCTTGCGCCCCTCGATCCCGTAGAAGACGCCATCCAGAGACAGCGCTGTTTGCGCGCCGTCGGCCTGGATGGAGGTATGGAGCTCCATTTTCATTGCAAGTTAAAAACCATCTTCAAATGCGGAACGCGATGCTC
Source organism: Roseovarius sp. (assembly GCA_026709325.1). GTDB lineage: Bacteria > Pseudomonadota > Alphaproteobacteria > Rhodobacterales > Rhodobacteraceae > JAPOTF01. Next base: position 28,996 of record JAPOTF010000056.1, read on the forward strand.
AACGGGTGATTCCAGGCACATGTATTTGATTTCGAGACAATCGTCCATGCCGCACAAGGAAACCAGTCTTCTGCAAAGGTGGCAGCAGATATCGCTGCGGCAATCGCAAGAGCAGTTGCCGCTCCGAGCAGTTTTTCATTGATCGTTTTCCACTCGTCAGATCTTTGAGTGATGCGGTTTCACCGCTGGGATTTTGGCTCTTACGCGAGTTCTTCTCGAATTTGCCGCAGCATTGCCCGACGTTCGTTTCGAGCGTTCAGCGCCTGTTCCATATCGACTTTCACGAATTTGACCGATGTGTTCGGCTGCAATTGACCGATCAAATCCATATCGGCCGAGATGATCGCGCCCAAGGTGAAATAGCCGCCGCCCGACACGGCATCCCTGTGCAGCACGATGGGTTCGGTTCCACCGGGAACCTGAATCGAGCCATAGGAATAGCAACCATCGACAATGTTCGAGGGATCTGCGCCGGCTCCAAACGGCTGTTCGCGTTCGACGAATTCAAGCGCCCGCCCGCCCTTGAAGCGGTAACCCATGCGGTCGGCCTCCGGAGCAACGGTCCAGATGTCCTCAAAAAAGCCGTTCTGCGCCGCTTCGGTCAGCCTGTTCCAATAAAGCCCTGGAAGAACGCGAAGCGCTGCCGGCTTGCCCGGGCCGCGTCGAAGTCGAGAGGCAACAGTCTGCCCGGCGGAAGATGGATCGCCATTGCCGACAGGAATGATGTCACCTTCAGTGATTGTACGTCCTTCGATCCCGCCAAGTGCACCGATCGGATATGTTGAGCGGCTTCCAAGATCAGGTTCGGTTGCAATTCCACCGGACACGGCGATGTAGATGCGCGCGCCGGATTTCAGGAAACCAAAGCCGAGCTTTTGCCCGGCTTTCACTGAAAATGATGACCAGCCTTCCTTCGCTTCACCATCCAAAGTCATTGGCATTTCCGCGCCAGTGACGGCGACAACGCAATCTTTGGCGAATTCGATCTCAGGTCCCATGAAGACTGCTTCCAGTCCGGCGGCGTCTTCGGGATTTCCGACTAGAATGTTTGCAACGCGCATGGCAAAACGATCCATGGCGCCACCAATCGGAATGCCCAGATGGAAATAACCGGGGCGGCCAAGATCCTGGACAGAGGTGGAAAGGCCCGGTTTGTTGATCTTAAGCGCCATTGAGAGCCTCCATCAGCTTTGCGCTGGTGCCCGCCATGTCCGCATTGAATTCTTCGAGGTCGAATTCGACTTCCGCGATGCGCGGTTTGTACGTGTCAGCCTCGACAGCTGCGGTGATTCGGTCGTATTCGGTCTGATCAATGGGCTTCCACTTCACGATGTCCCCGGGCTTGAAGAACACCATGAAGTCCTTGAGATAGCCGACCTCTTGCTTGGGGTCGTAGATCGGCATCGGCGTGATGCCGAACATCTGATACCCGCCTGCACCACGCACGGAGTAGATGCAGGAGAAGCAGCCGCCATAGCCGACAGTCAGCTTCGGGGTATCTGTTCGCGGCCTGAGATACTTGGGAACTTGCAGCTGTTTTTCACGCTCGACCAGTTGGTAGAGAAACGGCAGGCCTGCAACGAAGCCAACCATCGACACAAACCAAGGCTGCGAGTGATGCGCCTCGATAAACGCATCAACACTGTCATAGCCGTTTATGCGCGCCGCATAGTCCAGATCTGTGCCAGAGGGATCCTGGTGGCGCTCGCGAAAGCGCATGACGCAATCGCGAGTCTGGGGATCCTGATAGAATACAGGGATTTCGATGATCCGCGTGGACAACCGCTTTTCCGCATTCTCGGCCTTGTTCTCCAATTCCTGAATGCGCTTGAGCATTTCGTCTGGATGGGTCGCGTCAGGATCAAATTTCACTTGGAACGATGCATTCGCCGGGCAGATTTCGGTTACACCGGGAATGTTGGCGTCGCGGACCGCGTTGCTCATGGAAAGGGACTTGAAGAACGCGTCGAGAGACATTTCCTCGTCCATCTCGATATAAACGTGTTCGTCGCCCCCGAATGTGTAACGTGTCTTCACGATGCACCTCCTGTTTTCTGAATGGGTTGCAAGTTGCCCGCCTCCAGCCACGGTTCCAGCCATTGCGTGTGGAAATCTCCGCTCTGAACTGCCGCGTCATCGGCAAGCGCCAGATGCAACGGCATCGTTGTCTTCAGCCCCTTGAGTTCGATGCCCTGAAGAACGTTCTTGAGTTTGGCTATCGCCTCGGCACGGGTTGGTGCATGAACGATCACTTTGCCCAAAAGGGAATCGTAGAATGGTGGAATCTGATAGCCCTCGTACAGAAAATGGTCGAAGCGAACGCCTTCACCTTTTGGAACAGTCATCGCTTCAAGCTTGCCCGGCCAGGGCATAAACTGCATATGAGGGTCTTCAGCGTTGATGCGCACCTCAATCGAATGACCGGAGCGCCTTATCTGATCCTGGGATGCGTCCAGTTTTTCGCCGCAGCACACGCGGATCATTTCCTGAACCAGATCAACGCCCGTGATCATTTCACTGACAGGGTGCTCCACCTGAATGCGCGTGTTCATTTCGATGAAGAAGAATTCGTTGGTCGCCTCATCGTAGAGGTATTCCAGTGTTCCCGCCCCGCGGTATTGGACGTCCTTGGCAAGCGCGACGGCGGACGCGCAAAGCTGTTGCCGCGTTTCCTCATCGAGGCACATCGCTCCGGCTTCTTCCCAAACCTTTTGGCGGCGACGCTGAAGTGAGCACTCGCGTTCGAAACAGTGCACGGCGTCAGTTCCGTCACCAAGGATTTGCACTTCTATGTGGCGCGGGGACCGGATGGCGCGCTCAAGGTAAAGGCCGCCATCGCCAAACGCCGCTTGCGCTTCCGATTGAGCTTGCGGCGCAAGTTTGCGGAGGTCTTCTTCCGTATCCGCGACGCGGATTCCACGCCCGCCACCACCGGCGGCCGCCTTGATCATCACCGGGTATCTGACTTCAGCTGCAACCTTTGCAGCTTCGTCAACCGTGTCAATTCTACCCTTTGATCCGGGAACCACGGGGATGCCGGCGGCCTCCGCTGCGATACGCGCTTCCACTTTGTCTCCCATGCGTTCAATTGTTGCAGCGCTTGGACCAACAAAAACGATCCCCGCAGCTTCAACCTGTCTTGCAAATTCCGGGCTTTCGGACAGAAACCCGTAACCGGGATGAACAGCGTCGGCGTTGGCGCTCTTAATCGCCTCCATCACCTTGGGCATGTTGAGATAGCTGTCTTTTGATTGCGCAGCTCCGAGGCAAACCGACTCATCCGCCAGTTTCACGGCCAGCATGTCTGCATCCCCCTCGGAGTAACCTTGGATCGTCGTTACCCCTAGCTCCTTCGCGGCTCGGATAATGCGCACGGCAATCTCGCCGCGGTTGGCAATGAACAAGCGCGAGATAGACATATTAGGGTTTCAACCTTGCCAGCGTTTCGCCGGCTGTGACCGGCGCGCCATCTTCTGCCACGTAAGCCTTGAAGGTTCCGGCGATCTCGGATTTTACGTCGATGAACGTTTTCATCACCTCAACGAGGCCGATTGTGTCGCCTGCAGAGACGCCATCCCCTTCGGACTTGAACGGTTCATCTTCCGGGGCAGGTCTGTGGTAAAACGTACCGGGAAGAGGTGATTGGATGTCAGCCATGATGTTGTCCTTATCTTTGCCTTGATTGCTCAAGCAAGGTGGATGCGGGTGTGATCGCGACCCCCGCGTCGCTCAAACCGGATCGAATGGCCTTGCCGATTTCGAGAGCACCCGGTGTGTCGGAGTGAAAGCAAATCGACTCGAAGCCGATTTCGATTTCATCGCCTTCAACGGTCGTGACCATACCGGTCTTGCAGGCTTTCACGCATTTCTCGGCAATGGTCCGGGGATTCAGCCTCTCCACCTGCCGCTTGAAGACAATTTGGCCGCTGTTGCTATAGTCGCGATCAGCGTAGAACTCGCGAACCACAGGATGTCCGACTTGCTTCGCAAGCTGGTAAGTCTTGGAGGCCTCCATGCAGAACAGGATTGTCCCCCCGCCGGTCTTTGCCAGCAGGTCAATGATCATTTTCGAGAGTTCTTCGTTGACGGCGACTTCCATATATAAAGCGCCGTGCGGCTTTACATGCTGGAGAGAGGCGCCATGGCGGCGACCAAATTCACGTATCGCGCCAATCTGATACACGATGTCGTTAACCAGTTCTTCTGATGTCATTTTGATATGGCGGCGACCAAAACCACGCAGGTCAAGATAACCGGGATGCGCCCCCAGAGCGACGCCATAGTCATGTGCCAGCTTTACGACACGGTCCATGGAATTGGGATCACCCGCATGAAACCCAGTTGCTATGTTTGCCGAAGAGATGAGCGCCATGATTTCTTCGTCTGGCGCATCCCCGAGCACCCACTGCCCGAAGCCTTCACCCATGTCGCAGTTCAGATCGACAATTTCCCGCATTGGCACTCGTTCTCTTGCATCGATGTTTCCAGGATGGTGACGTTGAACACTGGATATGTAAAATATTTATTTCCGTTCTTGCAACATCGGCAAAACAGATAATATTGTGTTGCACGCTGCCATGAAATCGCACAACATGCTGTTTTTTAATCGATAAGTGTGAAAGAGGCGATATTGAAAAATTCGATACATTAGGTGAAAATGAGATGGAGGCTTGAAGAATGAATTTTCGGCACTTGAAATTCTTTGTCGCCACAGCTGAATCTGGTCAAGTTAGCCGGGCTGCAACGCAACTTTCGATCTCTCAATCCGCAGTCACAAGCGCGATCAGGGAATTGGAGGCGGAACTTGGCGCTCCGCTTTTTTTCCGAACGGCATCGGGTATGGAGATGACGGAAGCTGGACGGGACTTTCTCGCATCGTCGCGCGAGATTTTGGAGAAGCTTGACCAGGCGAAGCGCGGTGCCCGGAAACGGTACCCTGTCAGAGGATCGATTTCAATTGCGGCCACCTATACGGTGATCGGCTATTTTCTTCCTCCTCATTTGGACCGCCTCAAGCAGATGTTTCCGAACCTCGGCATCAGGATAAGTGAGCTGAATCGGGAGAGCATTGAGGAAGGACTGTTGTCGGACAGGTTCGACCTCGCAGTCGTTTTGACATCAAACATTGCGAATGTTGAGCTTGAAACCCAGACCTTGCTGAAATCACAGCGCCGCCTTTGGGCCTCGAATTCTCATGATTTTATTCGACAGGGCAAGGCAACATTCGAGGACATATCTCGGCAAGACTATATTATGCTTACGGTTGATGAGGCCGCCCACACCACTATGCGATACTGGGCCAAGAGTGCGTTTCGGCCAAAGGTGGCGCTACGGACATCTTCTGTGGAAGCTGTGAGATCGATGGTCGCCAACGGTCAGGGTGTGACCATACTTTCCGATATGGTCTATAGACCGTGGTCACTCGAAGGCAAGCGTATCGGAACAGTCTCGACGGACCACGAGATACCCTCGATGGACGTTGGACTGGCATGGCGAAAGGGTGAAAAGCACCCCGGGCACGTTGCCTCCGTGATCGAATATTTCAACCAAACCTATCTTGCGCCGGCTTAGGCTGCATCCGAGCCATACATCTTCCAGATGAGCCGCGCCGCGGAACTCAAGCGGTCTACGGCGCATGTGATGTGCGGTATCGACTGAGATTGCCATAAATCGATAATTTTGGCACGGCCGGGATTGCGCCAACTTCCAAAATGCCGCTGTGGGTACAGTATATGGGTTGATAAACCCGCCAGCGCCCGGCCATCGTTTGCCGGTACGATTGGTGTCTGCCCTGCCAAATTAATGTCGCCGAGCGGATAACCGTGTTCAAGAATGCTGGATGGCACGTCCCCGTGCTCCGGAAGTTTGTCTGTTGCCTTTGCCGAGAATGCTAAATCTGGCCCCTCCGGCCGGATTCCAGTTCCGTTGCTCTTTGGAGAGATATTCCATTCGGATGAAAAGAAGATCTGACGCCCCTACATCAATCCAATCGTCATTCGGTCCCCATGACAACCTCGATTTCCCAGGTGTCCCGATTAGCCGATGGGCGAACGCGCACTCTCATTTATCCGCTTGCGCGGCCGCGGCGGACCCTCGCCAATGGGCGGAATTTCCCCCATCTTCAGAGACGCCGCCAAGTCCAGTCATGTGAAACGTCGACAGCGGCCCTTGAACTTCTGGTGCGACCAGTCCGCCGGACGCAGCCAAACAGGAACGAGCACCGATGCGCGCTCCTGACATTTCGAGTATTTGTTCAGGACTTGCATATACGGTTTCGTGCGCTGCAATCGGGGTATCGTCGAGCGGAGCCCCAATGTCCGCCCCGGTAATCGCCATGGCGCCATCTTTATGAAACGGCAATGTCGGGCCGAGAAACCGGCACTCCAATCCCACCGTTCCGGGAGAATTTCCCGCCAGTAAATTTGCTTGACGAAACGACCATGCGTCCATCGATCCAGATGGCGGGAAACCTTGCTCCAAGAAGTCAATGCAGCCGGGATGGTCCTGAACACTCGTTTCGAGTCCCGGTTGCTTCACTTCCAACACGTCAAGCCACTCCTTTCGCCTTCAATACCGCTTGGCCAGGTTTTGTCCGCACTGATCGAAAAACGCCGGTAGTCCACATACGGGTGGGATAGCCATCCTCGGCAACCTTGGCCTCGATGTGGTCGCATTCCTCGCGCTCGATCAGTGCAAACTTGATCCGATCACCTGCTTTAACAAGCGCCAAACGGTCTTCGAAGGCCGGCAGTAATCGGGTTTTGTCCCATGTTGGCATTGGTGTTCGGACGAAGATTTGACAGCCACCGGGAGTCGTTTGATCCGGGTAAATGCATGTTGCTGAACCATTAATTCCGATTGCGCCTTTAGGCATCCACATGCGAGGAGGATTGCGCTTCGGTGCAGCAAGCCGAGATCGAAGGTCCGGAGGCATCAACGAGTGCAATCCTGGCAGGAAACCAAGGGCGGCACCCCAATATTCCCTGGCGGGATGCAAGCGCTTCAGGCGGTCACGGCCTTCCAGCCAGTTGAGCTGGACAATCAGGTTTTGATCGAGGATTTCCCCGTTGAATGTCTTTTCGCGATAGTTTTCGATGCACTCGGCAGTCCAGGGATCAAAATATAACGCCGGTACATGGCAAATGCGACTGTTGAACTCGACATCACAGTCTCACTCATCGAGCTCGGACATCATTCAGTTCTTGCACCGTGTCGGAATAACCGTTACGAGTTCGACAAAGCCATCAATGCGCACTTCCCGCATCGCCGCCGCGCGGGAATGAGCGATAAAGTCTGGTCCGAAGCTCATTTCATTGCCGGGCTCGGCCTCCATCATCGCGTCGCCGGCGGCTCGAAAAATTGGAAGCCCGTGTATCACTGAAGCCCTCCCATGCCTTAAACCAACGACGATGAAAGCCGATCTTTCAATGCTGCATGAACAGCCTTGGCGACATCCAGGGCTCCAGGCGTGTCGCTGTGGACGCAAATCGTGTCCGCGACAACATCAACCTCCACACCATTGACGGAAGTGGCTTTGCCTCGCTTGAGAGCCTTCTCGACTTTGTCGGCCACCAAGGTTTTATCGACCGCTTCATGGGCCATTGAAATTATCTGACGACCTTCATCATCATAATCCAAATCCGCATAAAATTCGCAGGCGAATGGAACTCCTCTGTCCGTGAACACGCGTGACATTTCGCAATTCGAGTATCCAATAACAGGCAGTTCCATCGACACGGCAACATCTGCAATCGCTTCGGCAACATGAGTTTCGTTTTGCGCCATTCCAAATAGTGCGCCGTGGGGTTTGATGTGACTCATTTTGACGCCTTCCGCCATGAGGAAGGCGTTCAAAGCGCCACACTGGTAGTGAACCATCGCAGCGACATCCTCACGGGACATTTTCATGACTCGCCTTCCAAATCCCTCCCGGTCGGGCAACCCGGGATGCGCCCCAATTCCTATCCCCGCTTCCGCTGCCTGCTTGACGGTTTGCCACATCGTTTTGGGGTCGGAAGCATGGAAACCGCAGGCGATATTTGCGTGTGTTACGAAGGGCATACAAGCGGAGTCATCACCAAAACTGTAGAGGCCAAAGCTCTCGCCCATGTCGCAGTTTATTGTTAACGGCATGTTTGTTTCTCCTGTTGGCAAAGCTATCCATAGTTTTTAAATTTTTCACGTGCGCGACGTGTTGAAAAAATACAATATATCATGTACGATTGAAAAGGATAAAATGGTTTATCTTTGCAACTAGCTGTGGCACGGTTTTCGATTGCGGAGAGTGACTATTCATGTATGGCGAAAGGTCATTGGGTTGGCAGAGAAAATTGAGCGCACGACTCTCGCGGAAAAGGCGTATCAACAGCTGCGAGCCGGTCTGGCTTCGGCGACTTTTGGGCCGGGTGAAGTTCTAAAGATCAGGTCGTTGGCCGATCAGTATGGAATATCGCCGACGCCAATTCGAGAAGCTCTTCAACGCCTGGTTGCGGAAAATGCGTTGAAGGCACAGGCCAACAGATCCTTTTCTGTGCCGATTTTAACCCGTACGCGATTTGAAGAGATAATAACAATGCGGATGGCGTTGGAGCCGATAGCCTCTCGCCAGGGGATGGTCGCGCTGAAAAAGCGAGACATTCGCGAATTGGACTTGTTGACCGAAGACATGTATAAGGCAATAAAAAAATCCGATGTTCGAATATATTTGGAAGGGAACCGTCAATTTCATTTTATTATCTATGAAAAGTCGGAATCTCCGCTATTGCTTGGCGTAATCAAAGATTTGTGGGTCTTGGCCGCCCCATACTTCATACATCTCTTCGCCGAAGCGGCCTATGTCGAGCAGTGCAATGATTGGCACCGCCGTATTTCCAGGGCCATAAAAGATGGAAATGCCGATGCGATGGCAAAGGGCATCTGCGATGACATCAGCGCAGCGCGAGATACACTTCTCAAGCATATGGACTAAACGTTCGTCGCTGGTTTCCGCGCCATTCAATCCTTGTCGAGTTTGACAAAAAGCAGCCAAAAGAAACCTCCAAGGATCGGAAGCGTTGCAAACAAGACAATCGTCGCGAGGGAGAAGATGATTGGCACTTGAGATTGCTGTGAAGCTGCCATCATCCAGTTCCAGACAGGCATGGTCGCTTCGGTTCCGCGCAAGAACGTCGAGCGAAGAATTTCGTTAAACGAGAGCAGGAAGCCGAACAACCCGGCGCCGACAATGCCGGGCCGCAATATGGGAAATTCCACGTCCCAGAAGCGTCGCCATGAACTGGCGCCAAGATCTTCGGCGGCTTCAAGTAAACGATAATCAAATCGAACGGCGATGACCAACACCATCATTAGCGAGAAGGGCAGCGCCCACACCACGTGACCAAAGAACACGGCCCAATACCCAAGCTTAAGGTCCAATACGGTGCGGAAGGCAATGAAAAGCGCCGCGCCCATGGACATTCCAGGTACGAAAAGTGGGATGATGGCAAAGAGAACAAGCCCGCCCGGTCGCCGCGCGCGCGGTATGGCTCTTCCAACGGCGGTCGCGAGGATCATGCACACGATTGCCACGAGAGCGCCGATAATTATCGACGACGCGAAGGGTTCCAGCCATGCAGGGTTCCGAGTCAGAGCCCGATAATGCTCAAGCGAAAGAGGATATGGCACACCTGACAGTGGCCTGGAGCTGAAAGACATGACTGCGAGCCAGATCAACGGCGCATAGGTTAGTGCAATCGCGAAAATCCCGCAGGCTTTTGCAAAGACCTTCCAGCCATTGACTGCCACGTATCTACCGGTTGAGAACTTGCCGGCTTCCGATTTAAGAGGAATTCCCGCCATGTTCATGTGTGCATCTGCCTGAAAATGTTTTCGATATTGGCTGCGCGGCGCACGACAAGAACAACGCAAACAAGAATGACGGCCAGTAAAACAATGACAAAGGCCGATAGTGCCGCGACGACTGGATATCTCAAGGCGGTATACGCGCTTTCTATTGAGTGGCTGAGGAGGTTTACAAATCCTCCGCCCAGCATTCCAGGTTCAACCCAAGCGGCCAGAGCGGGGCCAAGTGTGATGACAATGCCGGCGAGGATTCCCGGCAACGAGAGCGGGATGATAACGCGTCTCAGTGTTTGGGCCGGGCTCGCGCCGAGATCATTTGAAGCGTTGATCAAATCGTCGTCAATGAGAGATATAACGAGAAAGATGGGCAGGAACATCGTCGGGAAATACGGCGCTATCATGCCAAAATGCACCGAAAATTCCGAGTAGAGAAGCCAGTCAATTGGTTCAGAGATGACGCCCAGCTGCATCAGGGCGGTATTGACTCCTCCCGCTTGCCCCAATATCGCGCGCCAAACAATTGACCTGGAGGATAGGTCCAGGAAAAAGGGAATTGTCAAAAGAGCTAAAAAAACGGCTTTGGTTTCTTTTGACTTGCAGCCTTTGGCAAGCCAAAGCGCGAACGGAAATGCCAAAATCAGCTCGATTAAAGTCACGGTGACCGCGATCCGCATCGTTCTCAGCGCCACCTCAAATCGTCCAGATTCAAACAGCGATATCCAAGTCTTCAATGACGGATCGTATACCGTCATATAGCTTCGTGTTTCGAAGAAGCTAAATGCGAGCAGCAACAGCAATGGCGCGATCACGAGAATCGACCACAGCACGATGAATACCCGGACCGTCCACGTTACAGAATCGGCCGATAAAATCGTCGAAACTCGGAAAATCTTATAAATCATTGATATTAAATGATTTAAAATCAGGTGCGCCGCCCGGGGAGAGACTGGCGGCGCACCTGCCATGAAGATCGACTATGCGTTCAGGAAACGCTGCCACTCTTCTTCCATGACGGTTGAGTTATCCGGCGTTGTGGTGGAAACGAATGGTTTGGCGAATTTGCGGTCAATCTTCTTTTGATTGGCAATCAACCCGTCAATTTCCTCCTGCGACCAGCCGTTGTTCTGTGCATACTCAACACCCAGATCCAAGTTGGGTCCGGCATACCCGCGATCGCGCGCCTGCAGCGCCCTGTATTCGCCATCCAGGAAATAGTTGAGCACCTTATAGATCGCATCCATGTTGTCGCGGTCTGCGGCCTGCCGCGCAATATAGGCGCCATGCCCCCATTTAAAATAGCCCTCATCGGTATAGGCGTAGAATACCGTATTCGGACCAAGGACTTTGTTGGCTTCCTTGGTGGCCGGCTCCCAGCAGTTGATCATATCGACTTCACGGTTCGTCAGTAGTTGGATCTGCTCTTCGAACGCGGAATGAAGAGTTCTGAACTGCCCTGCCTTCTTGCGTTCGATCAGGAAATCTACAACCTGCCTGGCTTCGTCTTTGGTCATGTCAACGACATTGTCAATTTCGATCTTGCCGTTCGCTTTCAGGTACAGCGCGGCAACCGGAAACGAATATGTCCAAGTCTGATCATAGGCTACCCGCCCGCGTGTGGTGTCGCTGTTGAAGAACATGGCCCAGGAAATATCCTCCTGACCGTCCGCGCTGGCCCCGATTGCTTCAGGGAAGTATCCAAAGCTGTCGGCATTGCCGATCACCGGAACACCGTATTGCCTGCCATCGCGACTGGTGACAACGGCCGAGCGTTTCCAATCATCGGATGTGCGATCCCAAAGTTTCAACTCCGGGTGATCTTCCTCAATTTCGAGATAGACGCCCTGTGGGCCAAGAATGTCTTCCGTTCCCGATTCAAAAATGAAGATATCCACTTCATCGCCCAGCTGTGATGCAACCACGTCTCTCAGAAAGACGCCAACGGAGTTGTTGGTGCCCGTAAACTCCATGGGAACACCAATGGAATTCTCCATGATGCTCCAATCAAGCAGCTGAGCCGTCGTGACGCCATACGCCCTTACCGGTGCCGTCGCGGCCATTGCAGGTTGACCACCTGCGGCGAGTGTCGCAGTGCCAACAGCTCCGGTCGCCGCCAGGCCCTTGAGCATATCTCGTCGGGTAAGGTCTGTTTGAGATTTGATGCCAGAAAAGTCTTCCATCGATCTTCCTCCTGTTGGTTCCATATTTTCAAGTTGGCATTAGGGTGCGGTGACAACACAGTCATCTGGATGCCACGACACCGTTGAGATTGAGCTTTTTCGATTTGCCCGATCCCAAATTCGAGCTCTCATTGGTCCAATTTCCGTTTGCAGGTGCTGGTCGACATATTTTCCTCGATAGAGTGTGGAGCCGGCGGAACACTTCAGAGCGTTGTCTTCCGCATGGTTTTCAGCGCCTTCCAGCTTCAGGCGCTCAGCTCTAATGGCCGCAAAGGCTTTCTGACCGATCAATGGAGCCTGGTGACCGCTCCATCGGCCGTGGAAGCCGTGTCCATTTACTTCAACGGAAACACGTTCATCTGAAATCTCTTTCAAGTGGCCTTCGAAGATGTTTTCAAAGCCCATGAACTCGGCGGCGAATGCGCTGTTCGGGCGATCAAACAGATCTTCAGGCGTGCCGATCTGCACTATTTCGCCGTTACACATCAGCGCGATGCGATCACTCATCGTGAGAGCTTCCTCCTGGCTATGTGTAATATACACAAACGTCATTCCAAGCCGACTGTGGAGTCTCACAAGCTCTTCCTGCATCTGCTGGCGCAGTTTCTCGTCAAGCGCGCCGAGCGGTTCATCGAGAAGAAGAATTGCAGGTTGAGTTACGATTGCCCTTGCCAGGGCAACGCGCTGGCGTTCGCCTCCTGAAAGTTGTGAGACGCGGCGATCGGCTTTTCCATCGAGTTTCACCATTTCAAGCGCTTCGAGCGCCCGTTTCGCCCGATCCGCCTTCGGCATGCCTCTTACACTGAGCCCATATTCGACATTTTCCTGAACGGACATGTGCGGAAACAATGCATAGTTCTGAAACACCGTCGTGCAATTTCTATGCGCAGCCGGCACGTGTGCCACGTTTGCGCCTTCGATGGCTATTACCTCGGCGCTGGTGGCGGTTTCGAGTCCCGAGATGACACGCAATATCGTTGTTTTCCCTGAGCCGCTCTCGCCGAGAATTGTGAGGAATTCACCTTTGTAGGCGGTCAGCGAAACGTCGCGCAAGGCCTTTACCGCGCCATAATTGTGGCTGATATGTTGCAACTCGAGCATTGCCGAGCGCTTGCTTTCTTGTTCATCGATCATGTTTTCCGCGAAGCCATGTGTTGTTTTAAGCATGGGACCGCCGTCAGGTGACATTGGGTCTCTCCCAAGGCGTGGAGTCATTGCGCGCCAGTTTGTCTGCCACGACATTGAGTGCCGAGACAAGCTTATCAACGATCTCATCGATTTCCGAATTGGTAATCGTCAATGGTGGCGAAAATGCCAAGATGTCGCCGCCTTGCAGCGCTCGCGTTATCAGCCCCTGGTTCAGCGCTTCCGCATAGACCGACTTCGCGACGCCCATGGCTGGCGCGAAAGGTACATGTCGATCCTTGGAGGCCGACAACTCAACTGCCCCGATGAGCCCGTGCCCGCGCACATCGCCAACCAGAGGATGAGAACCGGCCCGCGATTTGAGCTGGGCCTGCATATGGGAACCGGCGTCAGCGGCGTTTTTAACGAGGTTTTCTCTTTCCAGAATGTCCAGGTTTGCAAGTGCCGCCGCTGCCGGGATTGGATGCGCGCTGTAGGTGTAGCCGTGTCCGAAGAAACCTATTTCGCTTGATCCCGACTCCAGCCCCTTGTAAACGTCAGCATTCACCATGCAGCCGGAAAGTGGTTGATAGCCGCTGGTAATGCCTTTCGCGATTGTTATGATATCCGGCCTCAGATCGAATACTTGGCTGCCAAACATCTTTCCAAGGCGACCAAAACCGCAGATGACTTCATCCGCCACGAAAAGAATGTCGTTGGCTTTCAGGATTTCCTGTACGCGCCGGAAATATCCGTCAGGCGGGACGATCACCCCTCCAGCTCCCATGATCGGCTCCGAAATGAATGCGGCGATAGTTTCCGCACCCTCTCTCTCGATAGTTTCTTCAAGCTCGGCAATCAGCCTGTCGACGAACTCCTCTTCGCTGACGCCGTCGCCTTTGGCCCAATAGTAGTGCGGCGCACTTAGCCTCACCACATCAAACGCCGGCAAATCAAATGCCTTGTGAACGCCTTCCAGCCCAGTCAAGCTGGCAGAGGCAACCGTCACCCCATGATATGCACGTGAACGAGCAAGGATTTTCTTTTTCTTCGGTTGGCGCCTGGCATTGTTGTAGTACCAGACGATTTTGACCGCCGTGTCGTTGGCGTCGGAACCAGACGTGCCAAAGAATATTCTTTTCATGTTCACGGGAGCCATGTTCACTACCCGTTCGGAAAGGAGTGCCGGTGGAGTCGAAGTCATCCCCGCAAAGGCTTGGCAGTAGGGCAGTGCCTTGGCCTGTCGAGAAATTGCATCGGCGATCTCGCTTCGACCGTACCCAATGTTCACGCACCACAAACCGGCAAGCCCGTCAATGTACTCCTTGCCATTGTTATCCCAAAGCCGCGTCCCCTGCCCTCGCTCAATCATCAGCGGACCCGAAGAGGCCAGGCTCTTCAAATCGGTAAACGGATGAAGATGGTAATCACGGTCAAATGCTTCCGCGTTCAAATTATGACCATAGAAACTCACTGGCTCAGCTCCCAAAATATGATGTTTGACATATGATATATCATTTTATGCGCATGAAAACCCCTTATATGCCTGTTCCGGCAATTCCCGCCAGTTTCCCTTTTCCGCAAACCATCCCTCCCTCCATGAAAACCGACATTAAATGATTTTTTGCCGCACAGGTCGAAAATCCCTTGCAAAACCAGACAAAAAGTCCACGAGAAGCTTTTTCAAAAACCTCGCAACCCATTGGGTAATTTAATAAAAAAGCTATCGGAAATTGCCGTTCCTGCTCTGGTTTTGCGTAATGCTTGCCTCTGTTCGCAAGAGTGCGATGACGAACGAAACCGCCCTTGATATCGCTTCCTTGACGGTTATCGCGCTGTCCAGACAACCGTCAGTCGGGATCTGCCGTGAATGGTAGTCTCGACGAAGTGCGCGGAAAAATTGATCATCCTCAAAGCCGTCGATTGCCAATCTTGGCGCTCTAAGCGCTCGAGAAAGAACTTCTCCTCCCATGGTTCCGATGGTGGAGCAGCGTTCGGCAGCATGTAAATACGAAACACCGGCGCCGGGCAAAACACCATATGTTCGCGCATTCAGCAAGGCGCGGGCGATGCGCTCCGCGACTGGTATGCTTTGTTCTTGGCCGTTCAAGCCGAACTTTCCGATATGCATTTCAGCGATAGAGCCTGTTAAGCGAGCCAAACGAAGTTCCGCTCGCTCTCTGTCAAGGCTCAGATACTTGTTCTTCGCGATTTCCTGCCGAATTTCCGCGAGGCGCGCATTCAAGAGATCGCCGTCTGGAGCAGCGCCCCAAAAGACACATCGATTCGCAAAGACTTCCACTCGGGAAAGGCGACCAAGCATGTCTGGCCGCAGACTATCCAGGCTCTGGCCGAGAGTATCGGAAACTATCGCGCCACCCGATACCACTTGAATGTCTCCAAGAATATCGAGTGCCCTGAAGCTTACGTCAGGGATCGCAATCGCGGTCGCTTTAAGGCCGGCATCGCGAATGTTAAGCGCCAGCGCCGCGAGAGCGGAACCCTCGATGTTTCTGCAGAAAATGACGATGGATTTGTCCTTTTTGGCAAACCCCTCCAATATCGGGACAAGTTTGCCAAACTCCGAAATCCGAATGTCCGCCAAAAGCACAAATGGGGCGATGAAATCGTCTGAAAGGCCGCCTCGCTGGCAGGAAAACAACTCGAAGGCATGTCCAGCCGGCAAACTCATTCCCTTTGAAATCTCAACATGAATGCCGCGACGTGATTCGCCTTTTACGACGATGTGCCCACTGCCACCAAGTTGAGCATCTACATGCGCGATCTGTTCAGCCAACGAAAATTGGCTCTTGGACGCACCTTTCGCTACGCAGTGCCTGTCCGTGTCCGGCTCATATGAAACGGCCTTTTTGTCCAACTCTTCAAGCGCAATGCCTGCAGCCTCTTCAAGCTGCTTTGAAAGCCGCTCGATCGAAACGCCGTGGCCCGAGACCAAAAGCGACTCCCGAAAGACAGCTTCCGCGATGAGCGCAAGTGATGAACATCCGTCTCCGATGTCGCGATTCATGTCAAACAGCACTTCTTTTAGCAATAAGCCCGACTGTGCCGACACTTTATGGTTTGCGATGACTTCCCGGGCGATCGAGTGTCCGTCCCGAAGCACCTCTGGAGCTGCTGGCGCTCCATGAATCATGACGCCACATCCAGAAGGTCCATATGCAAGACGAATTGCTCTGCCGGTTTGAGCCAAGCCCTCCAGAAGCAGCTGGCGGGTTTCTCTTCCGTTAAGGCTCTGAGTATGCATCATGTCGCTAGGTTCGCTTGATCTCGCGCATTTGGAAATGGGCCCAAACTTGCCAAGGTTGCATTTGATATATCATATACCTTCATTTGATTTTCGAATCAACGGCGATTCGCCGAAACGTCTGGGACGCCATTTGGCTGAGGTCTATTTTTGGGCGCATTGAGATCGAAGTTCACTTGCAGCCTGGAAACGAAAGGCAGGCGGCGAATCTGGATAGATCGACAATGTGTCCAGTGCGCATGCAGTTGCCAAAGATGATGAGGCAAATGTCTCGGAAGAATTATCGCATAGCCGTCCGGGTGACGGGATGTGAAGCTGATCTTCCCTCAAATCCGGAGACGGGGACTTGAGCGAACCCTGAACAGTGTCGGCCCCGACGAGGGATGTTCCGGGCCAAGCGAAAACGCCTTTACCGGCCTGAACGCCGCGCCTCTTATCGCCGGTGGCCCGATGCCGTTGCCGGGTTTCCCCATCTTGGGCACGATCATGACGGATTTCGCTCTTAACTTGGGATGGTAATGCGGAAGCGATTACCCTGTGAAAAAGCGCTTTGCAATTCCCGAAAACGCGTTTATATGCACCTTTTCATCAGGGGCTGCAGCCTTGGAGGAGCCCCGCGAAACATGGAGTAGATTATGGCTGGAGAAATTCCTGATCTTCATGCCCGGGAACGCAAGGGGACGGGCAAGGGCGCCGCTCGGGCAACACGCCGCGCAGGCATGGTTCCGGGTATAGTGTTTGGTGGCGAAAAAGAACCGCTACCCATTCAGATTCCCTTTAACGAGCTTTTGAAAAAGCTCAAGGCCGGGCGATTCAAGTCGACGCTCTTCAACCTCAAGGTTGATGGACATGATGATGTAAGGGTCATTTGCCGAGATGTTCAGCGCGATGTCGTCAGGGACTTGCCAACGCATCTCGACCTTATGCGCCTGCGTCGCAGCACAAGAATAAACCTTTTTGTGAATGTCGAATTCATTGGCGAGGAAGAATGCATAGCTTTGCGTAGAGGTGGACTGCTTACCGTGGTCCGTTCCGAGGTGGAACTGATCGTGACGGCAGGCGACATTCCGGAAAAGATAATTGTGGATCTGTCGGGTCGAGACATTGGAGATACAATTACAATCAGCGAGATCAACCTGCCCGAAGGTGCAAAACCAACAATTGATCGCGACTTTGTGATTGCGAATCTTTCGGCTCCATCCGCGCTCAAATCAACTGATGATGACGCTGCCGAAGCCGAGGGAGAAGACGATTCCGTCGACGATGGTTCGGAAGACTGACAAACTATAAAATTCAAAACGGTCTTTCATGACCACCTGTTTGCAGCGCAACGTAAAATGCCGATCTTGTGCGGTCCGCATCTGACATGCGTCAATGAGGATTCCGGATATTGCGTCGTTGAAAAAGATGATGCGAAAGGTCATCGGGCAGTAGACGTTGCGATTTTGGTCATTGAGTCCAAATCATTTCCAGCCGGTATCATGTTAGGGGATTGACATGCATCTTTTTGTTGGTCTGGGCAATCCGGGCGGAAAATACTCAAAAAATCGCCATAATGCTGGATACATGGCGGTTGAGGCCATTGCCGAAAACAATGGTTTTGGTCCATGGAAGCGGAAATTCAAGGGCGTTGTTTCAGAAGGCCGACTTGGAAACGGGAAGGTGATGCTGCTTAAACCAGAGACTTATATGAACGATTCCGGGCAATCTGCGGGCGAGGCGGCACGCTATTACAAGCTGTCAAATGAGAATGTGGTGGTTTTTCACGATGAAATCGACCTTGCTCCCGGAAAATTGCGAATTAAGAGAGGTGGCGGTCATGCGGGGCACAACGGACTGCGTTCTCTGGATGCGCATATCGGGGCGAACTACATGAGAATCCGCATCGGAGTGGGTCGTCCGGGAGAAAAAAAACTTGTGCGTCAATATGTTTTAAAGGATTTTTCAAATGCGGATCATGAATGGCTGGATGACTTGCTGCTGGGCATCTCAAATGGCGCCGGCAATCTGGTGGAGGGACGTGAAGATCGGTTTCGGAATGCGATTTCTAGCGGCAGGGTTTTGCAGCCAAAACCCGCGACGGGAAAAGGCGGAAACACTGCCGGGGAAACGGGATCGGAAGAAAATCTTAACGCCATTCAGAAGCTTATTCGCAAATACCTTTGACTATAGGGCATGCCGACCGCGACTTTCTCCTGTAATTCGCATTTCGCATCTGTTTCCGGGCGGATTTGGATATTGCCAAAATGAAATTCATGGACAATCATATTGTTTGGACATTTGAGCAAATATGCAAAGAAATCGGGGTGGCAATATTGAAAAAGGATGTCAGCGTTAATGTGCTCGGCGGCAAACTGGAACCGTGTTCAACTGATCCAATTACCGGCTTTTTTCGTGACGGGCATTGCAACACCTGTGACGAGGACCGGGGAAGTCATACCGTCTGTGTCGAAGTGACGGCTGAATTTCTGGCCTATTCGAAATATCTTGGGAACGACTTGAGCACGCCAAGGCCGGAATACATGTTTCCGGGATTAAAGCCCAGCGATCATTGGTGTCTTTGCGCATTGAGATTTTTGCAGGCGCATGATGAAAGATGCGCACCGCGCGTAAGGCTTGAATCAACGCATCGACGAGCGCTGGAAGTCGTTTCACTCGAGCTGCTGGAGAAATACAGCCAAAATTAAAACGGCATAATGCGCAAAGCGGCTTTGGAGCGCGCGCAATGCCGGAACGCGCGTAACGTCACCGGGAAAACTCGGCAATGCAGCCGATTGCGGGAAAATTTGCCGAATATGGGTGTTCCCGGTGCCCGAGCCTACAGCCAGTTGTCCGAGAAGTTTCCGGGAACAAGAAGAATGTCGCGATCAAGCTTGTTGACATCTCGCCTTCCGCAAAGCGCCATGGACATGTCAAGTTCCCTGTGAATTATTTCAAGAGCCTTCGTTACACCCTGTTCGCCCATTGCGCCAAGACCATATACATATGCGCGCCCGATATAGGTTCCCCGGGCACCCAGTGCCAAAGCCTTTATGACATCCTGTCCGGTGCGAATTCCGCTATCAATGTGAACCTCGATCTTGTCCCCGACAGCATCAATAATTGAAGGAAGAGAACGTATGGCGCTAAGAGCCCCGTCCAGCTGTCTGCCACCATGGTTGGACACGACAATGGCGTCGGCGCCGCAGTCCATCGCCTTTATGGCGTCGCGAGGATCCAAAATGCCCTTGATGATGAATGGGCCATCCCACATGTTTCTGAATTGACGAATGCGGTCCCAGTCAAGTGTTTGATCAAATGCCTGGGCAGTCCAGGTGGTAAGCGATGACGGGTTGTCAACTCCCTTTGCATGCCCCACGATATTGCCAAAAAACCGCCGTCGGGTTCCGAGCATGCCCAGGCCCCAGCGAACCTTGGTCATCATGTTGGAAATTGAACCAAAAGTCAGTTTTGGTGGAGCGCTTAGGCCGTTTTTTACGTCTTTATGCCGCTGGCCCAGTATCTGAAGATCAACCGTAATCACAATCGCGGAACATTTGGCGGCTTTGGCCCGATCAAAAAGCCTCTTCATGAAATCGTCATCATTAAGCGTGTAAACCTGAAACCAGAAAGGCCTGGTGGTATGCTCCGCAACATCTTCAATTGAGCAGATTGACATTGTGGACAACGTATACGGCACCCCGAATTTTTCCGCGGCCCGTGCGGCCTTAATCTCTCCATCGGCGCATTGCATGCCGGTCAGTCCCACAGGTGCCAGCGCAACTGGCATTGAAACATCATGACCGGCCATCCTGGATGCCGTGGTTCTTCCGGACATGTCGACCGCGACTCTCTGGCGAAGGTGAAGCTTGCTGAAATCGGATGTGTTTTCCCTGAATGTCTGTTCCGTCCAGCTTCCGCTTTCAGTGTAATCGTAAAACATTCTGGGAGTGCGCCGTTGATACAGTCGGCGGAGATCTTCAACACATGTTATGACGGACATACGGATTCCCTTGCGTTGTTGTATGGCCAGTTTGCCAAAACGGGCGCAAACCGCAATGCCGGAACTCAGGCCGAATGCGCGCCTTCGGCCAGCCCGCCAATGAATTTAAGCACCTGCTCCGGAGTTTCACCGTTCCCCAATTTTGCGACAATGGCGGATCCCACAACGCAGCCATCGGCCACATTTGCGATTTCTCTTGCCAATTCAGGAGTGCGTATGCCGAAACCCACAACCACCGGCAATGCAGTCGATTCCCTGATTCGTGCAATCTGCGGGCGAACGTTGCCGACCTCAGCCGCTCCGGCGCCGGTAATTCCGGTTATGGATACATAGTATATGAAACCGCTAGTGTTGGTTAAAACCTTCGGAAGCCGCTTTTCATCTGTTGTTGGCGTGGCGAGCCGGATAAAATCCAGTCCCGCCCGTTGGGCGGGAATGCAGAGTTCCTCGTCTTCTTCAGGAGGCAGATCGACCACAATGAGTCCATCAACTCCGGAGGATTTTGCATCGGAAAGAAACTTCTGAACCCCGCGGTTGCAAATTGGATTGTAGTATCCCATCATCACAATTGGCGTGGTGTTGTCGGATTTGCGAAATTCCGCCGCCATGTCAAGAGTGCGCTGAAGAGTCATGCCCTGCGCGAGAGCGCGTTGACCCGCCAGCTGAATTGTCGGCCCGTCAGCCATTGGATCAGTAAACGGCACGCCAAGTTCGATAATGTCGACACCGGCATTCGGCAATCCCTGCATTAACTCAAGCGACGTGTCGTAGTCCGGATCTCCTGCCATTATATAGGCGACAAACGCCTTTTTGCCGGCATTTCCAAGTTTCGAAAATTTTGATTCTATTCGTGTCATAACTGTCCTTTGCGTTGCTCATGCGGAATAATCAATGGCATGTTTGAAATTCCCCGCGATGCATGCGGATGTCAATAACGTTTCGGGAGTGGTTGCGGCATCGCATCAATCATAATAGATAAACCCCTTGCGGCAAATGGGAGAACCGGCAATGGGTTTCAAGACGGGAATTGTTGGATTGCCGAATGTAGGCAAATCCACATTGTTCAACGCATTGACAAAGACGGCGTCGGCACAGGCCGCCAATTTTCCCTTCTGCACCATTGAACCCAATGTGGGAGAGGTCGCGGTTCCAGACGGGAGGCTGGACAGGCTGGCGGAAATCGCCTCGTCTGCAAAAAAAATTCCGGCCAGAATGACGTTTGTCGATATCGCTGGACTGGTGAGGGGCGCAAGCAAGGGCGAGGGGCTGGGCAATCAGTTTCTGGCCAACATAAGGGAGGTTGACGCGATTGCGCATGTTTTGCGCTGCTTTGATGATTGCGATGTCACCCATGTGGACGGACGGATTGATCCCGTTGCAGATGCCGAGGTGGTTGAGATGGAACTAATGCTGGCTGATTTGGATTCCATTGGAAGGCGCCGCTCCGGACTGGTGCGGAAAATCAGGGGCAATGACAAGGAGGCGCGGCAGCAGGATCGACTGCTGGCGGCGGCGGAAAACATTTTGATGGATGGCGGGCCTGCCAGAAATCTTGAAATTGGCGTGGAGGATTTGAAGGCTTGGAAAAATCTCCAACTGCTTACCGCGAAGCCCGTTTTGTATGTCTGCAATGTTGATGAAAGCTACGCTGCTGGAGGGAGCGAATATTCATCCATGGTGGAGGAAATGGCCGCCGAGAAAGGTTCCGCCAGCGTGGTAATTTCCGCAGGAATAGAAGATGAAATCAGCCAGTTGGCCGAGGATGAAACGGAAATGTTTCTGGAAGAAATGGGCCTGGATGAGGCGGGCCTCGACAGACTGATAAAGGCGGGATATGGTCTGCTGCAATTGGAGACCTTTTTTACCGCGGGTCCAAAGGAGGCGCGCGCATGGACAATCCGAAAGAACACATTGGCTCCTCAGGCGGCAGGTGCAATTCACCGGGATTTTGAAAAGGGCTTTATTCGGGCTGAAACGGTTTCATATGATGACTATGTAGCCTGCAAAGGGGAATCGGGTGCCAGAGATGCGGGAAAATTGCGGGCGGAAGGCAAAAGCTATGTCGTTAAGGACGGAGATGTGATGCACTTCCTGTTTAATGTTTAAATCGGAATGGCGGATTTCCAGCGCAAATTGCAAAATGGCGAAAAAATTAATCCTGCATTTAAGGTCAGGCATTGAGCTGACCTCGTGCCGTCGGCATGCAGTGATTATGCGGAGCCAGACATTTCACATGCTGCCGACAGATATTTTCGGCTTTGCTTGCCATAATGGATTATCCGGGCATAATGAAGCTGATAAAAGCAGGTGGCAATTTTTTCGGTATATCATGTTGCGAGAATAAATTCGCGGGGGAGGGGAATTCATGACCAGTAACAAGAATGATTGCAAAGGGTCGAGGGAAACACCATTGCCGGAATATCTTCGGTCCGGAATTGAAGCGCGTTTGTTTCCAGTTCTTTCAACAACATCCAAAGAGGGAAGAACAACATCCATTGTGTTGGCATGTTTTGGAAAGATTGAAGAATTTAGCGCAAAACTGCTTTCATCCGTCGGAATGAAAATAGGAAAGCGCGCAACGGTTAAGGCGTGGACAGAGGTTGTCTTTAGCAAGCAGGCCACGGATATAAAAGACCGACCTGACGGACTGATTGCGATAACAATCGGAAAACGGCGATGGCGCGCGCTTGTTGAAACAAAAATTGGCAACAATGACTTGGACCCCAACCAAATTGAGCGATATCGGATGCTCGCAAAGGAAAACGACATTGATTGCCTGATTACGATTTCAAATCATTTTGCCACATCGCCAAATAGTCACCCCCTTGAAGAAGTTCGCAAGAGTCGATCTAAAATCCCCGTTTTCCATTGGTCCTGGATGTATGTTCTCACCACAGCCGATCTTTTGCTGGAGTCTGGTGGCGTTGAAAATCCCGACCAGTGCATGCTGCTTAACGAACTCCGCAGATTTCTGACTCATGAGAGCGCAGGCGTAAAGGGATTTGACCGTTTCCCCAGAGAATGGACCGAACTAAACAGGCTGGTCTCAAATGGTGGCGCCATTTCGCCAAAGTCTGAAGATGCCAGGGCTGTCATCTCCGCCTGGCATCAGGAAACAAGGGATCTGTCGCTTATATTAAGCAGAATGACATATGCGGGCGTCATCGAAAAACTGTCCAAGAAACACATCCACCAACTGGACAAGCGCCGGAAAGACGAACTCGCCGCGCTTTGCGAAAATCAGCAATTGACCAGCTCGCTTTTTGTTCCCAATTCTGCTGCAAGCATAGATATTATCGCAGATTTGAGCCGCCGCTCAATTGATGTGGGAATGTCCCTTGAAGCTCCCAAAGACAGGGTCTCGACCAAAGCAAGAGTCAATTGGCTTCTAAGGCAGATCAAGAATGAGAATGTCGAAGGTTTGAACGTTCGTCTTTTATGGCCCAGAACCAGTGAAACAACGCAGCATTCGATTGCCGAGTTGAGAGAAGACATTAACATGGTAGCGGAAACCATGCCTCACCTTGCCGTAAGGGAATTTCACCTTTTCCTGTCAGTGAGGCTGGGAGCCAAGTTCACGCAACAGATTAAATTTATATCGGAAATCGAAAGAATTGTTCCTGAATTTTATCGCAATTTTGGTCAAAATCTTACGGCCTGGAAACAGAAGCCTCCAAAAATAGGTTCTGACAGGCAAAGCGGCGAGGATGTTTCAACTGAAGGGCTGTACGAGGAATCAAAACAATTTGCCGCCGAATCCAAAAGCGGTCACTGAAAGACCGCGCCTAACAAATCATGGTGAGTAGTTACCAGAAAACTTTCAGATTTTGGCATAGGGTTCCCAAGAAGATAAAAATCTCAATGGAGTCGAGGCCGAAGCGCGCGGGTTGGTACGATGGATTTGTGATGGAGGTCATCAGCGCGGCGAAAAAATCGCCAATAGGCCAAAGCTGTGCAAATCTAAAGTGACTGCGCTCGGACAATTCGAATGTTGTTGGCAAAAAGTCCATTTATTTAACATGAAGTCATGTTCATGTTAAATAAATCAAAAAATTTTA
>JAPOTF010000029.1 GCA_026709325.1 Roseovarius sp.
CTCCGAGGGTGCGGTGCTTGTGTAGGACCGGCATCAATAAAATAGGATATAAGGAAGGCAAGACAAATGAGCACCTTGAAAATAAAAAAGGGATCAACGAAGCATTCCGCATATAATTTGCGGCCAACTTTCTCGGAAATAAAGGAATCCCACACACTGGCGGTAATTGTAAGCAATGAGCCAGGGGTGCTCGCGCGCGTCATCGGGCTTTTTTCAGGTCGCGGCTACAACATTGACAGCCTTACCGTAGCGGAAGTGGACCATACCGGCCACACAAGCCGCATTACGATTGTTACAACCGGCACGCCGCAGGTAATAGCGCAAATAAAGGCTCAGTTGGGCAGAATCGTTGTAGTACATGAAGTGCACGACCTTACAGCCGAAGGGTCATCGGTTGAACGTGAAATGGCTCTTCTGAGAGTCGCCGGAAAAGGCGAAAAGCGCGTGGAGGCTCTTCGTCTTGCCGACATTTTCCGGGCAAATGTCGTTGACAGCACTTTGGACAGCTTCATTTTCGAAATTACGGGAACACCCGAGAAGATTGACGCCTTTTCGGGACTGATGCTTCCTCTCGGACTCGAGGAAATCGCTCGCACGGGTGTTGCCGCAATGCTGAGAGGAAATTAATTTCCAGGACAATTTGTCGCCATAAGGCAGCCGATGTCGAAAAAAGCCGATCTTTAATTTTGGGAATGGAGCAGAATGCAGTTCCATTCTGGAGAAACACGTAATGGCGACTTATGCAAATCTTGAAAATGTCCTGAACGACATTGAGCAGTCAACCGGTCTGCCCAATGCGCACTATACCGATAGCACTCTGTTTGAAGAGGAAAAGCATGCGCTGATTTTTTCAGAATGGGCGGGACTTGCCGTTGCCTCGGAAATACCCGAACCCGGTGACGCCAAACCATATGAATTTCTGGGAATGCCTATTCTAATGGTGCGCGATGATGACGGCGCAGTAAGGGTTTTTCAAAACATCTGTCGCCACCGCGGCATGATACTTGTTAGTGAACCGAGAAGAATTGAAGGCGCGATACGCTGCCCATATCATTCATGGTGCTATTCAAAAAAAGGCAAGCTGGTCTCAACTCCGCATGTCGGCGGGCCCGGCCGAAATGTGCACAAGTCCATTGACCGCGGCACTCTGGGACTTGTCGAAATTCGCAGCCATGTTTGGATGGATGTCGTTTGGATTAATGTTTCAGGGGATGCACCCGCATTTGCGGACAAGCATTCCGACCTCATTGATCGATGGGCCGATTTCAACGTGCCTCTCCACCATGGCGGAAATGACAGCAGGTTTGAGCTTGGCCTTGACACCAACTGGAAGCTTGCAATTGAAAATTATTGCGAAAGCTATCACCTGCCCTGGATACATCCAGGCCTGAACAGCTATTCCAGACTCGAAGACCATTACAACATTGAACTGCCAGGTCTCTATTCCGGACAGGGATCAAAAGCGTATCGACAGCTGAAGGGCGGGGATGGTGAAAAGTTTGCCGACTTTCACGGCGTGGGAGAAAAATGGCGGGAGCAGGCCGAATATATCGCGGTATATCCCAATGTTATGCTCGGCGTGCACAGAGATCATACATTCACCATAATACTGGAGCCGGTGAGCATCAGCAAAACCATCGAGCACGTGCACATTTACTACTCTGAAGCCAACACTCAGGAAAAATTGCGAAGGAAAAACACCGCTCAATGGAAGGAGATTTTCATTGAGGACATCTTTGTGGTTGAGGGCATGCAGAGGGGACGGTCTGCGGATGGATTTGACGGTGGGAGATTTTCCCCGATAATGGACACTCCAACCCACTGTTTTCATCAGTGGGCCGCTTCAAGCATTCAAAGCCACAGGTCATTGATGAACGCCGCGGAATGAGCGAGGAACTTAATTCCAAAATATTGGCCGCTCACTGCGAGAAAGACATTCACTCATTGATACGCCTATACGTTGAAGCTTCAAAGACAACCGGCAATCATGATGAGGAATGCTTTTTTCTGACAAATGCCTACATATGCGCATTGGAGACCGGATCGAGCGAAACCAAATTCCTTCATGATCAACTCAAGAAATACGGCCGGGAAATCTAAGCCGGCACAGGCTTGGCGGCTATAAATTCAACACGCTTAATTCAGCATTTCCAGCAACTGCTCACCGTGATTTTACGGGGTTGAGTTTGAGCATGTCTGATTGCTTTCCGATTGCGGCCAGGTCGCCAAGCTCCACTCAACCGATAAATGCGCAATCATCCTCCAGGGAACGGTTTTCCTGCTCCACGTATTTTCCGGCTCCGGCCACTCAAACGGTTATCTTCCAGTTCCCATCACCGTTTTATCTTCAGTGCACTGATCAGTCCGGGCTTCGATTTTGGTTTTTCAAAACCGCCATTGGCCACTTAACTTGGGATTTTCCCTCGGCAACTAAAGGATCAAAACCCGACATTGCAATAACGAAAATTGAAATTATGAAAAAAATTGCCGGAAGTCCAGTTTCAACAATCGTTAACTTCCAGTATCGATTTATTTTCTTTCCCTCCTCCAAGATTTCCCATTCTCTCTTAAAGAAAGGAAAGGTCAGCCTTTCTTCAAGCTCATGCAGAGTGGAGAATTTACCAGTGTTTAATTGTCTGTAGGATCGTATCACAATTTACCAGGAAACGGACAGCGCGACGCCTATTATTCCGGAACCCAGTAGAAGAATGTCAATTGGAAAGTCTTGAGTGCCAAACCTCACAAATATGCCGATAAAAAGAGCCAATCCGACAAGTAGACTGACGTAAAGGCGATTAGCTCCTTCACGTCTCTGACTTGCTCGATCAGCGAGTTCGGTATGGAGCTTATATAACTCCAAAAGTTCATTTTTTTCAGATTCGCTCAATTTGCCAATTCCCCAATTGCGTTTACGACAGAATCTTTGCTCCATCGCACAATTTTATCATACGCCGACTTTACCCTTGATTATGTTTTTTCGCCAGCCCAAGCTTCGATTGCCGCGATGGGCTTCGTATGCAGGAAAGCAGATTGAGCCAGATCAACATCAGTGTTAACCCATTTGCTGCAAGTGGCGCAAACCCCAGCCAATATTGGGACGACATTGCAATGCCTCATTTTCTCCCGTATTGCCTCTTTCAGTTCCACAGTTGAATGAGCATTATGGATGGGGTCATTTCCGGGAACAGAGTGGTTTCGGTATTTGAAGCATGGCCGCGCATCCAGCAAACCAAGTAGTTTGTCATATGAGTCGGAACAAGGCCAAGAGTGGCTGATAAACAGATTGTATTTCTTCATTAATATAGATCCTCGAAAGATGTATTTGCCATTACAAATCTTCCACGTTTAAAATCGCGGCAATTTCAAATACTGTTACTGTTACCATCTGATAAGTCGGCTATATTAAAACAAAAATTATTGGCGCAGAGCGGCATTATGTGTGGAAATGTGAATGCGCCCTCCGGCATTGACATAGTTTGACGGAGCAGCAATTTTCACTATCCGCAAACTCCATGCATTGCATTCGCATTTAATCGACTTGGTATCGTTGGTCTATTGCCATTTGGATGATGGGCCGAACATTTACGATACGGGGATGTCGTGGTGTCGCCGTCTTGTAAGGGCTTTGAGAAATCTCCGGCAAGGCGTAGCTTGCAGATTCATGGCGCCATGCAGGGAGCGCGCAAAATCCAAAAAAATTAATCAAATATCCTGAAATTCAAACTCTAAAAAATCTTCGTTTTCAACGCCCTGTCCAAATCCATTTCAAGGTCGTGAATATGCTCAATCCCAATTGACAAGCGCAGAAGATTGTCCGGGATGCCCGATTGAGGCTCTATCGTCGCCCTGTGCTCTACAAGAGTTTCCACTCCGCCAAGAGATGTTGCGCGCCGCACAAGTTCCAATCTCCCCGCAACGCCAAGTGCCTCTAAAGATCCGCCACGGATCAATATCGACATGAGATATCCAAATCCGCTGCGCATCTGTCGTTTGGCAATATGATGGCCCGGACTTGAACCAAGGCCGGGATACCAAACTTCATCAACATTTTCGCGCGATTCAAGAAATCGCGCCAAAGCAAGAGCATTTTCAGACATTTTTTCCACACGCAATGGCAGAGTTCGAAGTCCCCGCAACAGCAGCCAGGCTTCAAACGGTCCAATTATCGCGCCAGCGTCATGCCTGTCTCGCATGATTGACTGCCAGATCACGCTTTCGGGGTTTAGACAGGACAAGGATCCGGCCATTACATCGGAATGCCCGTTAAGCGCCTTTGTGGCAGAATGCATTGAAATATCGGCTCCCAAACTCAGCGCCTTTGTCATGATTGGAGTGGCGGCCGTCCCGTCAACCACCAGAAAGGCGCCAGCTTCTCGGGACAGTTTCGAAGCCACCGCAATATCGGTTATTTTCAGCCAGGGATTCGAAGGTACTTCGATCCATACAATATCCGCAGGTTTTTCGCAGGCGGCTCTCAAAAGATCGGCATCTGAAACATCCACCCGTTCCAGTTCAATTCCGCGCCGGGCGCAAAACGATTCCGCAAATGCCGTTACACCATGGTATATGCCCGTCTGAAGAACTATGCGCCCGCCATTGGGAACTGCGCGAAAAACCGAGGCAACGGCGGCCATCCCAGATGGAAACAGAAGAGTGGCTTCCGCCTCCTCCAACTGGCGCAACGTTTCCTCGGCCGCGCGTACGGTATCATTGTCGTCGCGTCCATATGAATTGTCATTGGATAAAAGCGCGTAGTCAGGTCCGCGCAGATAGGTTGTCGCAAGCTTGATTCCGGGAATCACGCCGGATGAGTCAACATCAAAATGGCCGGAAGCCTGCGCGGCAATTGTGGCCGGATGGTATTGTTTCACGGTGCGATGCATGCCCGCTCCTCATTTAACTTTCAAAGTTCGCGCGACCGGCCAGTTTTCATGCCATGACGCATTTGGATTTTGGTCCCCGTACAGTTTTGGCTATCCCAGGCACCGGCAAGATGCGGAAGCACCATTCATTGAAGCTGAACGGTTCTCCCGTGCCGCGCAACCTGCATAAGGCGTCAAACACCTGAATAGTGGAACGATAACATTGAAAATGCCATATGGAATTGCCATCTTTGCCAAATGGCATAATTCGACAAGTGCAAATTTCCGCCCTTGGTATTTTTCAAGAATCCGGAGTGCTTAAAATTCCTCCCGTAACGGCCTTTTTTACCCCTGTGGTTCCCGGACATGATATGGTCATTCCACGAATTGACCGTGCAGCCAGGAAAGCGAACGCCTGAGCCTCCAGATAGTCTCCGTCCAGATTCACATCGTCAATTCGGATAACCGGCACATCCATCATTGAAGAAAGCATGGACATTAGAAACGCATTGTTGCGTCCACCTCCCGCGACGAGAATTCTAGAAGGCAAAGAAGGGCAATGCCCGATCCCACGCAAAACCGCATGACAGCATATCGCGGTCAAGGTCGCGGCCGCATCAGCGGTTTCAAGATCTGAAACCAGCGAGGGCAAGTACGAAAAATGATCCCGGTCAAGCGATTTCGGCGGGGACAATTCAAAATATGGATCCGCTGAAAATTTTGCCACGGCTTTCCGATTTACATTGCCGGCACTCGCCAAGTCTCCATTGTGATCATAGTCCCGATTCGCTCGCGCCTTTAGCAGATCATTAATCGGCGCGTTGGCGGGTCCCGTGTCAAATGCCAAAAGCGCTCCCTCATCATCGGGTTGTTCCCTTTCAGGATCAATCCACGTTATGTTGCCAACCCCTCCAAGATTGAGAAAGGCAAGAGGCTTGTTTGCTCCCATCCATTTTGCGCATGCAAAGTGGAAAAACGGAGCCAACGGCGCCCCCTCGCCTCCGTTTTTCAAGTCATTTGCGCGAAAATCCCAGACCACCGGCAATCCAACCAAATCGGCTAGCGCCTTCCCGTTGCCAAGCTGATGCGTTCCAAGTCCTTTTGGGTCATGCGCCAGTGTCTGGCCGTGAAAACCCGCAAGCTCGGCATTTGCGATTTTATCAAGGATGCCGATGTGCGCGGTCTGAACAATCTCTTCGGCTTCGGTGAGATCATCCCCCGGCCACTTGCCCAGCGCCTTGTGCAATATCTCCCGTTCAATGACGCTGTATGCCTGGTAGCGCTTTTCCCCGAAATCATAAATTTTGTTTCCATCTGTCAGGAGCGTCGCGGCTTCAACGCCGTCAAGGGATGTTCCCGACATGGTGCCGGCAACCCATTTCGGATAAAACTGATTCATCCCCTTTTCCTTTCCATCTCCCCTGATATACATGCATCGTGACCAAAACTGGACAGAAAAATGAAATATCAAACCAAATCAGATTTTATGAATATAATGATCGAGCGTGGATTTATGGCGGATTGCACCGATTACAGAAGTCTTGACGATCTAATGTGCAGAAACGCCGTCCCGGCATATATTGGATTCGATGCAACTGCAAGATCCCTGCATGTGGGATCGCTAATTCAAATCATGATGTTGCGCTGGCTGCAAAAAACCGGACACAAGCCGATCACGCTTATGGGCGGCGGCACGACAAAAGTTGGAGATCCATCCTTTAGAGCCAACGAGCGGCCGCTTCTTGACGAGGCTGCAATTCAGGACAACATCAGCGGCATTAAAAAGGTGTTCTCCTCATACATAAACTATGGCAAGGGCGCATCCGGAGCGCTCATGCTCAACAATGCGGAATGGCTGGATGAACTTAAATACATTGAATTCCTCCGCGATATAGGCCGGTATTTCTCAGTGAATAGGATGCTGTCTTTTGAGAGCGTGAAATCCCGACTGGACAGAGAGCAATCCCTGTCTTTCCTTGAATTCAACTACATGATCCTGCAGGCATATGATTTCCTGGAACTAAACAGACGCTACGGATGCATTTTGCAAATGGGCGGGTCGGACCAGTGGGGCAATATCGTAAATGGCACTGACTTGACGCGCCGCGTTCTCAACAAAGAGGTGCACGGTCTAACGTCGCCGCTTCTCACCACCGCCGATGGCGGCAAAATGGGAAAAACCCAGCAGGGAGCAATCTGGCTCAACGCCGACATGTGCAGTCCATACCAGTTCTGGCAATTTTGGAGAAACACAATGGATGCGGATGTTGAAAGATTTTTGAAACTCTACACCGAACTTCCCGTTGACGAGTGCGCTCGTCTTGGATCTCTTGCCGGATCGGAAATCAATCACGCCAAAATCATACTTGCCAATGAGGCTACAAGAATGCTGCATGGCGACAAAGCGGCAGAGCAAGCCGAGGAAACCTCGCGCCAGGTGTTTGAACAAGGGGGCAAAAGTGAAGATCTTCCAACACTTTCGCTGTCAAAGGAAGAAATTGGAAGCGGAATTTCAGTTGTCCAATTGCTGGTTGGCGCAGGTCTTGCAAAATCGGGCAAGGAAGCCAAGCGCCTTATCGCGGAAAATGGCGCCCGGATTGATGACGGGGTTATATCTGATCCCAATCTCAGGATAACGGCCGAGGCAATTGAACCCGGTGTCAAGATTTCCGCCGGCAAAAAGCGTCATGCACTCGTTGCAATAAAAATGTAGGTCAATCCGACTCGCCGCGTTTGGTTTAAACCGCTCTGGCGAAACAAGGGACTTTATCATGTCCAGCGACATAAAAAACGTTCTTTTTCTCCGCACGGGAAATTCCGCGCGACCCATCCTGCAAAAAGAGGAAAACGGCAAATTCAATGCGTTCTCCGCCGACTCCCCGCCAAAGACGGAACCTCATCTGAAGAAGTTAACCTATTGAAAAAAAAATGATTTTGATACCTCGGCACTGCCGTCAAAAAGCTGGGACGAGTTCGCCACGGCAGATGCGTGCTATATTGACATCGTCATCAGCGTTTGCGACAGTGCGGCGGCCAAAACCTGCCCCATTTGGCTAGTGCTCGGTTCAGCAGCAATTCCCGCTAGAAATTCTTTTCGTTGTTTTGCAATGGTTTAACT
>JAPOTF010000148.1 GCA_026709325.1 Roseovarius sp.
CCAATCTCCAAAATAACCGGCGTGTCGGATTGAACAAGATCTACAATCTCCTTGAGATAATGTTCCTTTTCCGCCTTAAAATGTCTTGTAGCATTCCGTTAAATATTGCGCGCTCTCCAAATTTGTTCACATGCAATTCCAAGCTGAATTTATTTAATGGCGGAGCAATCGAATTCAATTATTCCGCAACTGGAATACGCGTTCTCTACAGATGTTGAATTTGCGAGATTAACCGCAATGGCGATCTTCTATGCAGATTCCATGGACCGAAAGTCCTTTATAATTATGTCGTCACACGGCAATCTGCCCGCGATCTTGCTTCCGGGTTCAACCACACGCCAAAATGGCACAACATCGGTTTTGGATTTTCCGCTGTTCATTTCCTCCAGCGACAATTCCGATACAATCCTTAGAAATATTGAAGTGGTAACCGGACATGTTGCAACGGCACCGTTCTTTTCGGCCAGCTCGTCGCGCATTCGTTCAATTGCGCGTGTCTCGCCATCGGGTATATCGGCAACATAGCTTGCGATATCCTTTGGCGAACTTATATACATGCGGGATCCCGCCTTGATTCCGCAAAAAGATTTTTCCAGAACAACGGTTCTTGGCGGCTTTGGGTTGTTGAAGCGTTTGGTCCAGTCAACGTTTTTTTTTGGCTTGGCGGGCATGGCTATTCTCCATTTTGCATGCGATTCTCCACCTCTATGGCGAGTTCCTCAAGGTATTTTTCCGCAAAGGCCGTCGGGTTGAAAAAAAGTCTCGACACTATTCTAATAATCGGATTGGGGGTTGCGGACTGCTCGCGGATAAACAGCCTGGTTCCGCCTTCATCCAGTTTTGATATTTGCGCATCCCATCGGCCGGTAAAGCCGCGCTTGCTTTTGAATCCAAGAGAGATCTCGGTATCTGTGCTTTCAAGGATTTGGAATTCAATTCGATCGCCATCGGAAGTTGCTTCGATCCATGTTTTTTCTGAGGTTCGCTCAACGGATTTAACCGATTTTCGCCATTCAGATTGGCTTTCGGCATCAAGAATTGTATCCCGCACAACTTGCGAAGGCGCCAAAATGGTTCGTGAAGTGGTTCCCGAGCGTGTCGGATGCAGCAGATGGCCGATTAGCAAGATGCATGCCGCAACCAGCAAAAAAACGGCAATTATCGCTATGGCAAGTTTCAAGACAATACCTCTTGATTAAGTTAATCTCCCTGGGATGTTTGGCATTTCCATAAACGTGCACTTTAAATGGTGTCGGCATTTCCCGCAATGGCGGATTTGGTCGGATGAGCCATTCCCGCAAACTCGACAGAAAGTCCATGAAAAACCTTTTTAAAAAACATCGTAATACATTGAATAATTTAGTGAAAAAATTATCGGGAATTGCTGCGGTCAGATAAACTGGTCATGATTTCAGGGAAATTCACAAGACAATCAGCATGGAGATTGCCATCTGAAGTCAATCCGAATGAACGATATGCGATGATCGGCTTTTATATGGATTTGCAGGTGAGATTACACATGGATGTTTGCAACCTATGCATGGCTTGATTCTTTAGATTGCATTGGTACAGTATTGCATGTGCTCACTAAAATGCACCTATTCAAAAGGCGCGGACAATGAATATTAACGGGAACTGGGCATTTCCGACCAATGTCAGATTTGGGCCCGGGAAGATATCGGAATTGCCCGAGGCCTGCATGCGGGCGGGAATGCGCAATCCCCTGCTGATTACCGATAAGGGGTTGATCAATCATTCAATAACGCAAGGCGCTTTGGATGTTCTTGCAGAGGCGGGATACGGCAAGTCGATCTTTGCGAATGTGGACGCAAATCCAAATGAGCATAATCTTATAGACGGCATTGCCGCATTTAAATCAGGCGAGCACGATGGCGTGGTGGCGTTTGGCGGCGGCTCGGGCATAGATCTGGCAAAAATGGTCGCGTTTATGGCGGGCCAGTCTCTTGATGTCTGGGAGTTTGAGGATGTCGGCGACAACTGGCGGCGCGCGGACGAAAAAGCCATTTCTCCCTCAGTGGCAATACCCACAACCGCCGGTACCGGATCGGAGGTTGGCAGGGCCAGCGTTATTACAAATTCAAAAACCCGGATGAAAAAGATCATTTATCACCCGAAGGTCTTGCCGGTTCAGGTAATCTGTGATCCGGAGCTGACAACGAGTATGCCCGGGCACATTACCGCGGGAACGGGATTGGATGCGTTCGCCCATTGCGTGGAGGCCTATTCAAGCCCGCATTATCACCCCATGTGTCAGGGCATAGCGCTGGAGGGCATGCGTCTTGCAGTCAGATATCTGCCGCGCGCATTTGAAAACGGAAGCGATCTCGAGGCCCGAGCGCACATGATGAGCGCGGCCGCCATGGGCGCCACGGCATTTCAAAAGGGTCTTGGCGCGATCCATTCGATGAGCCATCCGGTCGGTGCATGTTTCAACACCCATCATGGCACAACCAACGCCGTCTGCATGCCAGCCGTTCTTGAGTTCAACGCGCCTGCAATCGCGGACAGGTTCAATCATGCGGCGTCATATCTTGGAATTTCCGGAGGGTTTGAGGGCTTTTGCGGTTTTGTGAGGGAATTGAATGAACGGCTGGAAATTCCAGCCGGATTAAGTGAATTTGGCGTGAACGCCGATCACATACCCGATTTGGCCAGAGACGCGATTGAAGATCCTTCATGCGCCGGAAATCCCGTCGAATTGACCGTGAGTGCGCTGGAGGAGTTGTATCGCTCCGCTTTGTGACCGTTTTAAATGCGGATAATGATTTTGCCGTGAAAACAAGGGTTTCATGCCTCATAAACATTGCGCAAAGATTCCGCTTAAGGTGTTTTGCCTTTCAGCGACAGCGCTTTTGGTATGAGGGTGGTTATTGAATGAGATGACTTGACGCTGCGATTTTGTTTCAGATTGTTATCCAGAATATCGGCCTTCGCGGTTTTTACTCTTTTGGCGGCTTGTCTCGCGTTTTTCGGAGATTGCCGTTTGCGCCATTAGAGGTCACGACGGGGACCGCCGACGGTCGATGACGTTCCGTTTTGTGTCTTTCAAATCGGTGACTTTGCTTTGCGGGCGTAAATCGATTAATTCATTGCAGAATGCCACCTTTCACGGGAATTTTTCAATGTATTGCCACTGAATGTTGTACTTGTGGCGAATTTTCCGTTCTGTCCATCCGAGCGACTTTTCAATAAAGGGCGCAGCGGCCAGGAGTCTGTCCAGTGTTTGATGGCCTGACCTTGATTGGCATATCGCTCCGCCACCGTTGTTGAAAGTGGATCGTTGCTCAAAAAGAACGCGTCCAATCCCTTAATGCGCCAATGCCAAAGTCGTCGTCATGCCAACCGGACCCGCTCAAGCAACAGTCCCCGGAGCAGGCGCATCGTGCCTGTCTCGCCCGTCACCTGCAGGGGTGGAAATCCGGGACATTAAAAGTGGAGTGAATTCCATATGGTTTCGCCCGCGCGGCCTCATTCTGCGGCCTCCCGCTTTTGCGTTGCCGCTGATGACTGGATTAATCGGCATTGTTTATGCGGATAAAATGGTAAAGTGCAACAACGTCGGCCTTGTTGCAACAAGCGAGTGTCAATGAACCGCGCGAGCCCGCGGGAGGGATTCCATAAATAATGCTGAATTCATTTCAAACCGTGACATTTGCCGTCGCATATGCAATATGTGAAATGACAAGCACGCTTTGCAAAAAGATGCGCGCTAAATTGCCGATTTCGAACTTGTCGGCGACCATGGCAGGGCGCATCGCAAAACAGGTCAATGGGAGGAGTTCAAATGACCATTAAAACAACTGTATCGCACTCACTTTGCGGCGCCGCAATATTGGCCGTGCTGACCAGTGGCGCTTTGGCGCAGGAAGTCACGCTAAAACTGCACCAGTTCCTGCCTCCGCAGGCAAACGTGCCCAAACTCGTTTTGGACGTGTGGGCCGACAAGGTTGAGGAAACATCGGGAAATCGCATTAAAATAGATCGCTTTCCATCCATGCAGCTCGGTGGCAGCCCGCCCGAATTGCTTGACCAGGCAATAGATGGAGTCGCCGACATCATATGGACGGTTGTTGGCTACACCCCGGGCCGCTTCCCTTCAACTGAAGTTTTTGAACTGCCTTTTATGGTTGAGGATGCGCGCGCCGCTTCATGCGCATATTGGAAAATGTTTGAAGAGCACATGGAGAATGACGAATTCTCGGCGGTTAAAATTCTTGGCACATGGGTGCACGGACCAGGCATGTTCCACACAAGTGATCCCGTTGAAACGCCCGCAGACCTGCAGGGCATGAAAATCCGGGGCGGTTCGCGTCTTGTCAACGACCTGCTGGTCGCTGCCGGCGCAACGCCGGTGGGCATGCCGGTTCCGGCGGTGCCCGAAGCGCTTTCAAAAGGCGTAATCGACGGCACCACCATTCCATGGGAGGTCACCACAGCGCTGAAAATTCCCGAGCTCGTGGAGAACCACACCGAGTTCGACGGCGCGGCCCTTTACACACTCACTTTTGTATTGGCCATGAACAAGGAGAAATTTGACAGTCTGCCGGACGATCTGAAAGCGGTCGTGGACGACAGTTCCGGACTGAATTTCTCGATTTTCGCTGGTGGAACCCAGGCTGATGCGGATGGTCCAGCGCGTGAAATCGCCATGGATAACGGCAACAACATCATTACGGTCAGCGACACCACCGAATGGGAGGCGCTGGTAAGGCCAATCTACGACACATGGGTCGCCGACATGCAATCGAGAGGCAAAGACGGACAGGCTCTCATAGATCAGGCGCAATCGCTCATGAGCGGCGAATGCGCTGGTGCCGACGCCAAGATGTAAAAAAAGCCGGCGCGCGGTCGAAATGACGACCGCCGCCAGGTTCCTGGCCCAGGCATCGCATGTATGGCATAATGGACAGATTGGCGCGTTTGTTTGCCGTGCTGGGTGGCGCGGTGCTGTCCGCGGTAATCATTCTCACATGCCTGTCCATAATCGGGAGACTTGCAAACTCCATTCTGCATGGCGATGTCTTGCAGGGAGTCATGCCCGGTTTTGCAAATGCGCTGCTTGCTACCGGCGTGGGTCCAATCAATGGCGATTTTGAGCTTGTTGAAGCGGGAATGGCCTTTGCAATATTTGCGTTTCTGCCGCTTTGCCAGTTAAATGGCACACACGCATCAGTCGATATATTCACCTCGCGTCTGCCATTGAGGGTCTACCGCTTTCTCAGGGCCTTCATTGAAATCGTTTTTGCGGGCGTGCTGATTGTGATTGCCTGGCAGTTGGGCCAGGGGACGCTTGGCAAGCAGGCGACCGGACAAACGACGTTTCTTCTCGAGTTCCCCCTGTGGTGGCCCTATGCGCTGAGTTTGCCGGGCGCCGCGTGCGCCGCATTGGTTTCGATTTATGTGGCCGCTTTAAGGCTCGTGGAAGTCGCCACCGGGGGTGGTGTTCTGCCGCCGGAAACGGAGGCGGGACATTGAGCGACATAATGATCGGACTGCTGTCCTTTCCGGCACTTCTCGCACTGATATTTCTGCGCATTCCGATAGGTCTCGCAATGTTTCTGACCGGGCTGGTTGGGCTGATTTTGACAACCGGAGACGCCACCATCCCCCTTGCGCGGCTGAAATCCGAAACCTACACGACTTTCTCAAATTATTCCCTGTCCATGGTGCCGATATTTTTGCTGATGGGGCATTTCGCCACACTTGGCGGCATGAGTCAGGCTTTGTTCAAGGCCGCGGAAAGCTGGCTCGGGCATCGCAAGGGCGGTGTCGCAATGGCATCTGTTGGAGCCTGCGCGGGATTTGGCGCGATCTGCGGTTCTTCACTGGCCACGGCCGCCACAATGAGTCGCGTGGCTCTTCCCGAATTGCGCGCACATGGATATGCAGGTGGATTTTCCACCGCAACCTTGGCTGCGGGCGGTACGCTCGGCATTTTAATCCCCCCGTCAGTGGTACTGGTTATCTACGCGATACTGACGGAGCAAAACATCGCCAAGCTTTTTCTGGCCGCGTTTATACCCGGGATTATGGCGGCGGTTGGATACATGATTGCGATTGGCATTTATGTGCGGGTCAATCCAGGCTCTGCAGGTGCCCGCGAACGGGTTCCGTATTTGGAGCGGTTTCGCGCGATGACCGAGGTATGGCCTGTTCTGGTGGTGTTTTTTCTGGTTGTGGGAGGAATCTATCTCGGCTGGTTTACTCCTACGGAGGGTGCCGCCGTGGGCGCGTTCGGAACGGGTTTGATCGCGTATTTTGCCGGAGGCCTTACACTGAAAACGCTCGCGGAGAGCTTCCATGTAACGGCCCGCACAACCGCGATGATCTTTTTCATCGTTCTGGGCGCCGCTTTCTACAACGGGTTTCTGGCATTGACGCAAATGCCGCAGGAAGCCGCGGCCTGGGTTGGATCCAGCGGTTTCAACCCCTGGATCGTTCTTGTAATGATTCTCGTGTTTTATCTCCTGCTGGGCTGCGTGATGGACAGTCTGTCGATGATTCTTCTGACAATTCCCATTTTCTGGCCAATTGTTCAGGAACTGGATTTTGGACTTGTAAGCATGGTCGATCTGCAATCCGCGCGGCTTTCAGATCTCGTGGCCGGCGGCGGGGAAATTCCCGCGGCTCTTCTCGGCGAGGCGCAGACCATTCTTGCGAGCGGGCGGGAACTGACCCGTGAAATGTCAAGGGAACTTGGTTTGAGAGGCGCATCCACCGGTGCGCTCGCGCGAATCAACATTGAACACACGGCCATATGGTTTGGCATTCTGGTACTGGTTGTCGTGGAAGTAGGTCTCATCACGCCTCCAGTGGGCATGAATCTTTTTGTGATCAATGCAATGGATAGGGAAACGCCCATGATTGAAACATACAAGGCGGTTCTGTATTTTGTCGCGTCCGATCTCATTCGCGTTGGGATTCTTGTTGCCTTCCCTATAATAATATTAATGTTTCTACCATGGTAGCGGATCGCGTTCGCTTTCCGGGACGGGTTTGGCATTCGGCAGAAAGGAGAGGGGTGGATGGACATTGAAGGACATGGCGCAATTGTCACTGGAGGCGCAAGCGGTCTTGGAAAGGCCACCGCGCGGCATCTTGCATCGCTTGGCGCGGATGTGACCATACTGGACAACAGCGGCGAACTGGCGGCACAGGTTGCCGCCGAGATAAACGGGCATTCGCGGCAATGCGACGTCACGCGGGAAGAATCCGTTGCCGAAGGGGTTAACTCGGCTATTGCCCGGTTTGGGCAAGCTCCCCGAATTGTCGTCAATTGCGCGGGAATTGGAATTGCGGCGCGCATTATCGGTCGAGAGGGCAAGGTGTCCACCAAGACCTTCCGGCAGGTTTTGGAGGTCAACCTGTTTGGCACCTACAATGTCATGACTTACGCCGCGCAGGCAATGATGTCTCTGAATCGGCTTGACAATGGAGAGCGCGGCGTCATTGTCAACACTGCATCTGTGGCATATGAGGATGGACAGATTGGACAATCCGCCTATGCCGCCTCCAAAGGCGCAATCGCGTCAATGTGCCTCCCCGCGGCAAGGGAATTCGCGAAACAGGGCATAAGGGTGCTGGCCATTGCGCCCGGCCTGTTTGAAACGCCGATGATGCAGGGTCTGCCACGGGAAACCGTTGACGGAATAGTTGCCAACATACCGTTTCCCAATCGTCTGGGCGCACCCGGGGAGTTTGGCCAACTGGCGGCAGACATAATCTCCAATCCCTATCTCAATGGAACCGTGATTCGCCTTGACGCCTCGGTACGCCTTCCGCCGAGATGATCAAATGGCATTTGTCGGAACAAAGATCGAGGGAGACATTGCCATCCTGACCATGAACAGGCCCGGAAAGCGCAATGCCATTTCGGATGCCTTTCTTGCCGATCTGGAAGCCGCATTTTCCGGGCTTGGCGACAATGTCCGCGCCGCAGTCCCAACCGGGGCGGGAGGGCATTTTTGCGCGGGTCTTGATTTGGCGGAACACGTGGAGTGAAGTGCCGAAGATGGCATTTACCATTCCCGAAACTGGCATCGGGCACTTGACGAGATTCAGTTTGGCGGCAGACCCGCTGTCAGCGCCATGAGCGGTGCGGCAATTGGCGGAGGATGGGAAATCGCCGTCTCCACACATGTGCGAATTGCCGAGCCTTCAGCGGTATTTCGGCTTCCCGAGGGATGCCGCGGGATTTTCGTGGGTGGGCGGAACGACCGTGAGGGCGGGCCGCATTCAAGGTGCGGACAGAATGACGGAAATGATGCTTGCCGGTCGAAAATACGATTCTCGAGAGGGCCAGAGTCCTGGTTTCGCTCATTATGCGGTTGGCGAAGGCGAGGTGATGCCTCTTGCACTGGAACTCGCGGGCAAGATCGCCTGGAACGCGCCGTTGTCCAAAAAAATGGAACCTCCCAGCTTTACATCCTTCATGTCAAAACATTAGAAGGAAATGTGTAGCCATAAAGAAATCGCACTCATCAGGGAAGGTGCCGGATCATGACGGGAAATGCCGCAAACTGGTTCTTGGACCGCCATTTAAAGGAGGGACGTTCCGAAAAAATCGCCTTCCGGGAAGCCTGGGAAGGCGGAAGGGAAATTTCCTACGGCGCATTTTCGGAGCAAAGCGGCCATGTGGCCAGCGCCTTTGTTCGCGCGGGGATAAACCGGGAGGAACGCGCGGCGATGTTTGTCCTTGATCAAATTGAATTCCCGCTGATTTTCTGGGGAGCTCTCAAGGTTGGCGTTGTTCCGGTGGCGCTAAACACCTTGCTGTCAACAGATGTATACCGAAGCATTCTCCAGGACAGCCGGGCAAGCATTGCGCTAATATCCGCGGAACTGCTTGACTCGGTTCTGCCGGCCGCGAGGGAATCCGCCCATATAAGGAAAATAGTGGTCATTGGAGGCGAAGCCCCGGCCGATGCAGTATCCTGGGATACATTCGCAAGTGATGCGGGTACGGTTGACGCCATAGAGTGCAGTGGAGACGAAATTGCATTCTGGCTATATTCCTCAGGATCAACAGGGGCGCCGAAAGGCGTTCGCCACGTTCACGATGCAATGAAGGTAACGTGCGACACATTCGCCAGTCAGGTTCTCGACATCCGCGAGAGCGATACGGTTTTTTCCGCGGCGAAACTGTTTTTTGCCTATGGACTTGGAAACGGCATGTCGTTTCCACTTTCGGTTGGCGCCACAAGCCTGCTTTTTAACGGTCGGCCCACACCAGATGCGGTCAGCGAGATACTTTCGACATACCAGCCTACAATCTACTGCGGAGTGCCAACACTCTATGCGGCCATGCTGCACAAATGGGAGGAGGAGGGAAAGCATCCGAAAGCGCCGCTTCGCATGTGCACATCCGCTGGCGAAGCTCTGCCGGCCGAAATGGGGCGCAAATGGAAGGATATCTGGGGCGTGGACATAATCGATGGAGTCGGTTCCACCGAGATGCTCCACATCTTCCTGTCAAACAGGCCGGATGATGTTCAATATGGAACTTCCGGCATTGCGGTGCCCGGTTATGAAGTCCGGCTTGTCGATGAAAACGGAATCGATGTTCATGACGGCGAAATCGGCGAGTTGCTGGTGCGGGGAGACTCCTCCGCTGCGGATTACTGGAACAGGCGCGCAAAGTCGCGTTCAACCTTTGAAGGTGAATGGACGAGAACCGGCGACAAGTACAAACTGACGGAATTCGGCAGGTTTGTTTACTGCGGCCGAACGGATGACATGTTCAAGGTGTCGGGAATCTGGGTCAGCCCGTTTGAGATCGAGCAGGCGCTTATCGAGTATCCCGCAATTCTTGAAGCCGCAGTGGTGGCTCATCGTGACGATGACAACCTTGAAAAGCCCAAGGCGTTCATTGTTCTCAAGGACGGGCCGGGCGATGAAGTGATTCATGAGGTGAAGGAATTTATCAAGGGCAAAATCGGCAAGTGGAAATATCCCCGCTGGATTGAAGTTGTCGACGATCTTCCAAAAACGGCAACTGGTAAAATCCAGCGCTTTAAACTCAGACAGGGTTAATGACCGCAGTCTGGTCAAACTCGGGTTTTCTGTCCAAAAACGGCATGTCTCTGGAATACGCCTGCGTTGGCCCGGACCCCTCGGAAGCGCCGACAATCATCCTTCTGCACGAGGGGCTCGGCTGCGCGACGCTATGGCGGGATTTTCCGAGCAAACTGGCGGATGCGACGGGGTTTGGCGTATTTGCGTATTCGCGCGCCGGCTACGGACAGTCCGATGCGGCGAGCCTTCCCTGGCCTCTTGACTATATGACCCGTGAAGCGCGGGATGCGCTGCCGGAAGTGCTTGATGCCATTGGCTTTAATCGGGGAATTCTTGCCGGTCACAGCGATGGCGCCACAATTGCCGCAATATATGCAGGCACCGCATGCGATCCGCGCGTGCGCGGCATTGTGATGATGGCGCCTCATTTCTTTACGGAGGAAATGGGCCTTAAGGAGATAGAAAAGGCGAAAGCCGCCTACAATTCCGGAGAGCTCAGAGAGCGAATGTCGAGGTATCACAAGAATCCCGACAGCGTTTTTTGCGGCTGGAGCGACAGTTGGCTGCATCCGGAATTCAAGGCATGGAACGTTTCAGACGTCATAGGTCAAATCCGCGTTCCGATGCTGGCGATACAGGGTCGAAATGATCAATACGGAACGCTTAGGCAAATCGGGGAGCTGGAAACTCGAGGAACTTCCAATGTCGACACGCTAATTCTGGGTGACTGCCGACATGCGCCGTTTCTCGATCGGGGCGAGGCGGTCGTTGCCGCAATTGCCGAATTTTGCGAGAAACTGGAACTTGTCAAAACGACAGCTCCGGAACGGACCTGATGTCAGCAAAGATTGAATTTCCGCCGTACGCCTATATTCCCGGAATGAGGGAGCGTCATGCCGATGGCGCATTTGACTCGATTCGAAGCACGGCGAATGCCGACATGAGCGCTAATGCCCTTGCGGAAAGTCGGGCGTTCCAATTTGGACTCGCATATATGGAGGCCGGATATTTCTGGGAGGCGCATGAGGTTCTGGAATCCGTATGGATGGCACTTGACGAGGATTGCGATGAACGCGCTGTTGTGCAGGCGCT
Source organism: Roseovarius sp. (assembly GCA_026709325.1). Classification (GTDB taxonomy): domain Bacteria; phylum Pseudomonadota; class Alphaproteobacteria; order Rhodobacterales; family Rhodobacteraceae; genus JAPOTF01. The sequence continues at coordinate 11,128 of JAPOTF010000148.1, forward strand.
CATTCAGCTGGCAAACGGAAGACTTAAACTTGAGATGTCGCGACCAAAGGCGGCCCTGCGTCTGTGCGGTATAATCCGGGAGCTGCTGACTGACCTGGATGACAGTGAAATCATGACCGTGTCCATTGCCGAGCTAATCGGGGAAGTTGATTCGCTCGAACGGGAGTCAAAAATGAAATATAATGCATTAAATATTATTTAATTTTGGCAATATGATTATCTAATTGATAATAAGATAATTTATTTATGCTATATTGTGCATTTTCGGGTTTCTTTCCGAGTTGATTAATGTAAACTGTCTTGAGAAGCTAGATGGGAGATCTCCATGAACAAGGTGATTGATTTTCAGGTTGACGCGTCAAAATATCGCCACTGGCGCGTGGAATATGATGGTCCGGTCGCCAATCTGATCATGGATGTCGATGAAGCCGGCGGCTTGTTTGAGGGTTACGAGCTTAAACTGAACTCCTATGATCTTGGCGTTGACATTGAGCTTAACGACATAGTTCAGCGAATGCGCTTTGAGCACCCCGAGGTTAAAGTTGTTGTAATGCAGTCCGGCAAGGACAAGGTGTTCTGCGCTGGAGCAAATATTCGAATGCTCGGCAGCGCGTCGCACAGTCACAAGGTAAACTTCTGCAAGTTCACCAACGAGACGCGCAACGCATACGAGGCCGCCGAAAAGGAAAGCGGGCAAAAATACATTGCGGCAATTAAAGGCTCCTGCGCGGGTGGCGGCTATGAGCTCGCCCTTGCCTGCAATCACATCATGCTGACCAACGACAGCGCATCCGCCGTCGGCCTTCCGGAAGTTCCTCTTCTCGCGGTACTTCCAGGTACCGGCGGCCTGACGCGCGTGACGGACAAGCGCAAGGTTCGTCGAGACCTTGCCGATGTGTTTTGCTCGATTGAAGAGGGGGTTAAGGGAAAGCGCGCAAAAGACTGGCGGCTGGTTGATGAAGTCATACCAAATTCGACATTTGACCGGACCGTGCGGGAACGCGCCCTGGAATTCGCGGAGATAATCCGAAAATCCAATGACGCAAAGGGAATAGCTCTCGGTCCGCTAAGCAGGGCCATTTCCGAAAATGGCGCGTTCTACGAATTTGTCGAAGTCGAGATTGATCGCGACGGGCGGCGCGCAACCATAACGCTAAAGGGCCCGGACGAAGATGCGCCCGACAGCATGGAGGAGCTCCATGGACAGGGCGATCAGGCTTATATCCTCAAGCTATGCCGCGAACTGGAAGACGCCATACTGCATCTGCGCCTGAATGAAATGGAAATCGGCCTGTGGATATTCAAGTCCCATGGCGATCCGAAAAAAATCATCGCCCATGAAGCCCTGATTCATAATTCGGACCATTGGCTTGCCAATGAAGTGCGGCATTACTGGAAGCGCACATTAAAGCGCATAGACGTAACCTCCCGCTCGCTTGCCGCTTTTGTTGAGAACGGATCATGCTTTGCCGGCATTCTCGCGGAAATACTGTTTGCGGTTGACCGAACCTACATGATGGAGGGAGAATTCGAAGGCGACAATCGACCGGAAGCGTCAGTGGCGTTGACCGATGCGAATTTCGGCCTTTATCCCATGGGCAATGATCTGTCCCGGTTGAATGCGCGGTTTCTGGGTGAACCCGAAATGATCGGCAGGGCCAGGGAAAGAGCGGGGGAATCGCTGGAAGCCGAAGAAGCCGAGGAACTTGGTCTTGTAACCATGATACTCGACGATATCGACTGGGAGGATGAAGTGCGCATATTTATGGAGGAACGCTCAAGCTTCAGCCCGGATGCAATGACGGGAATGGAGGCCAATCTGCGCTTCGCGGGCCCTGAAACCATGGAAACACGGATATTCGGACGCCTCACCGCCTGGCAGAACTGGATATTCAATCGCCCTAACGCAGTCGGGAAGGATGGCGCTCTGCGGCGATATGGCACTGGCATGCGCGGCGACTACAATATGGAACGCGTTTAAGCGAATAATCGCAGTGAAGACGGTCCGGGAGAATTTGCGACCTCGAATGGAATGAACAGGAGAAAATCATGCTTGATCTCGTAAATGTCAATTACGACACGAGAATTCCAAACAATGTGGGTCTCAGCTCGGACCGGAAGGTGCTAAAGGCGCTTGAAAAATGGCATCCCGGATATATCGACTGGTGGAACAGGCTGATTCCCCGGGATTTTCAGGAGTCCATGGTTTATCTGCGAACCGCGGTCTCGGTTGATCCCAGGGGATGGGCAAAATTTGACTATGTCAAAATGCCGGAGTATCGCTGGGGCGTTCTTCTTGCCCCGCAAGTTGAAGACCGGCGCATTCCGATGGGAGAGCACGCGGGCAAGCCGGCATGGCACGAGGTGCCCGGCGAATATCGCAACATGCTGAAGCGCCTGATTGTCATTCAGGGAGACACCGAGCCGGGATCGGTGGAGCAGCAGCGGTTTCTTGGACTGACGGCGCCCTCGCTATACGACATGCGCAACCTGTTTCAGGTCAATGTGGAGGAAGGCCGGCATCTCTGGGCGATGGTTTACCTGCTGCAGAAATATTTCGGCAAGGACGGTCGCGAGGAGGCGGATGATCTTCTGCGTCGATCGTCCGGCTCCGAAGAGGCGCCGCGCATGCTCGGGGCCTTCAACGAGGAGACGCCGGACTGGCTTAGCTTTTTCATGTTTACGTTTTTCACGGACCGTGACGGAAAGATGCAGCTGGAGAGTCTGGCGCAGTCCGGATTTGACCCGCTGTCGAGAACCTGTCGCTTTATGCTGACGGAAGAGGCACACCACATGTTTGTGGGCGAGACGGGTGTCAGCCGCATAATACAGGCGACATGCGAGGCGATGAGCCATGCCGGCATTGATGACGCCATGGACATCGGGAAGGTCCGCGACCTTGGCGTGATCGATCTGCCGACGATACAGAAAAAGCTTAACCTGCATTATTCGCTGTCGCTTGATCTGTTCGGCCAGGAGGTTTCCACCAATGCCGCCAACGCGTTTAACGCGGGCATTAAGGGACGCTACATGGAACAGCGGATCAATGACGATCATCAGTTGAAGAGCGACACGTATGTCGTTCGGAATATTGTAGACGGCAGGATTGTCTCCGAGGAAGTGCCCGCGCTGACCGCGATCAACATGCGTCTTCGAGACGATTACATCCGAGACGCGTCTGGCGGAGTCGGTCGCTGGAACAGAATCATTCAAAAATCCGGCATCGGATTCAAACTGGCATTGCCGCATGAAGCCTTCCATCGTCAGATCGGCGTTTTTGCAGACGTCAAGACCAATCCCGACGGGGAAATCATATCTGAAGCGGACTGGAGGGAAAATGCTGGAAACTGGCTGCCAACCAAAGAGGATGGCGCCTACATCGAGTCGCTCATGGTCCCATGCTACGAACCCGGTATATATGCTCCGTGGATTGCACCTCCAAAAGTCGGCATCGACAACAAGCCCGGAGACTTTGAATACGTCAAGCTGCACATGGCCTGAGTTCGGGCGGGGGAAGTGGAGGCATACAGTGTTCAAGGTAGCAAATGAGGAGCAAGACAGTGCCGGTTAATCCGATGAGAACCCAACCCAAAACAGCCAGACGATGCGCTAAAGGTGATCAATGCCGCATGTCTTGCGGCGGCCGCATTGCGGCTTGCAATGCATTTGGGCGCATCCGGCCGCATCCCAAACTGCAGGAGGTGCGGTTGTGAACCGGCCTCTCAAGCAACATCTGATAGACCCGGAAATCTGCATCCGATGCTACACTTGCGAGATGACCTGCCCAATTGGCGCCATTGAGCACGATGACAACAATGTCGTTGTCAATCCGGATGTTTGCAATTTCTGCATGGATTGCATTCCGGTTTGCCCCACAGGGTCCATCGACGAGTGGCGCGAGGTTGAAACACCCTATACTCTGGAAGAGCAATACAGTTGGTTCGAACTTCCGGAACAGGAGGAGTTCAGTCAATTAAAATTCACTGATGCGGGAATTTCGGAAGAGGAAGGCGATGACCCGGTAGAGGCATTGCTGGCCGAGGCGCACAAAGGCGCTGGGGGCAAATCCAGGGCGCCTGCGACGGCTGCAAAACCCACCATCAATCTCTATAATCCTGGCAATCCCGTTGAAGCGGTTGTTCAGGGCAACTATCGCCTGACCGCGGAAGATTCGGGTTCCGACGTGAGGCACATTATTCTCGACTTTCAGGGAAAGCCGTTTCCGGTGCTTGAAGGGCAATCCCTTGGGATTGTCGCGCCGGGAACGGATTCGGAAGGCAAAGCGCATCTGCCTCGACTTTACTCGATGTCAAGTCCCCGCGACGGGGAACGCGCCGGCTATCACAATGTTTCCCTGACGGTAAAGCGGGAGGAGAACGGCATCTGCTCAAACCATGTATGCGACCTGAGCAAGGGCGACAAGGTTGAGGTAACGGGACCGTTCGGCGCCACATTCCTCATGCCGACAGATTCCGGGGCGCGTTTGCTGATGATATGCACGGGAACAGGCTCCGCGCCAATGCGCGCGTTTACGATGGCGCGGCAACGGACTGTCGGCAAGATGTCCGGTGGCATGGTGATGTTTTTTGGCGCGCGCACTCCTGACACTCTGCCATATTTCGGGCCGTTAAACAAGGTGCCGTCAACCCTGCTGCAAAAGCATCTCGTTTACAGCCGACTGCCTGAAAGGGACAAGGAACATGTGCAGGACAGAATGCTTGCCAAACGGGATATCGTGGCCGAGATGCTGGAGGATAAAAAAACGCACATTTACATTTGCGGGCTAAAGGAAATGGAAGAGGGCGTGGACAAGGCGTTTGCCATGATCGCGAAATCAAGTGGACTGCAATGGTCCGATTTGCGGGATGCAATGCGCGAGCAGGGCCGGTATCACGTGGAGACTTATTAAGATGGCACCCAGTCCCATAAAGGATATTCGCCTTAACGAGGTTTGGGTGGATTTGCTCCTTTTGAGAGAAACTGCCCGTGTGCGGCGATTGATGCTGTTCGCGCTGAATGAAATTTACGCCCTGTGGAGGGAGAAACCCTGCTCGAATGGAATATTCGACAATGAAAATGATCCAAATGGCGGGAAGCCACCTGTTCGGTTCGAAATGGAATTTCACTATCCGGCGGCGGCAATATGCGCGGCAAGCGGTTTTGCCAAATCCGTTCAACTCGAAACCGCATCTAACGGATTTTGAATGGATGGAATGATTGATTATGGGAAATGCATTAAATCGGGTTTATTGGCGTTTTTGAAATTGGCGATGGATTTTGCGATAGGTCACTTATCCTCCCCGCAAAAATCTTGGAAGATTTTGCCGTCAGGCATTCCCAAAACCGAAACAGGCTTTGAATTCAGGTGCATGAACGAGATAGCCATGGATAAATTCGAGAGCGAATGATGGAGACCGCGGCCAAACTCCATTTATCTGCGGAACATGAGCCGCCAGATGATTGCGAAATTTCCGTTCGGGAATTTATATCACTGGTTGGCGCGCGGGTTCGGAATCTGCGCAAATCGCGGAATCTGTCTCGTCGCGAATTGTCCGAACGTTCCGGAGTGTCGCTTCGCTATCTTGCAAAACTTGAAGGCGGGGACGGCAACATTTCCATTGGATTGCTCAAGAAGGTCTCAATCGCCCTTAACATGCCGATTGCAATGCTCCTGTCTGAAGACATTGGGCAGGCCCCCGAGACTGGCCGGATTGCAGAACTTTACGCCAAAGCCGACAGCGCGACCCGGGCACGGGTGTTTCATATGCTAGATCCCGAGCGCACTCGCGCCCAAAAGGCCGAACGTCTCTGCCTTGTGGGTTTGCGGGGCGCAGGGAAGTCCACTTTGGGCGCCATTGCGGGCAGGGAACACGGCGTGCCGTTCATGGAACTCAACAGTGAAATCGAAAAAAGCACAGGCGTGCCGACAAGCGAAGTTTTCGCTCTTTACGGTCAGGAGGGTTATCGCCAGCTTGAGGCGGACGCATTGTCGTCGATTGTTTCCTCGCACAGTCAAGCGGTTGTTGCCGTGGCGGGCGGGATCGTGTCGGATGAAGACACTTTTCATCATCTGCTGTCGCGATTTCACACCGTCTGGCTCCAAGCCTCTGCAGAAGAACATATGGGCAGGGTCAGGGCGCAAGGTGACATGCGGCCCATGGCGGGAAATCCGCAGGCCATGGTCCAGCTGCGTCAAATTTTAAAGGCTCGCGAGGCCCTGTATTCACTGGCCGATCACCACCTTGATACAAGCGGAAAAACCGTTGAGCAAAGCGGATTGGAATTGTCGGATTTAATCCGATCAAACAACATCATTTGCGATAAAGCGGAATGCGGCTCTTTTACGCGATAACGACAAGGAGACTCCCATGAGCGTGACCATGCGCGAGGAAGACAATGTAGGATATGTCCTGATCGACAATCCACCGGTCAACGCGATTGGCGTTGCCGTGCGGCAGGGGCTTTTGGATGCCGTTCGCCGGGCCGAGGAAGCGATGCTTGACCGTGTGATAATCGCCGGCAAGGGAAGGATATTTGCCGCCGGAGCGGATGCTCGCGAGTTTGACAGTGCGCCAATTGAGCCGCATCTTCCGGATGTGCTAAACGCCATTGACGAAAGCTTCGTGCCATGGGTGGCCGCAATCAACGGCGCGGCACTGGGGGGCGGAGCGGAGATCGCCATGGCCTGCAGAATGCGCATCATGGGCCCCCGAGCGCAAATTGGCCTGCCTGAAGTAAATCTGGGCGTAATTCCCGGTGCAGGCGGCACGCAGCGCCTCCCGCGTCTGGTCGGAATAGAGCGGGCACTTGACATGATAACCAGTGGGAAACCACTGGGTGCGCATGAAGCGCTATCGGCAAAACTTGTGCACGCGGTTGACGATGATCCGGTTGAGGCGGCCTACATGATCAATTCCGAGGAACTTGGCTGCGTCGTGCCAAGCTGGGAATTGCCCGCACCCGCGGCCGATGCCGGAATTTTTGAATCCGCGCGCGGCCGCATTGCAATAAAATCCCGAGGTCAAATTGCTCCTGCCAAAGCCATTGAAGTCATTGAAGCCGGTTTGACTCTGCCTTTTCATGAGGCGCTGCCCATTGAACGCGCGGCATTTATTGCGCTCCGAGATAAAAATCAGGCAAAGGCTTTGAGGCATATGTTCTTTGCGGAGCGCGCCGCCAAAGCGCCTGCATGGCTAAAGTCCGAGTCCGTGGCGCTGGACAATGTGGCCGTGATTGGAGGCGGCATGATGGGATCGGGAATTGCATACGCTCTGCTGAATTCCGGCTGCAATGTCACCTTGATTGAGGTTGATGGGAATGGAGCGGCCCGCGCCGCGGAAAATGTTGACAAGATTGCAAATGCAAGCCTGAAGCGGGGGCTCATCACCCGGGAGTGGGAAGCGGGCCTTCTTGATCGGCTTAACATAGCCACGGACATTGATAGGGCAAAATGCGCCACACTGGCAATTGAGGCGGCATTTGAGAGCATGGAGGTCAAAAAGGAGATATTTGCCGCATTGGACGCCGCTCTTCCCGGGTCTGCCGTTCTTGCGACAAACACCTCATATTTGGATGTTAATGAAATCGCGTCATCAACGGCAAACGCCACCCGCATAATTGGCTTGCATTTCTTTGCGCCGGCGCATGTCATGAAACTGCTTGAGGTTGTTCGCGGTGACGCAACCGGCGATGTCGCTTTGGCCACCGGGTATGCCCTTGCAAGAAAACTGCGAAAAATTCCAGTTGTTGCGGGCGTTTGCGACGGTTTCATAGGAAACCGGATACTTTCCCGATACCGTGAAGCGGCAGACACGGTTTTAATGGATGGATCCACTCCCTGGGAAATCGACGAGGCCATGGTGGATTTTGGCTATGCGATGGGACCGTATGAAACCCAGGATCTGTCGGGTCTTGACATTGCGCATGCCAACCGTCGACGTCAGGATCAGACACGCAATCCCGACAGACGCTACATGCCAATTGCCGACAGAATGGTCGAGCTTGGCAGGCTTGGCCGAAAGACAGGTGCGGGATGGTATCGCTATCCCGGAGGTCAGGGCAAGGTCGAGGATCCCATTGTGGCGGACATTGCCCTGGAAGAGGCCCGTTTCGCTGGAATTGCGAGAACCGAGTACACTCCCGAGGAGATCAGGGATCGTTTGCTGCTGGCGATGATCAACGAGTCTGCCGACATTCTGCATGAGGGCATTGCGCAAACGGCACGTGACATTGATGTTGTCACGGTGTTTGGCTACGGGTTTCCGCGCTGGCGGGGCGGATTAATGAAATACGCCGACACGATGGGCGCCAGGCATATTGTGAACAGATTGAAGGAACTCGAAAAGGAAGATCCGATTGCCTGGAAGGTTTCCCCTCTGCTGCAGCATTGCGCGAGCACTGACGGATTAATGGCGGAAGCAAAGCCGGAAGCGTGAATTTGCCGACATTCCGATTGCCGGGAAGTGCATCCGGCCGCGGTCAAGGATATTGATCTTCGCACAGTGATTTCCGATAATTTTTTCATTAAATTTAATGGGTTAAGAGGTTTTAAAAAAGTTTTTAGACTTTTTATCTGGTTTTGCAGGGGGCTTTTAGACTTTCGCGGCAAAAAATCGTTGAATATCGGTTTTTTCATGGAGGAGGGAATAGTTTGCAAAAAACAGGATTTAGCGGGAATTACCGGCCTTCGGACATTCATCATGGATGGGATGTCCGATGTAGCGGGTCTGGAATTCAAGATGGTTGCTGGAGATATTTCTCTTTGACGGCACGTATTCTGCCTTATCGGGAACTGGAGTGATAAAGTCTGATAAAAGGCTGCGGATGTTGTACTACAAGCCGCGTTGGGACTATATCGCATCGTGGAAGCGGGGCCCACCGGAAGCTCCGGGAAATGGAACAAAATGAATAAGACAATGCACTAGGCTGGTTGGCGCAATCTTCATTAATACAATCTTTCCGTGGTTCGCAATTGATATTTTGGTTTGCGATTGTATCTGCCACTGAAATTTAGACGTCAAATTCACTTCATAGATTTTAAGGCCGGTGGCAAAAACTCTTTAAGATGTCCATTGTCCACCTTCTCTAATGGCGTGTAAGGTTCACCTTCGTCTGCCACAATGGCATTGAACACCATGACGCGGATTGCTTGCTGATCTTCGCAGTGTTCGCGTGCATGTACTATATCTGAATGTGATGGACGATTATATCCTCCATCCGAGTTTGGGTCGAGAGGTGTTTCCAGGACACAGATCAGTCTGCCGCCATCTTCGCAAGCAAGTTGTCGAACAATTTTACACTTGAAATCCAGGACGCCGACTATACCACCGTAATCATCATAGTGCTTCCGCATAATCTCAAAGAGATTTTCCGCGGTATAATATACCTCTTTTGGCGTCGCCATGTCCACACGACAAACCGACAACCCATCGCTAAATATTCGGTTTAAGTTTCTGGGTCCAAACTTCCTGTTTTTCTTCAGATCAGCATTTGATCGAGAGTTCACAAAGTAGCGAAGAGTTTCCTCATCCTTTATAGGGCCTGCAGAGCCTTCAGGCGAAGTGGCGCACTCACACAAGCGCTCTGGGTACTCCCGAGCGAGTTCTGCAAACCCATTCCCTTCTTCAGGCCATTTAGAAATACCCTCATCTTGTCATGATTAGACATGACGCGCCTAAAATGCGTTATGAAACGCTGTTCAGGATATTTTTGAAGACTCTTGCTATCCCCAAGCTGGATATGTCGGTCTCTCGCGTGGAAGCCAAGATTTTAGTGCCGCTAGCGACAACATAGGCAATTGATCCATCAGCTTTGGTTTCAATGCTCGCCAAAGCAAATCCCCGATCATCGAATACTTCGAAAACCAGACTTCCATCAAAAAGAATATCTAACTCTGGTTCTATCAGGTCGTTTGGCCAAGCTTCTATCATCGCTTTTGCAACCTGCATTGCTTCTTTCGAAGTGGCCAAACTGTCAGGACCGTCCCAACCGTCCGGAAATCCAGCGAGTTCCTCAATGGCTGCCTTGGCTTTTTCCTTCCAACCAGGCATTGGCACTTGCGATGCCCTTGCAAAGTCCGTGAAGCTCGTGTTGGATGCAGTGAAATTTAAAACAACAACAGATGGTCCAAACCCTTCGAGACCTACATTTGGGTTTGATCTCGTTGGATTTGTCTCCGTAAGGTGCTCGCTGTTGGATTCGATTGGCCGGGGATAGGAAAGATATCTCGACGCCGTTCCGTTATAGAATTTCGATTCACGTGCGAAGTTCATATATGTATTTGCATCCGAAGCTGCTGTTGCATTATGCATTGACTGCACCATTTTCATCTATGCCAATGGTTTCACGCTGTGCATCATTGATGCTCGCTGCAAATAACTGAACTGATCTATCATGAAGAAAATCCAATGTTTTCCATAGGTTGTCTGAATCAAGTTTCCAATTTTCAAATCTCTGCTCGGTTAACGCATAAATGTTAAGTGCTTTTTTTTCAACATCATCGCTTTCTCTCCGCAGATTTACCGCATCAAAGTTCTGGTTGATTAGCAGTCTATTCTCACACACCCGCTCAAACCAGCCGATGTGAGAATGCCAATTCTCGGGGCCGTCATACGCGGTGTCCGGAACTAAAGCCTGTTTGGCCGACAGTAGTTTCGAAGCGCAAGCATTCTCCCAAACATCTTCAAAGACGAACGAGTCCCAATATTCCAACTTCAAAGCTTTGGCATCGGCTACGTCCAACGCGACTTCAATCGCTGGTACTAGAATCCGATTTAAGCGTTCGCGCATCACCGTCCAGCGATCATACTGTGCTGATACATACCCGAAGATGCCATCGCGAATACCAAGTTCTTCAACGACTACCTCGCCTACATGTTGCTTAAACACCCAACCGTTTAGTTCTGACGATATGCGCTTGGGCCGGGTGTCAGCTTCTTCACTAACATCAATTATCTGGCTGGGGACTTGTGATATCTCATTGAAACCCAATTCTCTAAAATCTCTGACAAGAGATTCGGCACATTTGGCGATTAACTTGCTTGGCAGGGGATTTTGGAAGAGAACAAGTAGCCCGACGCGCTCAATCGCGTGTCTTCCGTGTATCCGGTACCCACGCCATTACTCTGATTACACCCCTGACTATAGTATTTTAAGCAGTCACAGATCGTAATTAATCACTTGGATTATTTACGTCAAGTTGCAACTTGCATATCCCAGACCGGGCAACGAGGAGCATGGCCGATGCCGCCATTGAGAAACTCATCGCCCGTCCCAATGGCGCGCGCGATCTGACAGCAACCGCGAGAAGGGAAAGGAAAATTGCGAGAAGTGGTGAGCCGTACAGGATTCGAACCTGTGACCCACTGATTAAAAGTCAGTTGCTCTACCAACTGAGCTAACGGCCCACTAGTCGATTTTATCTAGGAAACCGAGCATCGGGGGTCAACCCCAAAATGTTTCAAATATTCCCCATAATGCTGGATTCACCGTTCATCTGGCGTTAAATGACCGATTATGAATAAAGATATGCGCATGGCACTCGCATTTATGAAAATGCACGGGCTGGGGAACGATTTTGTCGTTCTCGATAATCGCGCGCGTGAATTTCCCATAACCCCCAATCTGGCAAAGGCAATTGGCAGCAGGCAAACTGGCATAGGCTTTGACCAGCTGGCCGCCATTTACAGGGAAAACGATAAAACCCGGCTGAGATTCTGGAATGCCGATGGTTCCGTTTCCGGCGCATGTGGAAACGCCACCCGCTGCATTGCCAGATATCTAATGGATGAATTCTCCACTGATCGCATTGAATTGCATACCGACCGTGGCGAATTGATTGCGATTGATGCGGGGAATGGCCTGACCTCCGTAAACATGGGACATCCCCAAACGGAATGGCACGAGATTCCTCTTGCCAGGGCCATCGACACCCTTGAACTGCCAATCGACGGCAGTCCGACAGCCACGGGAATGGGAAATCCGCATTGCACATTTTTCGTTGAAAACGCCGAGGAAATTGATCTGGGCGCTTTTGGACCGGCAATCGAGCGCAATCCTCTTTTCCCCGAACGGACCAATGTTCAGGTGGCCACCGTTATGGAAAAAAACCATATGCGTGTCAGGGTGTGGGAACGGGGTGCCGGAATCACCATGGCCTCGGGCTCGTCATCGTGCGCCGTTGCCGTTGCCGCCGTTCGCAGGGGATTTGCGGGACCGAATGTTAGAGTGGAACTTGATGGCGGCGCGCTTGACATTGAATGGCGGGACGATGGCGTGTGGATGACCGGACCCACCATGCATGTGTGCAGTGGAACAATCACGGAAGAATTCCTGGCTGGGGCGACATGAACATTCCGGCATTTTCAACATTCGGATGCAGACTGAATGCCTTTGAAACCGAGGCCATGAAAAAAATGGCCTCCGACGCCGGGCTGGAAAACGCGATTGTGGTGAACACATGCGCCGTTACCTCCGAGGCGGTGCGAAAGTCGCGAAGGGAAATTCGCCGTTTGCGGAGGGATAATCCCGATGCGCGCATCATTGCCACCGGTTGCGCCGCTCAGATTGATCCGGGCGGCTTTGCCGGGATGAACGAGGTTGATTTTGTAATCGGCAACAATGAAAAAATGAAGCCGGAAACATGGCGCGGTCTGGCGGGCGAAGCCTCTGAGGCACCCGATGCGTGCCTTGTAGACGACATAATGCTGGTTGCGGAATCTCCCGGGCGGCCAATTGACGGATTTGGAACGAGGTCGCGAGCCTATGTTCAGATTCAAAATGGCTGCGACCACAGATGCACTTTTTGCATAATACCTTATGGTCGCGGAAATTCGCGCTCGGTACCAGCTGATGCCGTTGTCGAGCAGGTTATGCGCCTGGTCGACAGGGGCTTTCGCGAAGTCGTGCTCACCGGAGTGGACATTACCTCCTGGGGCGGAGACATGCCTGAACATCCAAAGCTAGGCGATCTTGTGTTGCGAATTCTGAAATCCGTGCCGAGTCTGGAGCGTCTCAGGATAAGCTCCATTGATTCAATCGAGGTGGACGATGCCCTAATGCGGGCAATTGCCGATGAATCCCGCTTAATGCCGCATCTCCATTTATCCCTGCAGCATGGCGATGATCTGATTCTAAAAAGAATGAAAAGGCGGCATCTGCGTGGTGATGCAATAAGGTTTGCCGAGAAAGTGCGCGGCCTGCGGCCTGACATTGTCTTTGGCGCGGATATTATCGCGGGCTTCCCGACGGAAACGGAAGAGCAGTTTTCCAATTCCGTAAGTCTTGTGGAGGAGTGCGGATTGACCTGGCTGCACGTTTTTCCATATTCGCCGCGTCCCGGAACGCCGGCGGCTAGAATGCCTCAGGTTGACGGACTTTTAATCAGGGAGCGCGCCGAGCGGTTGAGATCGCGCGGAAGCAGTCAGGTTGAAAGGTATCTGGCGGAGCAAATCGGAAAAACCCACAATGTCCTGATGGAAAGCCCTCACATGGGGCGAACCGAGCAATTTGCGGAAGTGATCTGCAAAAATGAGCAAAAGACGGGCAGCATCATCAAAACCGTTGCCAGTGATCATGACGGTCAAAGGCTTCTGGCGGCGTGATACCCGTCATCCACCCTTGAATGAAATTCAGACATCGGGAAACCCCATATGCATCCCAATCACTCGTTTCGCCAGACATCCAGATCGGAAAACATCGCCTTTGCGCGAGATAGGGGATTCGGAATTCTTGCCGCGGCGTCAAAGAGAGATCCACTTGCAAGCCATATACCGTTTCTGCTTTCAGAAGACGGGGAAGTGGTTGAGTTTCACCTCGTTCGCTCAAATCCGATTGCAAGAATGCCCGATGTGCCGATACATGCCCGGCTTGTTGTTCATGGACCGCATTCGTATGTTTCACCGGACTGGTATGGCATTGAAAACCAGGTTCCAACCTGGAATTACGTGGCCGTTCATCTGACGGGAGAGGTTGAACCGCTTTCCGCAGATAAATTGAGGGATATTTTGGAACGGCAATCCGCATATCATGAAAGCGGACTTGCTCCAAAGCCGCCTTGGACCGTTGAAAAAATGGATCCAGATGTCCTGAATAAACTGATGCGTCAGATTGTTCCCTATCAAATGAAGGTATCGGATATACAGGGCACATGGAAATTGAATCAAAACAAGCCGGTTTCCGCTCGCATGCAAGCCGCTGATGAAGTGCGCAAATATGGACAAGGGCAGGAGATGGAACTGCTTTCGTCATTCATGCGACAGCCGCCGCAATAGAAACGGCCGAAACCGGCAATGCCTCATGCAGCCCGCTTTTCAATCATTTCGAGATGAAGGCTCCAGGCGGCCAGCGAGCGCTGTTTGATTTTTTTGGCCTTTGCTTAAGTCTTTGGCTCCATTTCATCATCGGCAGTGAAATTTCAATATGGCATGTGCGGGAGGCCTTTTAACGCATCAACAAGTGATTGGCATATCGGACCAAATCAATTATGGGAATGACAGTTTACAACGCTGAATGTTTCTGCCGATGCAGGCAATATCACTGCGTTAAAAGCGCGGTGTTACTTTTCACTTGGAGCGCTGTCTTTCATTGGATAAGTATGAATCTTGAATAGGCGATGAATTCACGCTTATTTCCATATTCCGCAATTATGGAGCATGCACATGGAGTTACTTTCAGCACAACCATCGCCTTTTGCCCGCAAGGTAAGAGTACTTGTTCATGAATCGGGACTGGCTGACGAGGTAAAAATTATTGAGGTTGCCACAACTCCAATTGATACCGACTTGCTGGTGGCGAAGGCAAATCCCCTGGGCAAGATTCCCGCGCTTGTCATTCCAGACATGCGGCCCATCTATGACAGCAGGGTTATATGTCGTTATCTTGATTGTTATGCAAAAGCGGGATTGTATCCCGAGGATCGCCTGTGGGAGACACTGACAGTTGAAGCCACGGCGGATGGCGTTATGGACGCCGCGGTGCTGATGACATATGAACGCAGAATCAGACCCGAAAACATGGTTTCGGAAACATGGCTGGACGCTCAATGGGCAAAAATTGCCCGTGCCGTGGAATCCATTGATATGAGCGAGATGTTCATGCCTGATCAACCTTTGGGCATGGGGCACATTGGAATCGGATGCGCACTGGCCTATCTGGATTTTCGCCACGGTGACAGGAACTGGAGAGATGGCAACGAAAGACTCGAGGAGTGGTTTGAATTGTTCAGCCAGCGAGACAGCATGAAAGCCACCGCGCCCGAATAAAAAATCGAATCGAACAGTTGTTTGACAGGCCGGGAAATTTGTTTATCCAGATGCATTCATATGGCAGTGAACAGGCCATTAACTGTGGTGCGTTTCCAGCTTCAAATGAGGCAATTGGTTTTGTTTTCCATTTGCCTTGAAGCAAAATCCAGGTAAAAAGCCTCTTGCCACTCGTCTGGAATTTTGCGGCAATGAAGTGACGGGATTTGAGCAAGACAAAGTCTCGAGACCTGTCATGGAATCCGGGGCTGTTGCCGTTCAAAATATCTTGCGACAAAATTGCGCAGGATCATCTCCGGAACATGCACATCTGCCGCACGGCACATTTTAATAATGTCGTCCGCCGATTCAGGCGGAAAATATCCATAATTTTTATATATCCTCACGCGGGTTTCGAAACCATTTGCATCCGCTTCGGGATGAAACTGCGTGGCGTATACGTTTTTTCCAAAACGCAGCATCTGAAAAAGGCATGCCTCGGAGCGAATAAGGTGAGCGCATCGGTCCGGCAAGGCCTGCACTGCCTCCTTATGGCCGACAAACGCGTCGAAAGCAGTCGGTATGCCTTCCAGAAGCCGATCGTTTCGGCCATCTTGCGTTAATTCGCATGCCGATGTTCCCACAGGTTCGGAATAGGCCCGCTTGTCAACATGGCCGCCCAGGTGCCTGGCAAGTATGCCGATTCCATAGCAGCATCCCAGAAATGGAAAGTCGCGTTTTGTGACTTCAGGCATTAGTGAAAGCATGTCGGATTCGATTCTGGCTTCAACCGGAGGTTTCCCGTGCGGCGGGTCGCTTACACATCCCGGGCCTCCGCCAACAATTATTCCGCAATAGTCGTCAAGCGACAGATTCTCGGGGATTTGCTCCAGGTCGAGACGGATTCTGCGAGTGTGGCTCACTGAAAGACGGCCTTTTTCCAAAAAGGCGGCAAACTCTTCATCCGCCGCCTCTTGTTCCGGGCGAAGTTGAAGTATCAGCATCGGCTTTGCCGCCATAATTGCATCCCTTTTGCGATATGTCTCTAAAATCCCGTCGGTCGCGGACCAGGCAAAACGCCCGCTCTCGATTTTCCCGCTATACATCTCCTTGACGCGGATGTTCAATGATATAGCCTTGTGGAGAATTTTTCACATAAGGAACGATCAATGGCCCAGAGATTGCACCTTGTTTTCGGAGGGGAGTTGAAGGACCCTGCGAGGAACACATTCAAGAATGTCGATGATCTGCATATAGTGGGCATCTTTCCCGACTATCAATCAGCCTACGATGCATGGAAAAAAGAGGCCCAGCTTACAGTCGACAATGCTCATGCAAGGTATTTCATAGCTCATCTGCATCGATTGAGAGATGAGACATCCGCCGCCTCGGCAACCGAGGAGTTGGGATAATCCGCCAATGGTGGATTCATTCGGATTTCTTTCGTTCTTCAAATTTGCCGGTCTATTTAAGATAGGTTCATCGCCTCTTCGTCGAAAACGTCCCGATGGCAAGGTAATCTGGCTGCATGCGGGAGAAATGGATAGGGAGGACACGATTTTCGAGCTTCTGGAACGAGCGGTTGCCGCAAGGCCGGGCACCAGGCTCCTAATCACCATTTTCAGTCCTGCAGCAATGCCCTTTGAAAATCCGGAAAACGCAATAGTTGAGCAAATGGCCGGCGCCAAGATGTCAGATCCGAAGGCGTTTATGACGCATTGGGCGCCAAATATCTGCATATGGTCGTCCAAAGAAACTCACTGGGGTCTTTTCAGGCAAATACATCGGCGGGGAATGCCGATGTTTCTTGCAAATGAAAACAGTTTTATTCCGGCTCGAAAAATGGAAACGCATGGATTTTCCGGTATTTTAAGCAATCTGAAAATTCTGCTGGGCCCGCGGTTTGTTCGGACATCGGCCACATCGGGCTATTTTAGAAAAATCGGATCCGGCAGGAAGATCAAGGTTCACCTTCTTGGTCAGGTTGCATCTGGAATGACATGTCTTCCATTTTACGAGGCGGATCGGGATGAACTGTCAATTTTGCTCCGCGGCCGTCCCGTATGGCTTGCGGCGAATATTGACAGGAATGAAATCGATACGGTTTTAGCCGCAAATGGCATAGTCAGTAAAATGGCGCATAGGACGCTTTTAATATTGAATCCAAAAGATATAAATGACATTCCCGATTGCATTAGATCACTCGAGGAAAGGGGCATGAGTTATGTTCTCTGGAGTAAAGGGGAATTTCCGCAGCAGACGAGCCAGGTTCTTCTTGCAGACTCTCTAGACGACATGGGGCTATGGTACAGTCTTGCCGCAACGACCTTTATGGGCGGCAGCTTGCGTAATGGCGGTTTTGGCGCAGACCCGAATGAACCCGCGGCACATGGGTCCGCAATTTTGCATGGACCATATGTTGAAAGCTACAAACAGCGCTATTCGCGTTTTGCGGATGCGGGTGCCGCATTGCCTGTGCATGACTCGGATAGCATGGCGGAGCAGGTACTTAACCTCATGCCACCGGACAAGTCGTCCATTATGGCGCATGCCGCCTGGGAAGTGGCGTCCAAAGAGGCTTTGGAGATGGAGCGGATTATCGTCAGAATTCATGACAGACTTGACGGCATGGAGGTGGAATGATGCTGGCGCCCGGATTTTGGAACAATCCCCCGGCAAGCCCGGGCGCCATTGCAAGGCTGCTTACTCCTCTGGGAAGGGTTTACGCCAGCGCCACGGCGCGGCGCGTGGCAAAGGAATCCGAATGCAGGTTGGACATTCCCGTGATTTGCGTTGGCAATATAAATGTTGGCGGCACGGGGAAAACTCCCGCCGTCACCGCGCTTGTTCAGCATTTGCAGCAGCGCGGGGTTAATCCAGGTGTAATATCCCGCGGTTATGGGGGAAGCATCAAGGGTCCGGTTGAGGTGAACACGAAGTTGCATGGCTCGGCGGATGCAGGTGATGAACCACTGCTTCTGGCATCATTCTGCAGAGTTTGGATTTCCAGTGACAGAGCCGCGGCTGCAAGGGCGGCGGCGGTCGAAGGAATTGATGCGGTCATCATGGATGACGGCCATCAGAGTCCGTCTCCCTGTCGCGATTTATCCATTGTTGTCGTGGATGCAAAGAGAGGTTTTGGAAACGGCCGATGCCTGCCTGCCGGTCCTCTCAGAGAACCCGTTTCCAAAGGGCTTTCAAGAGCGGATCTTTTGCTGTCAATTGGTTCGGATGATGCGCAAGCGAAATTTTTTGAAAATTGGGGAGATGTGGTTCGCGTTCCGCGGATTGAAGCGAGAATTCATCCGATTGAGACGGGTATGAACTGGAATGGGGCAAGATTGCTGGCTTTTGCGGGAATTGGCGATCCCGAAAAGTTTTTTAATTCGCTTCGGGAACTTGGAGCGACACTGGTAAAATCTGAAGCGCTTGAAGATCATCAACCTCTAACATTGGCGCTGATGGCAAGAATTGAACGGGAAGCAGCCGCTTTGGGGGCGCAAATGGCCACAACGGAAAAAGATGCCGTTCGTCTACCCGCGGCATTTAAGCGGAAAGTGCTTACACTGCCTGTAAGACTGAAAATCAAAGACTGGAAGCCGCTGGATTTGGCGCTCCGGAATATTGGATTGTAGAACGAACATCCATTGCGCGCCTTTTACATTAAATCATGTGGTTTTGGATAAATCAGCTTCCAGTCTCCCCAAGATTTGGGGATGGCTTGTGCAATGCAAGGCCTGCATCGGAAAAAACAAATGGAGAGCGAACCCCCGGCAATCCGTCCAGATCTATGCGCATGCCTCGCGCTTTAACCTGCGGGTCGTCAAAAACCTCTTCCATGGTGTTTATGGGACCGGCCGGTATTCCCTCTTTTTCGCAGAGAGCCTGCAAGCTGGATTTGCGTGTTGCTCTGGTGCGTTCGGAAAGCAAATCATGAAGCCTGTCCCTGTTCGCCAAACGGTCGGAATTGGTAATAAATTCAGGTAAAAAGGCCACATCCGGCACATCAAGCAGAGCGCAAAGACGTTGAAACTGCGCATTGTTGCCCGTGGCGACAATTATGTGGCCGTCAGCGCATTCAAACACCTGATATGGAGTGAGGTTGGGATGAAAATTCCCGTCCCGGCCGGGAGCGACACCGGTGGCGAGATAGTTTAGCGCCTGATTTGCGGTGACAGATACGGCCGTGTCCAAAAGCGACATGTCAATGTGCTGTCCCCTTCCAGTGGCGTTGCGCTGATGCAATGCCGCCAGTACGGCGGTGGTCGCGTAAATTCCCGTGAAAAGATCCGTTATCGCAACACCTGCCCTAATGGGAGGGCCATCCGGTTCTCCGGTAATTGACATGAGGCCGGACATTCCCTGGATTATGTAGTCATATCCGGCGCGATGCGCATAGGGACCGGTTTGTCCAAATCCGGTTATCGAGCAGTATACAAGACGGGGATTTTCAGCGGAAAGACTTTCGTAGTCCAGATTGTATTTTTTAAGGCCGCCAACCTTGAAATTCTCGATCATTATATCCGCATCACCCGCGAGACGGCGTACGGTTGC
This sequence comes from Roseovarius sp., assembly GCA_026709325.1. Lineage (GTDB taxonomy): Bacteria > Pseudomonadota > Alphaproteobacteria > Rhodobacterales > Rhodobacteraceae > JAPOTF01. The sequence goes on from JAPOTF010000148.1 coordinate 30,921, forward strand.
CTGTCCTTCCCCGGTTCTTAAATCCAGCGCGTAACTGGCTTTTCCGCGATTGCATGAATGAAAATACGCCGCGCTGCGGTCTCCATCCCGCTCAATGAATGGAGGCCCCCATCCTCGGGTGTCGTCACCCTCCCGGCTTTCGATCTTGATTACCTCCGCTCCCAGGTCGGAAAATGTCTGCCCGGCCCATGGACCCGCGAGAATGCGTGCAAGTTCAATGACCTTGAGGCCTTTCAGAGGAGGCGATTTCATTGCTCAAGAAGATCGTCTATGATGGCTTTCAGTTCCGAATATTGCATATTCGAGTATTTTTTTCCGTTAACGATGAGGGAGGGTGTCGACGATATATCATGCTCTTCCCTGTTTTTTTCATACCATGCCACAAGTGTTCTTGCATGATTGACATCGGAAAGGCATGTCTCGAGCCGATCCTCTTCAAGTCCGGCCACTTTCCCAATTGTTCGCAGACTGTTTGCTATTTCGAGAGGGTCTGTTCCATCGCCAATCCACTCTCTCTGTCTTTGATAGATCATGTCGGCAATGGCAAAAAACCTCCGTTCTCCATCACATCGCGCCACCATTGAGGCCCATAATCCAAATCTGTCAAAATAGACGTCCCTATATATGAATCTGATCTTGCCGGTATCAATATAGTCCCTTTTAAGATCCCGATACTGGTTCTTGTGGAAATCGGCGCAATGCGGGCAGGTGAAGGAGGCGTACTCATATATTGTGACGGCGGCCTCTTCCGGTCCAAGCGCCATCTCGACAACCGATGAAATGTCCAACTCTTCCGAATTATCGTCTTGAGCAATGGCGGACCCGGGAAGATCGGCGGCAATCGAACCGTCTTCCTTTTCAACTGGCAGCATCAGCCAGTATACTCCGGCAGCGGCAATTGCGAATGCAACTGCCATGTAAAGAAAATGGTTTTTCATGGGGCCATTCCTCTAATTCAACGTCGTGATGTGGATAGAACATTACGTCCAAGAGTTTCAAGGGCTTTGCGAAAATCGTCGTTTTCGATTCCATCAACAATATTTGCCGACTCAAGGGCAATGGAGGGGTCGGGGCTGGATTGGCCGTTGCTTTCCGAACGGTTTTTAAAGACGGGTCTGCCGTTCATAAAGCTTATAGCCGATGTTTGTGTAACGTTAATGCGAACTATCGCATTGTAACCGTAAACGGCATTTATCCGTTCACGCAAATACTCTTTTTGCATTTCAACAATGGGGGCGTAAGGTCCGGCTGCAAGAAGCGTGAGTGTTCCGCCAACGCCGAGATTCGAGTAGGAGACCTTTATCGGCCGCGAGACGCCTGCAACTTCCTCTCCGGCAATTTCGGGCCATGTCGTTAAAATCCTGGATGCGGCGAAACCGCGTTTCTTTGCGGCTTTGCGAATAAATGGGTCGAAAAGCGCGCTGCCGCGTTTAAAGCCTCTTGTTGTGCCTTTTCGCCGCGAAGACTTTCGTTTGCCTGACATGACTGGCCTTGCATTGTTCATGCCATAATGTAGAGAGTGTCGCGTGAAATGCCAGTCCAAAAGGCTGGATGGAGGAGAAATTGAATGTCTCAAGGGCATGCCGCGCTATTGCTAAAGTGGTATGACGGAAATGCCAGAGCATTGCCATGGCGAGTGCCACCCGCCGACAGGCTGGCAGGAAAAATGCCCGATCCCTACAAGGTCTGGCTAAGCGAAGTGATGCTTCAGCAAACCACCGTGGTGACGGTTGGACCATATTATCAAAGATTTATTGAACTGTGGCCGGATCTTGAGGCGCTGGCATCGGCTTCGGATGAACAGGTTATGGGTGAATGGGCGGGGTTGGGGTATTACGCAAGGGCCCGCAACCTGCTGAAATGCGCGCGCATCGTGTCATCTGAGTTTGGGGGCGTTTTTCCGGAAACCGCTCGAGAATTAATCAAACTCCCCGGAATAGGCCCCTATACCGCCGCGGCGATATCTTCCATAGCCTTTGACAGGTCGGAATCCGTGGTGGACGGAAATGTGGAGCGGGTGATGGCGCGCGTTTTCAACGTCCACACGCCATTGCCAATGTCCAAGCCTAAACTCGTGGAGCTTGCGGCTTCCCTGGTTCCCGATGAAAGACCGGGGGATTATGCACAGGCTTCAATGGATCTTGGCGCCGTTGTTTGCGCTCCCGCGAATCCTTCATGCGCCCTGTGCCCCTGGGAAGGTCTGTGCCTTGCCCGAAGCGCGGGAACTCAATTCGAATTGCCCAAAAAGACTCCTCGAAAGCAAAAGCCAACGCGTTTTGGAATTGTTTATGTCGTTCGCCGTGCCGATGGCGCGTGGCTGCTTGAACGGCGTCCCGAAAAGGGCCTCCTGGGCGGAATGCTTGCCTGGCCGGGCAGTGAATGGACCGATGAGCCTGTCGAAGCGCCGCCTGTGGACGCCAACTGGCATATGCTGAATGAAGAGGTCAGACATGTTTTTACGCACTTTAACCTTCGCCTTTGCGTCAAGGTTGCGACCATGGAAATTAATTCACTTCCATCGAGGGGGGAATATCTGTCATCTGAACGGTTTCGCCCATCGGATTTGCCAACCGTGATGCGGAAGGTTTACAATTTCGCCATGACGCATCTGGTTAATTCGAAATGATGTAAAATCAAAAAACCATATGCTTTTTGGCGCGATTGGATAATAATTTCCCGACGAAAATTCAAATTCACATCAGGTTCCCATTGCGAAAGGCCCAGCCATGGTCGGTTTGCTGTGACAGCCTAATCGAAATGTCAAATGAAAACCGGAATAAAATGACATTCCATGTTTTTAATTGAAAAGCGGTTATTGACAATGCCTGATGGCAAGCATAATGACACCGGCAACCCCGGAAGAGATTATGCGCTTCCGGTCCCTTGGGCAAAGCCCGGGATCGTCCTCCACCAGCGAGTTTCGCCCGTGGGGGTTAAATTGCTTATGATCCTTTGCCACCTTGATTAAGGCTTGGTGAAGAACGGTGCAGGAGGGCCAGACGATATGTTTGAGGGATTGTCAGAGCGTTTGTCCGGCGTTTTCTCCCGGCTGACAAAGCAGGGGGCCCTGTCCGAGGATGATGTCAAAACAGCCCTGCGAGAGGTTCGGGTGGCTTTGCTTGAAGCCGACGTTTCCCTGCCAATCGTGCGCGGATTTATACGTCGAGTCCAAAAGCAGGCCACTGGACACAGAGTGACAAGGTCGGTTACGCCAGGTCAGCAGGTTATAAAGATTGTTCATGACGAACTGGTGGGCACTCTCGCCGGGGAAGACAGTGCGGGGCAGCTTAAAATCGACAATCCTCCCGCACCCGTTCTGGTTGTTGGTCTTCAGGGATCTGGGAAAACCACCACTACCGCAAAACTTGCCAAAAGACTGTCCGAGCGCGATGGCAAGCGTGTGCTTATGGCCTCGCTTGACGTAAACCGGCCTGCCGCAATGGAGCAGCTGGAGATACTTGGTCGACAGATTGCGGTGGACACACTGCCAATAATCAGGGGCGAGGATCCGGTTGAAATTGCAAACAGGGCAAAGGCGGAAGCTGCAAATGCCGGGTACGACGTCTACCTGCTCGACACGGCGGGAAGGCTGCACATCGACCAGGAGCTAATTCGGCAGGCTGCCGATGTGCGAGATGCGGTGAAACCTCGAGAAACACTGCTTGTCGCGGATGGCCTTACAGGTCAGGATGCAGTCAATGTGGCAGAAGAGTTCGATGCCAAGATCGGAATTAGCGGCGTAGTGCTAACACGCATGGATGGCGATGGTCGCGGTGGCGCGGCGCTGTCAATGCGCGCGACAACCGGAAAACCCATACGTTTTATCGGCACCGGCGAAAAAATGGAAGCCCTTGAAACCTTCGTGCCGGAACGGATTGCCGGGCGGATTCTTGGCATGGGCGACATAGTCAGCCTTGTTGAAAAAGCCCAGGAGGTGATGGAAGCCGAACAGGCCGATAGAATGTTCAAGCGGCTCCAAAAAGGCTATTTCAATATGAACGATCTGAAAATGCAGCTTGAGCAGATGCAGAATATGGGCGGCATGCGGAGCATTATGAAAATGATGCCGGGCATGGGTAAATTAAGCGGCCAGATGGAAAATGCGGGTTTTTCCGACAAGATGGTTAGACAGCAAATCGCCCTGATCCAGTCCATGACAAAAAAAGAGCGCGCGAATCCGAAAATTTTGCATGCCAGCCGCAAAAGACGAATTGCCGCTGGAGCCGGTCTCGACGTGTCCGATTTGAATCGTCTTCTGAAGATGCAGCGACAGATGTCGGACATGATGCGGAAAATGGGTCGAAAAAGCAATGTCGACGCGATCAGGGCCATGATGGGCGAGATGCCGGGCCAGGAAGCCGGTCAGGATTTGGGCAAAAGCGTTGATCAGGATCTCGTGAATCAGCTATCCGGGCTTTCAGGTGGCGGGATGTCAGCTCACATGCGCATACCGTCAAAACTTAAAGGCCTTATCAGGAAATGACCAAGTGGTGAAACCTGAACTCAACATACCGCTACTTGAAACCGAGCGACTTGTTCTTCGCGGACCCGAGGCCGGGGATTTCGATCATTACGCGGGTTTTCTGATGGACCCCGACAGAGCCGTCGGCTTCGGGCTGGAGGAGGACCGTCCGAAAGCGTGGCGCTGGTTTGCTCTCAATATCGGACACTGGGCATTGCACGGATACGGGTATTTCACGACGATTCCAAGGGAATCCAATCTTCCGTGCGGAATTATTGGCATATGGAATCCGGAAGGGTGGCCCGAGCCGGAATTGGGATGGGCGCTTTTCGGGGGGCATGAGGGAAAAGGGCTTGCGCTGGAAGGCGCGGAGCGAGTCAGGCGCTGGGCCTATGACGATCTCGGGCTTCCGACGCTTACATCAAACATTGTGCCTGGAAACGATCGGTCGATTGCGCTGGCGGAACGCATGGGAGCCAAATTTGAGCGCAAATACAACAACGTACGCATGGGTGAAACCATGATCTATCGTCATCCGGGACCAGAGGCCTTAAAGTGATGGCATTCATTGGCAACGAATTAAACGGCCCGACCACCCGCATGAAGGATATGATCGGGGCGGCCGGACATGAAATCTCCCGCCATCCGGGAAAAAGCGCTGCGCATGATGAAATGAATGTGCCGGCAATGCCGTGCGCGGCGTTTGGAGTCATTTCAAGAGCCGCAGATGAAAGCCTCGGCCATGGGAAAGTGCCGACAGGCAATATCGGAGAAGCGGCATATCGTCATTGCCGCGCGGTTTTTCCGGAAAATGGAGTTTTAACCGTCGTGGCAGAGCCCCAAACAGACCGCGACCATATTTCATCTTTTAAATCAGGGGGGATGCGATTTGGTCGAGGAAAATAAAAGCGCCCGGGATTTGCTTCTGGAGCATCGCAAAAGCATCGATCGGCTTGACTCGATACTGGTTTACGCCCTTGCGGAAAGATTCACGCATACCAAGCTGGTTGGCAAGTTGAAGGCGGAAAATAAAATGCCGCCGGCAGACATTTCCCGCGAAAAAGAGCAGATATCGCGCTTGCACCGATTGGCGGAGGAAGCTGATCTGGATCCCGAATTTGCCAGGAAAATGCTGAAGTTCATAATTGATGAAGTCATACAGCATCACAGGAACTATCAGGTATCTGTTCAAATGAACGCATCTGAAACCCCAAGTAAAGGAGAAAACTGAAATGGCCATGAAAATCCGTCTTGCTCGCGGGGGAGGGAAAAAACGCCCCTTTTACCGCATTGTCGCGGCAGACAGCAGAATGCCTCGTGACGGCCGCTTTATAGAGAAGCTTGGAACGTATAATCCGCTGCTGCCAAAGGATAATGAAGATCGTGTAAGAATGAATGCCGATCGCGTTCGCTACTGGCTGGATAGGGGCGCGAAGCCTACAGACCGGATTTCCCGCTTTCTTGAAGCGGCAGGCGTCATGGAAAAAACGGAGCGGAAAAACTTCAAAAAAGGTCAGCCGGGTACCAAGGCCAGAGAACGCATGGAGGAAAAACAGGCATAGCAACCGCATTGGAATTTACGAACCTGGTCGGGTAAATTCACGCGGCGAATTTCGCTTTCTGGAAATGTCACATGTTTAATCAATATGGCCGATTAACCGCGGGGATTGCCTTGGGCAAAACGGGAAGCGAGACCGATTGAAAACGCCAATGTTCAATGCCTGATGCAATTCCCGCAGAAAACCGGATTTGGATATTCCCGGACAGGCATTTACGAGATAGACTCTAGCCGGGTGACGGAAGGAGCCATTTTATTATGCGATTGCAATGAGATGTTTAGATTAATCCGATATATATTTGTTTGCGCAATCGCGTTTGGAGCTGGAATGCTATATCAGTGGAGCAACTCGATTTCCGCATGTGAAGCTCTCTCAGGCAAAATGTCCAGTGGCGTCTGCATTGTCAGTCGGCAGTCTGGCGGTGAGTGACAGGGTTTGCATAGGAGCCATAGCCGGAGCCTATGGCGTGAAAGGCGAAGTGCGCCTCAAGAGCTTTGCATCGGATCCCGAGGATATATCCGCATATGGCCAAGTGGCCGCCGAAAACGACGGGCGCAGTTTTTCGGTGCGTCTGACAGGCAGAGCCGCAAAAGGTGCGCTGACAGCCCGCCTGTCCGGGATTGACACAAGAGAGCAGGCGGAGGCATTGCGCGGGGTTCGGCTTTATGTCGAGAGAAAGCGTTTTCCCGGTTTGCCGGACGATGAGTATTACTGTTCCGATTTAATCGGACTTCAGGTAAGCGACCCCGCCGGAAAAGCCCTTGGCCGGGTGAAGGCCGTCTTGAATCATGGAGCGTCAGACATACTGGAAATCGAAGTGACCGGGCGGGGCGCAAGCATGCTGCTGCCATTTACACGCGATTCGGTGCCCGCTGTGGATATATGCGCGGGACGGATAATAGCCGATCCTCCCGACGGGCTGTTGTGATCGCGGATTGCAATGGCGGCAAGAGACAATTTCGGTTTATCCTGTTGAATGGGGAATTTGCGCCATTGATGCTGCTGAAATGACTTGGGACTACAACCCGCCTCGGGAACCGCTCGACATACTGCATGCCGACCATGAAATTCTCGTGGTCGGCAAGCCCGCCGGACTGCTTTCGGTTCCGGGAAAGGAAAAGCGTCTTTCCGACTGCCTTCTTGCGAGAGTTCAACTGGCGTTTCCAAACGCGCTTCTGGTTCACCGACTTGACAGGGACACTTCGGGAGCAATCATTTTTGGATTAACGCGTCATGCCCAGCGGCATTTGGGTCTTCAATTCGAAAAGCGACGGGTAGGGAAAACCTATCTTGCGAGGGTCAAGGGGAAACTGGAGCCGAAAACCGGTTTTGTTGATCGGCCGCTGGCCGTCGACTGGCCAAGACGTCCGCTTCAAAAGATATGCATGGAAAGCGGCAGGTCGGCGCTAACTGAATGGAAGATAATTAAACATTCCGATGACGAGACGCGCGTGCACCTGTTTCCAAAAACCGGGCGCAGTCACCAATTGCGCGTGCACATGAAGTCCATAGGACACCCGATACTTGGGGACCCGCTGTATTCCGACATGTCTGAAGCAAATTATGACAGGATGATGCTGCATTCAGAGGTTCTTCACTTGCGGCATCCCGATGGAGGGAGATGGATGAAGTTCAGATCAAAGCCGCCATTTTAAAGACATTGGAATTGCTCGCCGCATGGGGAATGATTCCCGAAAACCGGCCCCGTCACGTGAAAACCACCTGTCGCGGAAATGTTCCCCGGTGCAAAACCCAATGCATGAAATATCCGGGTTGGGAGCGTCACATGCGAATCAAGCCAAATCTGCATGAAGGGATGTCGGCGACATGATGTTGGAGCGGGAGTGGTGAAAAGACCCGGAAATGTCGCTTCAATGTTTCTACCGGAAACCTTTTAATTCTCACATGGGACACGCAATGAGGAAAGAAAGACGATGGAGCGGGACTCGGATTAATATGGATCGTGGTGCGGTTGACCGCTTGGATTATCGGCACGGTGTTTACACTCTTTCAATTGGCGAAACGCTCCATTTTCGAGTTTAAAATGGAGGTAGGCGGCCTGCGGCGGGAAGTCTCGGGCCTCGGAGAGAATATTGCCAGCTTGAGAGAACCCACTTCCAGTGTGGAAGCCAGGCTGCAAATCTTGACAATATGCCGGGCTCGTCTGTGGATATCGCCTAAAGCCGCATGTTGTCCCCTTTCGGATCATACATCGGTTTTAGACTGACTTCCGCTCTTACGCGCGTTCCAGCAACATCAACATGATAGGTCGACGCAAGAATTTCGGCCCCGCTTTGTCCCGAGCAGGGAACATAGCCCATGCCAATTGCGCCCCCAAGACAATGACCGTAATTTCCGGAGGTTAAATAGCCTGCAATCTCGCCGTCGCGAACAATGGGCTCGTTATGATAGAGCAGGGGTTCGGGATCGGTCAGCCTGAATTGGAGCATTCTCGCCTTTAATCCCTCGTCGCGCTTTCTGAGCACCGAGTCCCTGCCAATAAAACCGTCCTTTTGGGTCTTCACGGCAAAGCCAAGCCCCGCCTCCAGAACATGATCCTCGCAGGTGATGTCATGACCAAAGTGCCGGAAGCCCTTTTCAATTCGGCAGCTGTCCATCACGTGCATTCCGCACAGCTTAAGTCCGCAATTCCGTCCGGCCTCCCATATGGTCTCAAAGGCGTGTCCCGCCATATCGGAACCCACGTAGATTTCCCAGCCAAGTTCACCCACGTAGGATACCCGGTGCGCACGGGCGATGCCCATTCCAAGCTCGATTTCCCGGGCGGTTCCAAACGGGTTGGTTTCGCTTGAAAAATCATTTGGCGAGACAGACATCATGAGTTCGCGCGAGCGGGGCCCCATAACCGCCAGCACTCCTTCGCCCGCCGTCACATCGGTGATCGCAACCCGAAACCCGCCCTGGTGCCTTTCCATCCAGGTCTGATCCGCAAGGCGCGTCGCGGCGGGAGTCACCACAAGATATGCGGTTTCGGTCAGCCTGGTGACCGTGACATCGGCCTCGATCCCGCCATTCACGTTGAGAAACTGCGTGTAAACAATCTTGCCGATCGGGACGTCAAACTCGCCGCCCCCAATGTAATTCAGATAAGAGGCCGCATCCGGGCCCTCCACCCTTATTTTTCCGAAACTTGACATGTCGTACATGCCAACGCCAGTACGCATGGCATTATGTTCGGAAGCGGCGTTTTCAAACCAGTTCTGTCTCCCCCAACTGTATCGGTATTCGCGTTTCTGTCCTTCATTTGCAAACCAGTTTGGTCTTTCCCACCCCGCGATTTCTCCCATTACGGCGCCATGCTCGATGAGATGGTGGTGAAATGGAGATCGTCTCACGCCACGCGCCGTCGCCTTTTGGCGATAGGGATAGTGGTCGGCATATAAAAGGCCTAGAGTTTCCTTTGACCTTTCAAAAAGGTAATGCCTGTTTCCCTGGAATGGCTGCATTCGCGAAATGTCCACATCACCCAGATCAAATGGCTTTTCGCCGCTGTCCATCCATAGTGAAAGAGCGTGGCCCGCCCCGCCGGCGGATTGAATGCCAATGGAGTTGAACCCCGCGGCAACCCAAACGTTATCCATTTCAGGCGCAAGCCCGAGATGATAGGCGTCGTCCGGCGTAAAACTTTCCGGCCCATTGAAAAACGTGTGAATGCCCGCTTCAGCGACAATGGGGACGCGATTGCATGCCGCTTCAATAACGGGTTCAAAATGATCGAAATCCTCCGGTAGCTGATCAAACTCGAAATTGTCCGGAATCCCTTTCATGCCCCAGGGCTTGGAATTGGGCTCGAAAGCTCCCAGCAGAATTTTTCCGGCATCCTCCTTGTAATATGCGCATTCATCGGGAACTCTAAGCACGGGCATCCGTTCAAGGCCATCAATACCTTCGGTAACAATGTAAAAATGTTCACAGGCGTGAAGCGGCACATTTACTCCGGCCATGAGGCCAACTTCTCGCCCCCACATTCCCGCGCAATTCACAATCATCTCGCAGGAGATGTGTCCGCGCTCTCCGCCATTATCGGATTTCCAGTCGACACCTGTTACTCGCCTCCGCTTTTTTGACATGCCGGATACTTTGACGTTTTCAATGACACGTACCCCGTTTTGTCTTGCGCCCTTTGCCAAAGCGAGGGCGATATTGGCCGGGTCGGCCTGCCCATCGGTAGGCAGCCAGACACCCCCCGTCACTCCTTCAAGGTTTATATGCCTGTATTTTTCCTTGACCTCGGCCGGAGACAGTTCCTCAACAGGCACCCCGAAAGCCCTTGCCATGGCGGCCTGCCGGTATAATTCCTCTCGACGTTCCCCGGTGAGCGCCACAGATACCGATCCACCCTGACGGAGGCCTGTAGCCATACCGGTTTCAGATTCAAGGCTTTTATAGAGTTCCGCGGAATATTTTGCCAGCCGGGTCATGTTCTGAGTGGCTCTCAACTGGCCTATTAATCCAGCCGCATGCCATGTTGTTCCGCAAGTCAATTGCTTGCGTTCAAGCAAAACCACGTCATTCCATCCCAATCGCGCAAGATGATATGCCACGGAACAACCGACCACGCCTCCGCCTATAATCACCGCCCGTGCCGTTTTAGGGATAATGCCCATGTCAGCAGCCTCCAAAATCCATGCTTTCGTGATATGTATCTAACATGAACAATAAAGCCAAATTACAAAAAATCGCCATAATGCAGACGTTAATCGAATATATTGACGGAACGGGATTATCGGTGGGGCATTCTCCATGCAGAATGAGCAATCTATTTGATATGCTTTTGAAAAGCCGATATAAAAACGCCTTATCAGATGCATGCGCCGGATTAATGCCGAACATCTGACGAAAGATTATGGCTCCGCAATCGGAATGGTCTCAAAAATTTACCACCACGTCTGGCAATTCGAGCGATTTGATCAAATCGCGCAGCTCCTGGCGCGCGGTTATGTTGGACATGCTCATTCGGTTTATTCCCGCGTCCTTCATATCAAGCAGTGTCAGACCGCTGGGGAACATTTCCCTGAATATAACTCTTTCATTAAATCCCGGCGCGATTCGAAAACCTATTCTCTTTGACAGGTTCTCCAGAGCGCTACCCATTTTTTCCTTGTTGTGCATTTGCTGCGCGCCAAGGCGGTTCCGCAATACAACCCAGTCAATTGGCTTCATCCCTTCCGCCGCTCTTCTCTGGCGGGCGGTCCATACCATTTCCGAATAGATTGAGGGCCCCAGAACCGTGCTTCCATCGGTATCGGTATGCGCCAGCAAATCGAAATCCACAAAACTGTCGTTAAGGGGTGTAATCAGTGTATGCGCCTTTGAGTGCGCAATCTGGCTCATCCAGGTATGAGAACCGGGACAGTCAATTACGATAAACTCGCAGTCTCTGGAAATTTCATTCAAAGCTCCTTTCAGATGTTCCTCCGAAGCCTCTATGCCAAGATCAAGATCTGCCGGAGTTGCCGTCTCTGGAATTTTGTGGAAATTGGGCCCGGGCAGAGCCAGACCTGCCGATTCAAGATATTTTTTCCTGTTGATGCAATATCGGTTGAAGGTTTGCTGCCTCAGATCCAGGTCAAGCGCGTTAACTTTATGCCCCATGCGCGCAAGCGCTGTCGCAACGTGCATTGAAACGGTGGATTTGCCGGCGCCGCCTTTTTCGTTGCCCACAACAATTACATGCGCCATGTGTCGCACCTGCCGGTTAGGAACAAGATGAAGCCGCTTTCATAAATGGGGCGGCTAAAAGCAATCAATTGCGATCCGCCTAGATTCCCAAACCGGAATACTTGTTTTTGAACCTGGTCACGCGTCCGCCCGCGTCGGTAAGTCTTGTGCCACCTCCGGTCCATGCCGGATGAACAGTCGGATCGACATCAAGTGAAAGGGTATCCCCTTCACTGCCATAGGTGGAGCGCGTCTGAATTATGGTGCCATCGGTCATCTTGACGTTAATAACGTGATAATCGGGGTGCAGATCCTTTTTCATAGCCTTTCTCCCTAAACCGAGGTTTTTTTCGGCTTGTAATTTGTGTCTTCCGCAATTCTCGCGGATTTTCCCCTGCGTGAGCGCAGGTAGTAAAGTTTTGCCCTCCGCACTTTTCCGCGCCGTACAACAGTGATGCTGTCAATATTTGTCGAATAGAGCGGAAACATGCGTTCAACGCCTTCACCAAAGGATTCCTTTCGGACGGTGAACGAACCGGCGATGCCGCTTCCATTGTTTCTGCTTATGCAAACGCCTTCAAAGTTTTGAACTCTTGTGCGCGTGCCTTCGGTAACCTTGTAGCCGACGCGTACAGTGTCGCCAGCCTTGAAATCGGGAATTTTCTTTTCCAGCGAGGCAATTTGCTCGGCCTCGATTTGAGCAATAATGTCCATTGCCGCAACTCCGCTTTGCTTGCGGTTTAATCCGCAAAGATGGTTCGCGTCCCAAGAGCTCCCAGTCTTCGTTCGGATCCACAAGCAGTGCCCGCCAGAGATAGGGTCGTCATTTCCTGTTTTCCGCCTTTCGAACGGCACCAAGCCGAAGATGTCAAGATGCAATCGAAAAGCAAACCCGGAAATCATTGACGATTCCCGGACGGGAGACTTTTAAACCGAAGAGACTGCATGTTCAACCCCGGAATCGACAATACGGCAGTTCTCGGAAAATTTATTTTTGCAAAATTTGCATTTTACGGAATTCAACCTGAAATTCATGGGCATTGCGAGTGAAACTTCCGTCAAATGGGACATTCATTCGGCATTGATGGGGTTTTGGGCAGGACGGCATTGTTGAAAAGCGCTACTTCTCCAGCAAATCGGGCCTGTTTTTCCGCGTGGTTTCTTTGCCCATTTCCTTTCGCCATTTTTTGATTTCCCCATGATGTCCCGAAAGCAGCACATCAGGTATCAAATGGCCTTTCCATTCCACCGGGCGAGTGTATTGCGGATGCTCGAGAAGACCCTCCGAAAAGCTCTCGTCATCTATGGATGTCTGGTTGCCCAGAACTCCGGGTATCAGTCTAACCGTTGCGTCCAGCATTGCCATTGCGGCGATTTCACCGCCTGTCATTACAAAATCCCCCAAACTGACTTCCTCTATGCCATAATGCTCAATGACCCGCTGGTCGATGCCCTCGAACCGACCGCATATTAGCGTTATACCTGGTGAATTCGACCACCTGCGAGCCATCATCTGATCAAATCTTTTCCCTCTGGGGCTGAGATGGACAAGCGACATCCCCGGTTTTGCGTTCTCCAGGGCGGCCTCTATTGCCCTGCCCATTACATCTGCTCTAAGAACCATGCCCGCTCCACCGCCCGCCGGCGTGTCATCAACATTCAAATGCCGGCCTTCCCCGAACAACCTCAAATTTACCGTGGAAAGTTGCCAGAGGCCTTCATGCAGGGCTTTTCCAATAACGCTTTCTCCAAGCGCTCCGGGAAATGCCCGGGGAAAGAGTGTAACTACCTGAGCGCACCAGCTTTCGCGTTGTGGTGATTGTTCAGATTTGAGGCTCATGTTTTCCTGAACGCTGTTTGGCTTTTTTGAATTTTCGGGCATGTATACGTTCCGCAAGAGAAATGTGGCTTTCAAATGGGTTTATGGTCCGGGCTTTCTGGTGAAAAATATCACAGAAAACGCATCTCTTCAAAAACATATGCTTCATTTTGCAAAGTCAAAATGTCCAAATGGTTTGTGCCAGAATGAACATAATTCATTTCGTCTCGGCATATGCCAGGATCGGCCCATCCCAAAAGCGCACGGAGTCCCGGAGAATCCGATTGATGGCCATGTCATTGATTTGCCGATGGATTGAGAAACCCGAAACTATGAGGGCGATTAAACTGATTTGGCCACGCCCCAAGTCAACTTTTCATTTTGTCCGAAACCGGTCGCATCATCACTCAAAGTGGACTTGCACCGATTGAAGAGGTAAATTATGGTGCGATCAAATGGGATTTAAAGCGTGATTGGAGAAAAATTCCAGTGGCAAATTTCCAAAAATCCCCATCATTTTCCCATAGCGACAGCATATTTGCCGCGCTGGATTTAACAAAGGTAAAATCGGAATATAAAATTGAATCTGTACCGGAAGCCAGGTGCGGGCACATTGAACTTAATTCATGGTTTGCAATATGGTAGCACACTCTGAAATCTTTGCGCCAAAGCCGAAAGGAAATCTATACAGGCGGCTTTGGCATGATTGGATGCGAAATTCGTGGATTCGCTTTGCGGCGGTGCTCGTAATCATGGCGATTGCGGCAGGGGCGGCCGCCGGATATTCCAAGGCAATTCAACATATCGTCAACGCATTTGAGGCTTCAAGCGCGACAGTGATTTACTGGGGGCCGCTACTTGTTATTGGACTGTCCGCATTAAAGGGGACGGGACAGTTTATTCACACGGTACTGCTTGGACGGACCATGTCCAAAATTGACGCCAACATTAAAAAAGAACTCTACAATGTGCTTTTGCAGGCAGACATGGAAAAACTGCAGGAAGAGGCGCCAGCCGCTCTTGCAACAAGGTTTACCGCAGATATAGGCCTTATCATGGGCGCTGCGGGAGCCATTTTCGGCAGCATAAGAGCCTTTCTGATAATAATGGCGACCTTTGTGGTGATGCTGACTATCGACTGGGCAATGACAATCGGGCTGGCGGCGATATTTTCCCTGGCGCTGTATCCGGTTAATCTGATTGGCAGAAGAGTTCGAAGCGTCATTGAAAAGACGCAAAGACAGATAGCCGTCATGAATATGGGTCTGACTGAAGGACTTTCCGGCATTCGCGTTACGCGTACCTATCAGCTTGAAGATCATATGGGGCGAGGTTTATCCAGTCTTTTTGACAATCTGCGCGTTTTGGGCGTGAGAAATCTAAAGCTGCAGGCGCGCATATCGCCGGTAATGGAGATGCTTGGCGGCGTTGCCGTTGCCGCACTGCTTTTCATAGTGTCCTGGAGAATGGCGGCGGGCACAACCAACATGGCGGATTTTATGGGTCTGCTAACCGGGTTGGGGGTTATTGTCACGCCCGCGCGTCAGATAGGGAACCTCTATGCAACCATCCAGCAGGGAAACGTTGCCATGGAACGCATATTCAGCCTTTTCGACGCGCAAAATTCCATAGTTGACATTCCTGGAGCCAAAGAGCTTCAAAGAGTGAAAGGTGCCATGGAATTCAATGGCGTTGGGTTCACGTATTCCGGTGAAAAGTCGGCGTTAAGCAATGTCAATTTCAAAATCGAGCCGGGAACCAAAGTGGCTTTTGTCGGACGGTCCGGTGCGGGCAAGTCAACCATCTTCAATCTCATACCCAGAATGTTTGATGTCAGTGACGGCAGTGTAAAAATCGACGGGCATGACATTAGAGAGGTGACCATCAAATCGCTCCGCAGGCAAATTGCAGTGGTTGGTCAGGATTCATTTCTTTTTACCGGAAGCGTTGCCGACAATATCGGCTTTGGAAAGTCAAATGCCACCCGCGAGCAAATTCAGGATGCGGCCAAAGCCGCCGCGGCACACGGCTTCATCGAGGAACTGCCCAATGGATATGACACGCACATCTCGCCATCAAGCGGAATGCTGTCCGGCGGAGAACGCCAGCGCTTGTCAATTGCCAGGGCCATTCTTCGCGATGCGCCCATTCTATTGCTTGACGAACCCACATCGTCGCTAGATGCGGAATCCGAGATGGCCATAAGGACGGCGCTGAAAAAACTCTCCAGAAATCGAACAACTCTGATTATCGCGCACAGACTTTCCACAATCCTGGATGCCGACAGCATTATCGTATTGGACAATGGCGAAGTTGCAGAGCGGGGGAATCATAATGAGCTGCTCGCCCGAGGCGGCATTTATTCGGAACTTTACAGCCTTCAATTTCAAGGTGTGGAAGAAGTTGAAAGCATGCTCATTTAAACGAGCATGAATTCCAAATGGATGGCGCATGGTTTTCGGCGGGGATGTGCCGCAATCAGGGCAACGGGGGTTCAATTCCGAATTTAAGCCAGTAGTCTCTAATAAACGGCACCGCTCCCCTCCCATATCTGAAGCGTTTTCCCCATAATCCCTCTTGCGCCAGTTCCACGGGTCTTGGGTTGCCATGAAAAAGAAGAATCCTGGCATTTTGGGGTGGCTCCGGAACGCTGGCACCGTCTCTAACACCAAGATGCGGCGGAAAAAGGTGTCTTTTGAAACTCAATACCCACCCATCGGGAAAAGTGTTTAACCTGGATGCGTTGCCGGCGATAAAATATTGCTCAATTCGATATTTGTCACGAGCGGCCGCGGGGTTGGCGATGAACTTTTCGTAAATTTCCGTCTCATTGCCGCCATCAAATGAAAACACCCCCGAAAGCTGTTTTTGAGGCCGAAAGGGATTAAGGTAGTCTGCAAGACGCGGCCACTCGTTAACCATTGCAACGCCGGGTCCGGTTTTGAACATGTCATCCATGTTTCCGGTGATTACGGTGTCGATGTCCATAAACAGGACACGCGTGTCATCCGGAACCAGCCCAGGTTTGAAAACCGATATTTTGGGCCATCCACCCGCTTTCCAGTAATCGGGGCCCAAACCAAGATCGGGAAGAGGCTTCACCGTGATGCCGGAATCCAGACCGGATTGGTTTTCAGTCATGCAGACAAAGTCAAATGGGATATCAAGGTAATGCCTTGAGGCTCTGAACAGCAGGTTGACGTATTCAGGTCCAAAGAAATCGCCCCATTTCATGCAAATTACAAGGTGCTTCATGTTGGAGCTTTTTTATTCAATCAATGTCTGGTCAGTAAACGATATTGTCATTTGACGGTATTCAACATTGATAAAATGATCATGGCGCATCGAATTAAAATATAACCCAGCCTTTGGGATATATGTCCGGATTTTCCCGCCTGTCAGATGTAAACCATTTTTGCGGTCCGATTGCAATTTTATCGGGATTTGAATTAAGCCATGCGCTCCACCATGAAAAAGTCGAGTTTGCGATGATGTTGTGATTGCAAAGAGATTGCGGATGCAGATCAAAATGCCCGGTTTTTTCAGAGTTGACATCAACAAACACGGTTTCAAAACCGAGTGAAACATTTTTTCTTGCCCAATCGGGATCATTGGAAAACACGAAACATGTTGGAAGGGCAGATTGACAATCATTGATCGCTATATAGTCCATGGCGGCAGCGTAATAATCAGACGCGCAAATTGAAAACGCATCATTTTTGAGATAATCGCCTCTGCGGAAATGGACGCCGACCGGGTTTGCGGAATTTTTGATCATGGAGGCGAAATCGGCGTTTGCTTCTGTCAATGGGGTTGTAAATTCCAGGTCGCTCCGCAATTTATCGGAAATGTCCGCAAAATAGCGCTCGCTTTGACAATATCCGCGCAGGTATGTGTATGGAGGCTGTTTTTTCAAATCCGGATTATAACCCCTGGCGCTATCTCTGAAGGATTTCGGGCTGGATGAAAGCAATTTCCAGCCGATATATTTTAGCAAACCGTCATTCTTGAAAGGCGGCAAGTTAACATTCTCGAGATATCTCGCATTGCTGAAATGCACCATGCAATTTGCTCGGTTCAATCCGGCAAGATATCGCGTGTCAACCACAAGGTCGCATCCCAGCTTGTCGGCAAGACCGCGGCCGGCGGAATATTGAAAAAGCTGATTCCCCACTCCCTCGAACATTCGAGTATAGATTGCCGGCTCCATGTCAGTTTGGGAAAAACGCACCAACAACCCGCTCCGCCCGGAGATGCAAATATAGGGCTGCATGTAGGGCATGATTGCGAAAATCAAAATCATCAAATGCCCAATACGCAATCACGTACGGGGCATGCGGGACAACGGCTTTGTCTGGCGTGATATTGGTCATCCGGGAATCTGCAATTGCGCTTTCAATGCCATTAAACGGTCTGCATTATACCATTCTTTCATTGAAATGCGCGTAATTGTTTAAAAGCATGAATGGAGTCACATTGATTGTTTGGAGGCGGGGTTATCGGATTTAGGATATTGCAATCGCCGTTGTTGCATAGTCATTTGCGGGCCTTTCAAGCATAACTGAAAAGTTCATGCAGCGCCAATCACGCCAAAATTGCCTACCCGTCCTTAAGGCAACCGCCATGTATGGGAGCGGAACTGCTTTTGGAATATCTTGTAACTGCCGATCTGTAGATGAACCGTGAAGCCTCGCGCCATACCTTGCCGGAAAATGTTTTCCTGGCATTTTGGACGGTCGATCCCCCAACGTGTCTCGAATTGCTTATTATGCCTGAGGGATAGATCATGGCGGGTCGGACACCTGTATGCCAGTGGCTTTGAACATATGTGTCCACGGGCCTGTCAAATGTACTGGATCCGTATAGAAGTTTTAGCGCGGCTTCCCGACTGACCATCTGGGCGGTTGATCTGAGTTCGGTTCTTCGCGGCACAACAATTGCGCAATGCCCGATGATGTCGACATTGAACCGGGGACCATCATAGCGCCTGGTCTGAAGTTGTATGTAACCCATCTGGTTAATGAATTTGAAAGCCAGTTTTAAAGCGTGATGATAGGTGTTTGGGTCAATTCCGGCATCGTCTTCAAAAATCAATGCCGCATCCAGGTTCCGTTTAAGCATCTCAAGCCAGACTTGCCTATGCGAGAGAAAACAGCCGATTTCACCTTTGCCCAGATCGAAAGGGTAGGCTGGTTTGAAAAGCCCGGTTTTCACTGTGGCCGCAATGTCCGATTCGGAAAGAGACTCGCCGTCCACCGCCGGCCACACCTCGGCCTCGATACCGCACAGTTCGAGAAGATGCTGTACATTGTCGTTGCGCGATCTCGCGCGACCCAGATGCAGTATGAAGGCCTTTGCATTCATTGCGTGACTCAATCGCGCTCAACCCATCCCGCAACGGCTTTAACCTCGAGAAAATCCTCCAGTCCCCATTTTCCGCCTTCACGACCGTTGCCCGACTGCTTCATGCCGCCAAAGGGTGATCCCATGCCTCGCCTTTGGCCGTTCATTTCCACCATTCCCGAGCGCAATGCCCGCGCGCAGCGATTGGCAACCTCCGGGTTTGATGTCTGCACGTAATTTGTAAGACCATAGGGCGTGTCATTCGCAATTGCTATTCCCTCTTCTTCCGTTTCGAACGGAATAATGGAAAGTACCGGACCGAATATCTCCTCGCGGGCAATTGCCATGTCATTTCCGACATCGGCAAAAACCGTGGGGCGCACGTAATATCCCCTGTTCAGCCCTTTCGGGCGGCCCGTGCCGCCGGCAACAAGGCGGGCGCCTTCATCAATGCCGGACTGGATCATGTCCTGGATTTTCCTGTATTGGGTTTCGTTAACAACAGGGCCAATATGACGGCCTTCTTCCGAAGCCGCGCCCACCGTGACTGATTTGGCCGCAGCTATGGCGGTCTCAACCGCCTGTTCGTAGACTTCCCTTTGAACCAGCATGCGCGTGGGGGCGTTGCATGACTGGCCGGAATTGTTCATGCAGTGAACAACACCGCGCTTTACCGCTTTTTCATCGGCATCCGCGAATATAAGATTTGCGCCCTTGCCGCCCAGTTCGAGTGACACGCGTTTAAGACTCTCGGCCGCGGATTTGCAGATAAGTCTTCCGGCACGGGTTGAACCGGTAAAGGAAACCATGTCCACATCTGGATGTGCCGTCAACTGGCTGCCGACTCCCGCGCCGTCGCCATTTACAAGATTAAACACTCCTTTGGGAAATCCGGCCTCATCGACCGCTTCCGCAAACAGCATTGCGCTTAACGGAGATTCCTCCGATGGCTTTAAAACCATTGCGCAGCCCGCAAGCAAGCCCGCTATCACTTTGAGAGACACCTGGTTCATTGGCCAGTTCCAGGGCGTAATCATGGCAACCACGCCCACCGGTTCATGAATGATCCGGTCACCCGGGGCATGTTCCCCCAGGGGCCGTATCCACTCAAACTCGCGCGTCGCCTTTATGAGACCGTCCAGGTTCCATATTCCGGCTCCAACCTGCTGGGTGCGCGCCATGTCAATTGGGGCGCCCATTTCGGTGCTGATGGCCTCGGCGATTGCTTCACTTCTTGCGGCATATGCATCGCGAAGCTTTTCCACAAGCGCGATTCTGTCATCGATCGACGTTTCCATCCATCCCGGAAATGCCGCGCGCGCGCTTGCCACGGCGGCATTCGTATCGGCTTGCCCGCCGAATGAAATCACGGCGCAAGCCTCTTCCGTTGAAGGATTGATCACCCGATGCTCAACACCTTCAATTGGGTCTGTCCAAGTGCCGTTGATGTAAAACAGTTTTTTGCTGGTCATGCCGGTTCCCTTCGGCTTGTAATTGCGAGTGACGAATCCGGAGTCTGGCGATTCCGCTGGCGCGGGCACAATGTCACCGCAACAGTTCATGCGCAAGAGAGATATGTTTTTCGACAGCGAATTACGGAATCATGTGTCCGCTTAAATCATGCGGGAAGAGAGACTGTTGAAATCATTGCCCTTTATGGTTCAAAACAGCTGGAAAGCGACAGGATTTGCGCAACGGGAAACTTCTCCGCCATCAAGATGCAGTCTGTCTTTGAGTGTCGGCCTGGCAGTCATGACAAAAGCATTTTGATCTTGATGTCTGGTCTTTCGAGTATTGTTGACCTGTTGCTGAATCACAACCATCAACCATGCGCCGGCGAATTCGATCCAGCATACCCGTTGAAACCGTTTAAACGATCTGCGACATTGCGAGGACCATGATCGTCATCGGTCATGATGTGACATGTTAATTTGGCATCTTGATCAATTACCATTATATCAGCAATTCCCGCCAGCGGATTTTTCGCCTGTTTTTCCGTCGATTTGGCCTTATGGGCCGGTTCGGGAGTTTCCGCCGCACACGGGCGATGGCCGGGCGGCGTCCGTCCGGTTCGGCTTGGCGAGGTTGGTGTTTAATTGGCGCGGGCCGACCGGCGCTCCGGGGTGGTCGGCACCTTTCCCCGACACGGCCGCGAGGCGACATGCGCGAAGAGCTTCTTCCGACCGAGACCGCTATCATGGCGCGCGCGGACGAGAAGCCGTTGACCACCTCGAAAAGCATCCCGCAAATTGGGGGAGAGGTGGTTGCCGAAACCCTTTCCATGAAGCCGGTTTTCAGCGCGCAAGCCCAACCCTCACCCCGCGGGCTCCACCCGGATGTCCAGCAGATTGCGCGCCTCGCGGCCGCACGCCACGGCGAT
>JAPOTF010000164.1 GCA_026709325.1 Roseovarius sp.
AAGCTGGTGCGGCAGAGGCTCAAGAACGCGGTCTTCGACTCTCTGGACGCCTGCGTCGCGGCGATCGAGGGATACATTGAACATCACAACGCCAGGGACGCCCGGCCGTTCCGGTGGAGCCGCAGCCCGGAGGATCTTGTGGAGTCCTGGAAGCGGGGGCACCGGAGGCTCCAAGAAATGGAATCAAATGAATAAATTGAAGCACTAGCGCGGTGGCGCCAGGCGTTTTGCCGGATTCCATCGCCTGGTGGGCTTTCACCGCATCCTTGAGCGGGCACTCATAGTTGATGGCGGCGTCAAGAATTCCATCACCCATCGCCCTGAATAGATCGTTTGCGGCCCATTCAAGATCCGATCTTTTGGCGACGTAGTGCATTATGGCCGGGCGAGTTATGAACAGCAACCCTCTGCGGCCAAGATCCTGAATACCACCGGATCGGGCGGCCCGGAAACATGTCCATATGCGGCGCAAACACCCATCAAGCGAAGACAATCGAGCGAATCCTGCAAAGTGTCCTTTCCAATTGCCTCGTAAACCACGGCACATCCCTCTCCATCGGTCACTTTGCGCACCACATCCACAAAGCTTCTTTCCGAGCGAACAACGGGATGATTACACCCGGCCGCGCGCAGCCTCGGCTTTTTCGGCCGTGGAAACGGTGCCAGCCACATTTGCTCCAAGAGCGTTTGCCCATTGACACAGAATCAGTCCCATGCCTCAGCCGCCGCATGCACCAGTATGGCATCGCCCGGTTTAACCTTGCAGGTGCGATGAAGCAGATAATGCGCCGTCATTCCCTTCATCGGTAAAGCTGCCACCTGCTTGTCGTCAAGTCCGTCGGGAAGATGCAGAAGTTTATCGGCAGGATAGTTTCTAGCTTCCGAATAGCTCCCCAGCGGGGGAGGGGGGGGGGATTCCATATGCCACCCTGTCCCCCAAGCCGAATCCCGACACATCCTCGCCGATTTCCTCAACAATGCCGACTGCCTTAAAACCAATCACAACCGGCGGCGCCGGTACCGGCCAGGGATGGGAAACTCACCCTCTGTGGCATGTGTCCGCAAAATTCACGCCAATTGCGGTGTGACATATGCGAACTTCTCCCTTTTTCAGATCGGGAACCCGCCACTCTTCCAATTGCATAACATCGGCAGAACCCATTTCGTGAATTACCTGCGCCTTGTTCATGTTGCGGTCATTTCCCCATATTCCATTTTGACTGGCAAAATTCCGATTGACCGAAGGAGTCTAAAATACCATTTCGGTTCATGCATCACCAACCGCGATGTTCCTAAATGCATATGCAATTCGATCCCGCCATTCCATTTCGAGACATGTCATTGCTGGCGATTCTCAATCGGGCTGAATACAAATTCCGGAATTACAACAGGCCACTTATCGTTTTTTGGCTCGCGGTAGCCCGCCTCCACCGATTTGGCGCGATCTCTGCCTATAAGCCATGCAATGCGCGCCTTGCGGCATGCATATCCATCGGGCGGCTTAAATTTTCGCGCCATTTTTCCGATAAACACCCCATCATCATTTTTAATGTACCATCCGCTACGCCCGCCATTCCGGACATGAGTCAGTTTGACATTGTCGCCCGTGCGCGCGGACAGCAGGCCGCAATGTCTTTTTTCCCCGGATGTCAAATATCCTCCATAACCAAGAACCACATCTCCATGATTTGACTTGCGATAAATCCGGTGCACCGCATTTGGCAACTCTCCTGGCATTGCATATTCGCGATGATGCAAGACGCTTTCCATGGCTCCTGCACGGTGCGGAATAAACGGATTGGCGCCCCCGTTCAGCAGACACAATGTCTGGCGTGCCCTCGTCATTGCCACATAATATAGACGCCGTTGCTCATCGGCATGTTTTCCGGATTCCCTCCAGTCATCATCAAGGATAATGACATGGTCAAATTCAAGACCTTTTGCGGAATGGGCCGTAACAAGCGCAACCCCGCTCTGCATATCCCTGTATTCTCTTCCCCATCCACCTATCCAATGCAGAACATCTTTGACTGATGTTTCCCCAACCCCGCTTTCCCCGGCAAACCGTTCAACAAGACTGCCAAGCATATCCCAAATCGGTCCACGGCCCCTGCCGATAATCCATTTCCTTATTTCATTGATGGATATCATGGAAGATTCGCATTCGATCAGCCAATTTTGGAGTTCGAGAAATTCCCACAACTGCCATATGTTGGGACGTTCCCTTTTATCTCGCATGTCGACAACGGGGATTCTTTCCGAAGCTAAAATGCTGCGCACCGGATCCAGAGATTCCCATTTTCGAGCGATAACCGCCACATTGTTCCAATCCCAGTTTCCGGCGCAGCGCCGCAGGCGCTCAAGTTCAGATTTTGCCGCCATGGCCTGCTCTTTGCGGGATCCCGAAGCGGACAGAATTTGAACGCGTCCACGGCCAACGGAGTCCCATTTCCCGAATTGACCTCCCGGTGGATCCTTCTTTCTATCCTTGTTTATTTCAATTGGATGATCGGTTTTCATTCTGTCATTGCACAACTCGGCAACCGCGTTTGAAGCCTTGATTATGTTGTCCGTTGACCTGTAGTTTTGCGTCAGAAATGTCTTTCTTGCATTGAAATCTTCAGTAAATTTGCGGATGTATTCAACAGATGCGCCAGTAAATCCATATATTGCCTGATCGTCATCCCCTACGGCAAAAAGGGTTCGACGCTTGTCCGGATCAGTGCGGCCCAATCCAGCAATTGCCGTCACAAGACTGTACTCATCATGACCAATGTCCTGATACTCATCAACGAGAATCCATCTGTAGCCTTCAAGTAGGCTTTCCTTTGCCTCGGCATCCGCTTGCAGCGTGTTTGTCGCTTCACGAAGTATTTTTCTGAAGTCCGCGTCCTTTGGATCCTTGCCATTCATGCTTCGGCCAGTGAGAGTCATCGCAAACCCGTGGCATGTGTAAACATTAACTCCAAGAGCAATGTTTCCCACAAGATCTCCTAGTCTTTTTCGTATCTCGTAAGCGGCATGCTTGTTATATGTAAGGGCGATAATTCCCTTCGGATCTTCTCTGCGAACTGCAAGAAGATATGCAATTCTGTGAACAAGAACACGCGTTTTTCCTGATCCTGGGCCGGCCAATACCAGAACATTCCTCTCAACTGTATGATCGGAAACGATATTTATTTGATCCCGCGCCCTCAGATTATCAACCACCTTCTCGTAAACAGCCGGTTGCAAAGGACGCTCGGTTTCAACTCCCTTCATATCTGGCAGCCATTTTGGCAAGAACTCATGAGTTTCCAATCTGAAATAGTCTTTTAGAAGATTCCGCGCCTTGTCGATGTCTTCCAAAGCATGTTTCGCGTAACGCTCCATTATATGAACCTGCCTGCTTTGCTCGACGTAATATTCAGCCAGAGGTCTAAAATCCGTTTCCGTATATTGCCGCGTGTCATTGGACAACTTTACGGTAATCGCCGGATCAAACAGCAACATTCCCGACCCAATAAAAAGAACATCAAGATCATGCATCCAGAGAAGCGCCCGGTCGACAACCCGCGTGCCAATTTCCCTGTTTTGCATTTTCAGTTCCATGTCGCTTTTTAAAACTTCATGCATTTCCGACAAGGCCACGGGGATTTCAACTGCGGAGCCTTTTGCTCCCTTTCGCACTCTTTTTAAAAGATCGCCGGCAATTGCAGTGGCGACCACATGGCGTGTATTGGAAGCAGTGCGAACATTGTCGAAATCCTTATTTGCAGCAATTTTGACACGTTCTCTGTCAAGGAAGTTGAAACTAATGGGGGGCATCGCTTCAAGATCGCGCTTCTCATCGGAAGAAAGCGAACGCAGCACTCTTACAATTTCATCTGGGCGAAATTCCACTTTTCTGCCGTCTTGAATTCCACCATCTCGAATTTCCTGCGCGAGGACTCGCAGGTTCACGATTGATCTTGGATTTTTTTCAAGTTGGGTCTTAAGCGCGTCCAGAACGCTCTTTTCAAGTGTCATGGCTCTGCCAAGCCTGTCATTAAGCGGGTTGTGAACGCCATGCGCCATATAAATCACAAGGTTGCTGTCATGTCTGATCAACCCAATTGCATCAAGATCGCGAAGGATTTGACGCACCTGCCATTCCTCGCATCTGATCGCTTCAGCAGTATTGCCTATTGTGAAACTGTCTGTCGGTGGTGATTCAATGAGCATCTTTAGTAAAGAAAGTGCCGTTTTCGCCCTGGGACCAGTGATGCCATTGGCTTCCAATTCAGAAGATGCCTCTTCAAGTGAATCCACCATCAGGCATGAAGGTTCAACGGTTACCTTGTTGTCCTCTCGTTCAAGCAGGTCCGCCTCTTCAAGCCATGAAATCGCGGCAATGCATTTTGTGATGCCATGGCGATCATAACCCATTGGAATTCCGGCTTTTTTAAGCAAGTCGCCAATTCGAACGACAAGCAACCCGTCTTTTGCATATTTTGCGGCCATTTCGCGCAAGGCCTTTAGGATTCCCCCGACTTCGCGCCGAGACAGTCTGTTTTGGGCCTGCCTGCTGAATTGCATTTCAATTTGCGAGGGATCGTAAAACAGTCGGCAATATGATGGTCCGCCATCCCTGCCGGCCCTTCCGGCTTCCTGCACATAGTTCTCCAGCGATCCCGGAATGTCGGCATGCAGGACATGTCTTATGTCTGGTTTGTCAACGCCCATTCCAAATGCGTTTGTCGCCGCGATCGAGACAAGCTTTCCCGAGAGATACTCTTCGAGAACGTTATCGCGGGTCTTTCTGTCCAGTCCCGCATGATATGCGGCAACCTTAAGCGGGATTGACTTTAGCGCCTCGGCCATATCCTTGGAGCCCCGCCTCGTGGAGCAATACACGAGACTTGCATCGTTTTTCCCGACTCCCTTTACCGCATTGAGCACTGTTCCGAGCCTTGACGTTTTTTTAATGCAAGATGCGGAGAATTCAAGATTTGTCCTTTCCACGCCTCCGTTGAATATCAGCATCTCGCGCCTTGTGGCGTCTGTGACCTGTTTGACAATGTCCTTTATTACGCCTTTGGTGGCCGTGGCTGTCAGGCAAAGCACTCTTGGTGGCTGATTGTCTTCACCGAAATGTCGCAAAATTCTAATCGCATACCGATAGTCCGGTCGAAAATCATGCCCCCATTTGCTTATGCAATGGGCCTCGTCAAAAACCCAAAGTCCGATTTTGCGCTTGTTCAATGTGGACCGAACCGTTTTGTTTCGAAGTTGTTCAGGTGCAATGAGCAACATGCTCGCTTCGCCAAACATCACCTGGTCCATGGCTTCGTCTCTGTGCAGCTTCGACATCATTCCGTTAATGACAACGCATGTATCGATTCCATGCCTTTTAAGAAGTCCGCCCCGCTGATCGGTCATCAGCGCAACCAGAGGTGAAATAACCACCGTCAAGTGACCGAGCATCTTGCGATACTCGAGAGAGGGCAGTTGATAGCATATCGACTTTCCCGTTCCGGTTGGCAATATGCCAAGCACATCCCTGCCTTTTTCATGCATGACGGCATCGACAATTTCCCGCTGCATTGGTCTGCCTTCATCGGAAACCGGCTCTGCGCGAAACCCGTCATAGCCAAACCAGCTTTTTAGAGCCTCCACGCTGTTCTTTCTTTTGTTGCACCATGCGCATGACGGGTTTCCGCAACTGGTATCGCGCAGTTTTTCAAGAGTGTCTTGCATCTCGGGAAATTTTTTCATTACCCACGGAGAAAGAGTCACGCAGGCGTCGTCCTCTGCAACCCTCGTCAACAAAAATGGCAGTGACGGATGATTCCGCCTGGCCAATTCAAGCAGTCGATGGCATTCAGCGTCGCAAACATGTCCCCTTGCCAATCTTGTTATGGCATCATCACGTTGTTTCGGTGTTGGACGATCAAAAAACGGTTTAAAAACGCATCCATGCCCCAGTGCGGAATGGTTCGATGAAATGCCGTGAAGTGAAATCCCCAAATCGAGCGACGCTTTCATTTTGCAGATTAATTCTCTTGCCGTTTTCCGGAAAATCTCAAGTGACGCGCGAGAGTCGTCCACGGGGTCATTCGGTTCCGCCGCGCCAAGCATTCCACTGCGGTATTTCTTTTCCTGGCGAAGTGTCTTCGGCTGCGGCCATGTCAATGCGGAAAGCCAGAGCGTGTCAACGCGACGAATATCTTTCAATTTCGACTCGGGCATGACGTCTAAGACATGTGGAATGTCGAATTCCTCAATATTATGTCCAACAAGAAGATTTGCGCCTTTTAGGTACTTTTCCAGTTTGAGCAGCCCTTCTTTCGGGTTGCCGCCCCTCCAGTGAAATGATTTGCCGCAATCTGAGCGAACCGCGCCAATCTGCCTGATTTTGTCATGAATCAGTTCAAGATCAAAGGCGGCGGCGATATGGAATTTATCCATGATATCCGTGGTTGAATTATCGCGCATTGCTTAATGTCTTGACTCTGCTCGAGGACTTTCCGTCATTTATATTCGGGAACCCGGGCAACTGTCAAAAAGCTTTTTGGGAATGTGAATGCCGGCATTCACACATTCAATTTCCCCAAATTGATGCAGGTTTGCTCAATGCGGACACGCCGCAAGCGGCGAGCGACCAGGATCATCCAGCCCTCGCCGCCGCCCTTGACAAATTCCGGAACAGGGCGCCTGCATCAACGGAGCGCAGGGCCGCGACACGGGCTTTGCGTCGACTGCCGTCGGCTTTGGAAGTCGGCTAAAGGCATCATGCCATCCCCACCTGAGTCTGATGCGGAATGCAATCGTCGGGACGCATGTAAAGCATTGACTGGAGTTCATCGCGCAATGGCCTGAACCGCGGGTTGTCATATTGGTTGACAAGCTCGCAGGGGTCCGCCGCCAGATCGTATAGTTCGCCTGCGCCGCTGATTTGATCAACTGTCATTTTTGCCGTTCCGGTTCTAACCGTCCGCAAAGACAGAGCAACGCCCGCGCGCGTTGGCAGCAATTCCCACTCGTTCAAGGCGAATTTTCGCTTTTCATCCGAATTTCTCAGCAGCGGCAGCAAACTCTGGCCATGCTGGGGCAGCAATGGGGAAATGCCCGCATATTCCGCAAAGGTCGCTCCAAGATCCAAAGTTGAAACGGGATTCTCGTTCACTTGTCCGGATTCAATCCCGGCGCCCCAAAAGACAAGTGGAACGCGCAGCAGCCCTTCGTAGTGCATGGGGCCTTTCAGGATCAAGCCATGATCGCCAAGCCAGTCTCCATGATCGGAGGCGTAGACAACGACCGTGTTCTCCGACAGGCCAAACTCCCGAAGACTGATCATGATGCGACCAAGCTGATGGTCGACAAGAGCGATTTGGCCATAGGTGTTCGCAATGATCTCCCGCAACTGATCATCTGACTGCTGTGAAATTCGACTGTAGGCCTTGCGTGTTTCGGCATTTTTCTTTGGACCCGCAGGCTCCGCCGTAAGCACCTGCTCATGCCACCACGGGCGTCCGCCAAAAGTTCTCTCGCGATGTTGCGGCAAGTCTATTTCGTCCGGGTCATGAAGTCGGGACCATGGCTCGGGAGCGTCAAAAGGGTGATGCGGGTCGGGAAAACTGATCCAGGCGCAAAACGGCTTTTTTCCAACGGATTGCTCTTTCAGCCAGTTTATCGCCCGGTCTGCGGTCCATGTCGAGTTGTGCCAGGCAACGGGAAGACGGGAATGCCAGGTTTGAGCCGCACCCCTGGTGTCTCCGGCATTCTCGCGATAAAGGCGGTTTTTTTCATCTCCATGTCCGTCAGCG
Source organism: Roseovarius sp. (assembly GCA_026709325.1). Taxonomy (GTDB): domain Bacteria; phylum Pseudomonadota; class Alphaproteobacteria; order Rhodobacterales; family Rhodobacteraceae; genus JAPOTF01. The sequence goes on from JAPOTF010000164.1 coordinate 7,788, forward strand.
TAAAACCAGTGCTCGTAATGCTGTCCCGCAGGCGGCTTTTCGGGTAGAAACCAGTTGTGACCGACCAGCATCATCTCCACATGCTCAAAGCCCATGTATGGACCAAACCACGTTTCCGGGTATTCGACCGAAGAACGAA
>JAPOTF010000070.1 GCA_026709325.1 Roseovarius sp.
GGAGCACTAGTTTCAGTTGCAATTAACTCGGTTTTCCGTTGATTGGCGGATTATGGACTTGGCGGCGGCATTTGCCGACTCCCCGTCATTCCCTTTTTTCAGGCTTTGGATGATGTCTGCATCGACCTGGAAGCCCGGCGAGTTTTGCCAATGCGAACCATTGCCAGTGGTTCGGGGAAAGCGCTGTGACGAGGCTCCCCACGGTATTCGATTGTCCGGTTTTCAAGGGCCGGAGAGCAAACGCCAAATGGCATTGCGATTGGGATTGATTTGCAAATTCGCACTTGCAATTTGACCTGATAATGTTTAGATGGCGCTCTTTCAGTCATTTGGAACAGGAGGATTCATGGCCAGAGTCACAACTGAAGATTGCGTCGATAAAGTGCCGAACAGGTTCGACCTGGTTATGCTTGCCGCTTTCCGGTCAAGAGAAATTGCAAAAGGCGCGCCGATTGCCGTTGATCGCGACAATGACAAAAATCCCGTCGTTGCCCTTCGCGAAATCGCCGAGGAGCAGCAAAAATACGAGGATCTGAACATGCGGATGATTGAAGCGCAGCAGGTTCAGATTGAGGTCGACAATCCCGAGGATGATCCCATATCTCTATTGATGATGAACACAGGTCTGGAGCGGCCGGAAGAGGATGACATGTCTGAAGAGCAGATGCTTCGCGCTCTAATGGCCGCGCAAAAGCAGGAAAGCGAATAAATCCGGATTTGCCGAAATGCGATCAGTGCCGATGATCACGGCCGGTGAACTCGTCAAACTGGTCGGCGACTACAATCCTCGGGTGGACTCGGTACTGTTGCGCGATGCCTATCAATACTCGCGTGAAATGCATCACGGACAATATCGGCGCTCTGGAGAGGATTATTTCACGCATCCCGTTGCCGTTGCATTGATACTGGCGGAGCAAAAGCTTGACGATGCGACAATCGCAACGGCATTGCTGCATGATACAATTGAGGACACGTGTGCAAACTACGGCACCATAGAGGCAAAATTCGGTGGCGAGATTGCCAGGCTTGTTGACGGGGTTACCAAACTTACACAGCTGGACCTGGGCGGGACGGAAGTGCGCCAGGCGGAGAATTTTCGCAAGCTCTTCATGGCGATGTCGGAAGATCTGCGCGTCATTCTGGTTAAACTTTCCGATCGACTGCACAACATGCGCACCATCAAGGCGCTGGAACCCGAAAAGCGGAAGAAAAAAGCCGTGGAGACCATGGAGATTTACGCGCCGCTGGCGGGGCGCATGGGTATGCACTGGATGCGCGAGGAACTGGAGGACATTGCGTTTGAGGTGACTTCCCCGGACGTTCGCGAGTCGATTATGCATAGGTTCGATATATTAAAGGCGGAAGCCGAAGACATGATCAATCGAATCACTTCCGATATGCAAAAGGTGCTCGAAGAGGCCGGCATAGAAGCTCAGGTGATTGGTCGGGAGAAAAAGCCGTATTCCATCTGGCGCAAAATGCAGGAGAAGAACATTGGTTTTGCCCGGCTTTCCGATATCTACGGGTTTCGCGTGATCACGGGATCGGTAAACGACTGCTATGCCATTCTGGGCGAGATCCACAGGCAGTGGCGAGCCGTGCCGGGGAGGTTCAAGGACTATATCAGCCAGCCCAAATCAAATGGCTACCGCAGCATACACACCACTGTGCTGGGTAGAGCCGCCAAGCGGGTGGAGATGCAGATACGTACCAGAGATATGCACGAGGTTGCCGAGTCGGGCGTTGCGGCGCACTGGTCCTATCGCGATGGCGTAAAAGCCGAAAACCCCTATTCCGCGGACTCGACATTGTGGCTGTCGTCTCTTCGCGGCAGATTCGACGAGGAGAGCCACGAGGATTTTCTCGAGGCCGTCAAGCTTGAGATGTATGCCGACAAGGTGTTTTGCTTCACTCCGAAGGGCGATGTGGTTAAATTGCCCCAGGGAGCGACGCTGATAGATTTCGCCTATGCGATACATACGCGCATTGGCCATGCCTGTGTGGGCGCAAAAGTGGACGGGATGCTTGTGCCGCTGTGGACTCAGATCAAAAACGGTCAATCGGTCGAGGTGATTACCGCAGAGGGACAGACACCGCAGGAAGTCTGGCTTTCAATCGCCAAAACGGGCAAAGCCCGATCGGCGATAAAACGCTCCCTTAAGGATTTGGATCGCAGCCGCTACATTAAATTGGGCCGCGCGCTTGCCCGATCCGCATTTGAGCAAATTGGCAAAAGGGCATCCGACAGGGCATTGGATACCGCTGCGAGAACTCTTGGCCTTGAGGACAGATATGAACTCATGGTCCGGATGGGCCGGGGCGAGCTTTACGCCGACAGCATCCTAAATGCGGTGTATCCGGACATCTCTCCGAAAGAGGGCAGCGAGGTAAGTTGGGCAAATGCCGTTATCGGCCTTGAAACGGATCAGCGATTTGAGCGCGCGCGCTGCTGCCAGCCTCTTCCTGGAGAAAGAATAGTCGGCATCATGTTCCGCGGCAAGGGCGTGGTGATTCACGCGATAGACTGCGACGCGCTTGTGGAATACGAAAACCAGCCCGAAAGGTGGGTGGATATCTACTGGCATGGCGGAAAGCATCCGGCATCCTATGCGGTTACTCTGGAAATGACCATTGGAAACGATTCCGGTGTTCTGGGTCGAATCTGCACGCTGATCGGGGAGAGAAAGGCAAATATCTCCGACTTGAAAATTGTGGATCGCAAACCGGATTTCTACAGGCTGGAGATGGATGTCGAGTTTCGCGACGTCGAGCAGATGCATGCCTTGATTTCACTGCTCGACATAGAGAGCAATGTTGCCGAAGTGGCGCGCTCCCGCGATCCAAAACGGGTCGCGGGATCAGAAATTTCTCATGCGTAGGAGCGGGTGGATTGGTTTTCAAGCGAAGGGAGAGGCGTCCATGGTGGAACGTGATTGCCCGGTTTCTCTGGCCGAAAGGCGGGTGGACAAGGGCGCTCCACTACATAAGTCACCGTCTGCGGAGGCTTTCCGACCCTCCGCACCGGATTGCGCGCGGGATATTGGCTGGCGTGCTTGTTACATTCACTCCCTTTTTCGGATTCCATTTCATACTCGCGGCGGCAGTGGCCTGGATTGTCCGGGGCAATATCATCGCCGCAATGCTGACCACGTTCATGGGCAATCCGTTCACCTTTTTCCTGATAGGGGCCTTGTCCATCCGGACGGGCGAATTCATTCTTGGAAAGAAGGTCAGCATCGAGGGGGAATTGGGTCGGTCGCTGGGCGGCAAATTCATATATGCATGGAGGGACATGCAGCATAACATCGTTTCGGCCTTTACCGATGCGGAAGCGGACTGGGAAAATCTTTCGGCGTTCTATCACGAGGTTTTTCTGCCCTATCTTATTGGGGGCCTTGTGTGCGGTGCGGCTGCCGGAGTGACGTGCTACTATTTTAGTCTGCCAATAATCAGGGCCTATAAATCAAGACGCAAGGGGCGCCTCAAGGATAGGATACGGAAATTTGGAAGAAATGCCGCCGCCAGGGCCGATGCCCTGCGAAAAGGGGATTAGGCGAGGCAGACCGCGAAACGGCGGCGAATTGGAGGAAGAGAGAATATGTATGGCAAGGGAAAATTGCGTCTTGGCGTAAACATCGATCACGTGGCAACGGTGCGAAATGCGCGGGGAAGTTCCTATCCCGATCCAGTCCGCGCCGCGAAACTGGCGGAGGATGCCGGAGCGGACGGCATTACGGCGCACTTGCGAGAAGATCGGAGGCATATTTCCGACAGGGATATTGAACGGCTGACGAGCGCGCTCGACCTTCCCTTGAATTTCGAGATGGCCGCCACGGCGGAAATGCGGGACATCGCGCTGCGCCACAGGCCCCATGCGGTGTGCATCGTGCCGGAAAAGCGCGAGGAGAAAACCACGGAGGGCGGTTTGGATGTGATGCGCGAGGAAAGCGGGCTGGCTGACTACATTGCGCCATTGCGGGAGGTCGGATGCCGCATATCGATTTTTGCCGCCGCGGACCGGCGGCAGATCGAGGCGGTGAAACGCATTGGCGCGGAAGTTGTCGAATTGCATACCGGCGCCTATTGCGATGCGCATCATGAAGGGCGCGAGAGCGATCGCAAAAGGGAACTGGAAAATCTGCGGCACATTTCCGCCTACGCGCATTCCATTGGGCTTGAAGTGCATGCCGGTCACGGATTGACCTATGACACTGTAATGCCGGTTGCGGCATTTCCGGAGGTAATGGAACTGAACATAGGGCATTTTCTGATTGGAGAGGCAATATATCTCGGGCTGGTCGCCGCGATTGCGAAAATGCGTCGCCTGATGGACGAGGCGCGCGGGCCCGCGCACTGATTTCGGCATGGAATTGCCATCAGTCGGGAAGGGGGCGTTCATTGATTTTGGGAATAGGCACTGATCTGGCAAATATAGATCGAATCGCTGGAACACTGGATCGGTTTGGCGATCGGTTTCGGGATCGCGTCTTTACGGATACCGAAAGGCGCAAGGCCGCCCGTCGAAAGGACGAGGCGGGAACCTATGCAAAGCGCTGGGCCGCAAAGGAGGCCTGCTCCAAGGCGCTTGGGACAGGTCTGAGGATGGGCATATCCTGGAAAGACATGTCGGTCGCGAACATTGACACCGGACAGCCGGTGATGACACTCACGGGATGGGCGGCGGAGCGTCTGGGCGGCATGACGCCAGATGGATACGAGGCGGTTGTTCATGTTTCACTGACCGATGATCATCCATGGGCACATGCGTTTGTGGTTATCGACGCGCGCAGAGTCGCCAATCGGGGGAGTTGAAGCGGGCAATTATGTATTTTACACTCGGATTTTGCGCGGTTGGCGGTCCGATAACCGTGACCCGTTACGTGTTCGGTATATGAGGAAGGGCTTGACAATGTCTGCAAGACAGGACGGGGAAGGATATCCCGCATCTGCGAATGTCGTGGAAAACGCCTTGTGCGCGACGGAGATCGTGGCGGGCGAGAGGATGGCCGGCACCGAAGGCCTGGCCTGATGGGCTGGGCATTCCTTCTGGCGGCAATTGCGCTTGAAGTCGCCGGTACGTTGTTCCTCAAACTTTCCCACGGTTTCGAAAGATGGCATTGGGGTTTTGCTTCGATTGGCTGCTATGCCGCCTGTTTCGGCATGCTTTCGCCCGCGATGAAGTATCTGCCTTTGGGGGTTGTTTACGCGATTTGGGCCGGCGTCGGAATCCTGGCGGCGGCGGTGATCGGCTGGTTCGCGTTCGACGAGCGGCTGAGCGCCATGCAGTTCATGTTCGTGACGATGATATTGGTCGGCGCGGTCGGATTGCGGTTGTCTACCAACGCCTGACGGGCGACCTGACCCGGCGCGGCCAGATGATTGCAAACCGACCGAGTCCTGCGCCCGCTGTTTGGCGTCGCGCGCGCCATCGGACACGCGGATGCGCGCCTGAAACCCGCAAATCATCCCAAACAGACAAATCAACATGCAAATGGATAAAAAAATCCGCTAGCGGGAATTGCTGGTATTTGCGTCCCGCGTCTTGACTTCATTCGCATCAGATAGCATTTAGCCTTTGCGTCAGTCGGAGAGCATGCATGGCAGAGGAAGGTTAGTTTTGAGAAGCATATGGGAAACAATAAAGACGGTGTTCTGGGCACTTTTAATTGCGGGGCTTTTTCGCACGCTTTTGTTCCAGCCTTTCTGGATACCTTCCGGATCGATGAAGGAGACATTGCTTATAGGCGATTTCCTGTTTGTAAACAAACTGGCCTATGGCTATTCGTATGCATCATGTCCAAACATCAAAATCGACAGGCTTGGCATTGATATTGACGCAAAGAGCATCTGCGGATTTATGGATGGCCGCAACACGCGGATATTTGGCGGTGCGCCCGAGCGCGGAGACATCATAGTGTTTCGCCATCCCGTAAACGGAGCTGACTACATCAAGCGCTTGGTTGGCATGCCCGGAGATAAAATCCAAATGAGGGAAGGGGTGCTGCATATCAATGGCCGGCCGGTTGACCTTGAAGATGCGGGAGTTTTTGAGGAGGAGCAGAACCGGCAGGGTCCGCTGCGAAAAATGCCCCGCTGCGAGAATGGAATCGTTGGTACCGGCGGCGTCTGCCAGAAATCGCGGCAAATCGAAACTCTTCCAAATGGGCGCGGCTACAGCATCCTGAACATCGGAAGCCAGCACACCGACAACACCGGCATCTACAATGTTCCGAGAGACAACTACTTTTTCATGGGCGACAACAGGGACAACTCAACGGACAGCAGAGTCCCCGTTGCCTTGGGGGGCGTCGGTTTCGTGCCTTATGAAAATCTCATTGGCCGCGCGAAGCGCGTTGTGTTCTCGTCATCCGGAGGATCGATGCTTTACTTCTGGACCTGGCGGTCCGACCGTTTCTTCGAGAAGCTTGAATGAAGCTCTGCAGACAGTTAAAGGCCTTTGAAATCCGCCTTGGATATGAATTTTCCAATCCCGAGCTGCTTGCGCGGTCTCTTACGCACTGCTCAATGTCGGCCTCGGTTCACGGAAACAACCAGAGGCTTGAATTCCTGGGCGACAGAATTCTGGGGATGGCAATTGCCGAGGCAATTCTGGCGCAGGATGACGACGCGGCCGAAGGCAGTCTCGCCAGGCGCCTGAATGAGCTGGTTCGCAAGGAAACATGTTCGGAAATGGCAGGGAATATCGATCTTGGCTCCGTTCTGCGGCTTGGGCGCTCCGAGATGAAGTCCGGGGGGCGGCGCAAGACTGCCGTTCTTGGCGATGCAATGGAGGCCGTTATTGCCGCGGTCTATCTGGATTCCGGCTACGAAACCGCAAGGGATGTCATATTGCGTCATTGGGGCAGCCGCATTGCGGATGCAAAATCCGTTCCCCCTGACTCGAAAACCGCATTGCAGGAGTGGGCGCAGGCCAGGGGCCTGAGCGCTCCGGAATATCTGGAAATCTCCCGGGAGGGGCCAGATCATGCGCCGGAATTTCTTATAGAGGCAAAGCTTGATGACAAATTGTCGGCGATGGCCAGCGCGGGGTCGAAGCGTCAGGCTGAACAGGCCGCCGCAAAGACGCTTTTGGGAATTCTGGCCAGTCGGTGACATCATGCTCGACCGCCCGGTGTCAGGGCGGCACGTCGGAAACACGGGAAGATGATCCGAATGTTTCCTCCCCGCAATGGAGCTTCAGAGAGATTGAAATGGCCGCCGACTCGATTTGCGGACTGGCATGGCATTTCAAAGTTGACCACCCAATTCAAAAAGAGAACAATACAAAAACAAATAGTCTCCCCATAATGGCCGGAGGAAGATTTATGACGCCAATGCGTTCGCTATATATTGACATGAACAGCTTTTTTGCAAGCGTGGAGCAGAGGCAAGATCCGACGCTGCGGGGAAGACCGGTTGGAATCACCGCAATCGATTCGGAATCCGGAGCCTGCGTTGCCGTGTCGGATGAAGCCAGGAAACATGGCGTCAAAACCGGCACTCGCGTTTATGAGGCGAGACAAATGTGTCCCGGGATTGTCTTTCGACCTAGTCGGCATCGCCTGTATGTGCGCTTCAACCGAAAAATAGCCTCCGTTATCGATGAACTGGCCGAACTGGAAGCGGTGCGCTCGGTTGACGAATTCCAGATTGCGCTTGGCGGGCGCACATCGGAACTGTCGGAGGCTCTTGATCTGGGTAGGCAGATCAAAGCCGCCATCCGCAATCGAGTCGGTTCGGAATTGCGGTGTTCTGTCGGAGTCGGTCCCAATCACCTTCTGGCCAAAATCGCGGGCAAGCTTGAAAAACCCGATGGGCTTCAGTGGCTTGCGCCCGAAAACATGCCCGAGAAGTTGATTCGTCTTGATCTTGATGACCTGCCGGGAATATCCCGCGCGCTCAAGGACCGGCTATGGAATGCCAG
>JAPOTF010000106.1 GCA_026709325.1 Roseovarius sp.
GCCTTACTGCTGAAGCGGTTGAGGATTGGCGGGAACGGCTGCAATTTAACCCTGATGACTCGATCCGGTTTGAGGTTGAGTTTTGGTATCGGGATAACGCGGTACGCCGTAAGATAGCAGAAAATACTTTCATTGAGGGACTACGTGAACTGGATGGTCATGTGCTGGATCGTTCGGAAATAGACGATATTCGGTATCATGCAGCTCTAGTCGAGGTATCTCCAGGTGTCATTCAAGATGTGCTCAATCATTCAAATATCAGCCTCGTAACCTTTGATGGCATAATGATGTTGAGGCCGCAATCCATGGTGTCCAAGCCCGTCGATGGCGATCTTGAGGATGCCATAGAAGCCATTGAAGGCGAAGGTGATGTGGAAGATGATGAACCTACGGGGGCTTTGCTTGACGGCGTGCCGATGGCACAGCATGACCTACTTGCGAACCGGTTGATTATAGACGATCCTGACAATTTCGCAAATAAATATGGCTCTGCGGCGGAATTACAACACGGTACCGCAATGGCTTCGCTGATTCTGCACGGCGACTTAAACATACAGCCTACTGAACGGCCGATTAGGCGTCGTCTATATGTCCGGCCGGTCATGTATTCGCAGCGGGATGGATTTGACGCGGTCAGTGAGTTTATGCCGCCGGATAGTCTATGCATCGACCTGATCTGGCGCGTTTTCATACGCATGTTCGATGGTGAAGGCGAAGAAGAACCAACAGCACCGGAAGTGCGAATTGTTAATCTGTCACTTGGCGATCCCAAACGGCGTTTTGCTGGTGTAATGAGTCCTTGGGCGCGTCTGATTGACCACCTTTGTTGGCAGTACAACGTATTAATAATTGTCAGCGCAGGGAACATTACGGAGCATTTGCCGCTTGACAATCTCCACAAGTGGGCGGATTTCGAGAATGCAGATGCCAATAAACGGCAGGAGATAATGCTCCGTGCGATTTTGCGTAAGCGTGCGGATCGACGATTGCTCGCGCCTTCCGAAGCTATCAATGCACTTACAGTTGGTGCCGCCCATAGCGATAATCTCTCCCCAAACGGACTGGGTCTGATGGCGGCAGATCCATATGTATGCGCAACACTGCCAAATATAAGTTCAGCGCTGGGGCTTGGCTACAAACGCACAATAAAACCGGAAATCCTTTTTCCCGGCGGCGCAGAACAGGTTCGAGCGATTTCAAACAATGCACCAATTGAAGTCGTCCCTTTACAGCCGGCAAATTATTTCGGCATCGGTGCAGCCAGTCCTGGACCATCTGGCCAAATGAATCGCAAGCGCAATAAGAGCGGTACCAGCGTCGCTACAGCACTTGCCACACACAACGCCTTGCGCATCCTCGAAATGCTGGAAGATTTGCCAGACGATCCAGTGTGTCCGACAATAAACCGTGAATATATCGCCGTAATTCTTAAGGCATTGCTCGTTCATGGCGCTTACTGGGATGAGAATGCAACAAAAGCGTTGAAGACAGTAATTACTGAAAACGGTAAAATGTCCTGGGAGCATGAGAGGGATGAAATTAGCCGTTTTTTAGGCTTCGGCTGCCCAGATATCAAGCGCATAATAAATTGCGCCGAGAATCGCGCGATCCTTATCGGTTGGAACGAAATTGGTTCAAGGCAAACGGATCGGTTTGTCGTGCCGCTTCCCACTGAACTGGAAAGAACAGCCGGTTTTCGGTCGCTATCGGTTACAATCGCTTGGCTAACGCCTATCAAACAATTACACCGGATGTACCGCCTTGCCAAATTCAAGGCTAGTCCGGGTGGTGACAAAAAGTTCTCTATTGGTGCCTCGAACGCTAAGCAGCAGCCGTCGCACAATGCTCTCGGCAAAGGCACTGTCTATCACAAGCGTTGGGAAGGCGAAGAAGCGGTTGAATTTGCGGATGACGGTAATCTTATTCTTGATGTAACGTGCTCGCCTGCATCTGGAGAATTAGATGATCAGATCAAATATGCCGTGGTGGCAACCCTTGAAGTTGGCTCGGACGTTGGCATTCCGGTTTATTATAGCATACGGGAGAAGCTGCAAGAGATTGTCCGTATACGGATGTGATGGGCTTGAGGCGCTTGATATGTGAGATTACTTGCCGGGCTGTTGTTTCCGTGAAGCCTTTTCCATTATGCCAGACTGCATATGACGCCTGTCAAGTTCCTCCATGACATCTGAGATGCCGATACTTTGTGAATGCAGCATTACAAGAAGGTGATAGAGTACATCTGCCGATTCGGCTATCAAACGTTCACGGTCATTCCGAACGGCCTCGATAACCGCCTCGATCGACTCTTCTCCGAATTTCTCGGCCACTTTGACAGATCCCTTTTCAAGCAGTCTAGCGGTCCAGCTTTGATCAGGTGACGCATTGGCGCGCATCGAGATAATGTTCTCAAGTTCTTCGATTGTCATGCTCCGATCCTCACTGGAATTCCCGCTTCCACCATATGGGCCTTTGCCTGTCCAATGGTATACTCGCCAAAATGAAATATCGAGGCCGCGAGCACGGCTGAAGCTCCTCCCGTTTTTATCCCCTCTACCAGATGTTCAAGGGTGCCCGCCCCTCCACTGGCGATAACGGGAATGCCGACAGCCTCCGATATTGCCCGTGTAAGTGGCAGGTTGAATCCAGCTTTGGTTCCGTCACGGTCCATTGAGGTAAGCAATATTTCACCGGCCCCCTTGCTCTCGACCTTTCTGGCGAACTTTACGGCGTCAATGCCAGTCGGTCTGCGACCGCCATGGGTGTATATTTCCCACTTTCCGGGCTTCACCGTCTTGGCGTCTATTGCCACGACTATGCACTGCGACCCGAATTGCCGGGCGGAATCGCCAACAATGTCCGGGTTTGCCACCGCCGCGGAGTTGAATGAAACCTTGTCCGCTCCGGCAAGAAGCAGGGTGCGCACGTCTTCAACAGTTCGCACACCGCCTCCAACTGTCAGTGGAATATAGCATTGTTCCGCTGTGCGTGTAACCACGTCGAGCATGACATTGCGGTTTTCATGAGTTGCGTTAATGTCAAGAAAACACAATTCATCCGCGCCTGAGGCGTCATAGGCCTTGGCCGCGTCAACCGGATCGCCCGCATCAACAAGGTTCACAAAGTTCACGCCTTTAACAACGCGGCCATCTGCAACGTCAAGACAAGGTATGATGCGAATTTTTAGCATGGAGGGAGGGTGTCCTTTAGTCGAAAACGGAACCGCATTAACGTCTTTCGGCGGAATATGCCAATGAATATTGCCAATACTTCCCCATGCACATGCTTCAATTTTGAAATTTTGCAATTGTTTTAAGCGCTTCCTGAAGTGAAAACATGCCGTCATAAAGCGCCCGTCCGGAGATAATGCCTTCAAGCGGCGCCTCGCATTGGCACAGCGTCTGTATGTCTTTGAGGCAGGAAACGCCTCCGGATGCTATAACGGGTATTGACACCGCGTTTGCAAGTTCCTCCGTTGCCTCGACATTTGGCCCCTTCATGGCCCCATCGCGGTTTATATCCGTATAAATTATGGCTGCAACACCGGCGTTCTCGTAACGCCTTGCAACATCTACGACTTTGATTCCGGAACTTGATGCCCAGCCTCTTGTGGCGGCATCGCCGTCGCGGGCATCAATGCCCACTGCGACCTGGCCGGGAAACGTTTTTGCCGCTTCCTGTACAAATCCGGGTTTTTCCACCGCCGCAGTGCCCAGAATTACACGGGTAATTCCCTTTTCCAGCCATCTGCCTATCGTGTTCATGTCACGAATGCCGCCACCGAGTTGAATGGATGCATTTGTGGCGGAAATTATGGAGTCAACCGGTGCAACATTGACCGGTTCGCCCGCGAAAGCTCCATTTAAGTCAACCAAATGCAGCCATTTGCATCCGGCTTCCGCAAATGCAGTGGCTTGATCCATGGGAGCTTCGGAAAATATGGTTGCCTTGGCCATGTCGCCTCTCAATAGACGAACGGCTTTGCCATCTTTGAGATCAATCGCGGGATAGAAATTCATTGCGTTCACATGGAAATGGGTTGCTTTCGGGTATTTGCAGTTAATGCGCGTCAAATGCAATGCCGGAATCACGCAAAGGCACATCATAAATGACTCTGCGCGGGCCTTCATGCATGCCGTTTATAAAAGGCGATATTGCCATTTGGGTTTCATGGTGGAGTAGGCCCGTTGTTGAAACCGCGTCATTCGAGTTCAGATATGCATCGAGTTCCACTGCGGGATTTGGCTGGTTCCGAATGTATTTGATGAACTGAGCGAAAAAGGGAATATCTTCCGGGTCTTGCAGGTCATGGCGACCAGTTTAGGAAATTTGCTATAATCCTAAGACCTGTAGTCTGACTTTTTTCCGGATGAAACTGCGTTCCTACAATATTGTCGCATCCGACGACGGCCGAGACATCACCGCCATATTGAACATGCGCAATGTCATGTTCAGGATTGCCGGTATTGAACTCGTACGAGTGAACAAAATATGCATGGTCGCCGCTTTTAACGCCATTCAGAACCGGATGCCGTCTTTTTATTACAAGATTGTTCCATCCCATGTGAGGGATTTTCATTCCCGGTTCGGAAGGGGTGATTGGACCAACCTCACCTTCAATCCAGTTGAAACCGGGGGTAATCCCGTGTTCAAGACCTTGAGTTGCCAGCATTTGCATCCCAATGCAAATTCCCAGGAAAGGCCTGCCATTTTGCCTTACCGCCTCTTCAATTGCCTGAAACAGCCCACGGTGATCGAAAAGCTCTTTTTTGCACGCCCTAAAAGCGCCATCGCCTGGAAGAACGACTCGGTCGGCCTTGCGCACAATTTCGGGATCCGAAGTGACCACGACTTCCGAATGGCCGTGCTCGGACGAAATTTTCTCAAACGCCTTCATGGCTGAATGAAGGTTGCCGGATTCGTAATCCACTATGACGGTAGACATGTGGTTTACAGTCTTCCCTTGGTGGAGGGGATTGAATTTTGCTGGCGCGGGTCTGTTTCCACTGCATGGCGCAGAGAGCGAGCAACAGCTTTGAAAGCGGCTTCGGCGAGGTGGTGACTGTTGAAGCCCCGCAGTGCATCCACATGCAACGTAATTCCGCCATGAGTGCTGAACGCCTGAAAGAACTCGCGCACCAGTTGAGTGTCAAATGTTCCAATTTTCGATGTGGGAAATGCAAAATCCCATGCAAGATATGGCCTTCCGGATAAATCCAGAGCCGCTCTCACCAACGCGTCATCCATTGGAAGCAAACATGAACCATATCTGCGAATGCCTTTTTTGTTTCCGAGGGCTTTTGAAAGTGACTTGCCAAGGACTATGCCCGTGTCTTCCACTGTATGGTGATCATCGATATGCGTATCGCCAGCGCAGGATATTTTCATGTCAATATTTGAATGTCGGGCAAGTTGATCCAGCATGTGATCAAAAAAACCAACCCCTGTATTGCTATTGCATGTACCTCCTCCATCCAGATTGATTTCGACGGAGATTTCGGTTTCAGTGGATTTACGTGTAAGTAGGGCTTTGCGCATGATGCGGTTCCGTATAGTTTGATCCGTGCTTTTATAATGTCTTGTTTGAAATGTGCCAAGCTAAAACCCATAATCTGCCATTGGATTTGGACTTGTCAAACAATTGCATTAGGGTCTAAAAACGTTATAGCGATACTGGTAGGCATTGCTAGTTTTTTGGCATTGGGAGAACAATCATGTATGAATATGTAAACAAGGTATATGTCCCATCGTGGCCGGTTATTATCAAAATAAAGGGTAGTGCCGCTGCTGAAGTTCATACCAAAAGGGGTATTGAAGAAGTTTACATTCCAGATGAAGCCTATGGGCGCAATACAAAGGCCCGTTTGGAAGGTGGCTGCTACAGGGCAAGAATTGGGCCAAGTAAATATCCTCTTCAATGTGAGCGAAAGCCGTGGATGGCGGCATGGGTGGAAATTACTCCATTGTCAAATGCTCAGGAAAATATGGATATTATAATGGATTTCCTGCCTAAAGCCAGTGAGATTCTATCGGAAATCAATCAAAAAACGTAACTACTTGCCACCTTGAAATGGCTTTTTTGACTTTGTTGTATAGTGGCGCGGTTTTCAATTTCAATTTGCGCCTGATATTTTTTCAGGCGCTGAATTTATCCGATTTTCAGGACGATTTTTCCGCTCGTTGTTTTTTCAAAAACGCGTGACACCATGGCGCGACGACACCATCTCTGATTCGCGTTTATGAAGAACGGGACAGACAGATGGCGGCCCATGACCTTTGTTACGCCGAAGACGGTGAGCTCGCAAGATTACACCAGTTGAGCATTAACGGTAAAACAGGCGACTTCACTTGGAAAAACCCAAAACATCTAAAAAGCTATTTCGATGCTCATGGCATCAAAGCCAGGCTGATAGATAGAGAAAACCGCATCATCGTCAATGGCAAAATCTAAAATTGGACGCTTGAAAATCTAAAATTGGACGATTATAAATCTAAAATTGGACGATAGAGGATTTAAGAATGGCCGCTCAACATGGACCACGACTTCCTCGCTATCTGGAACACCGGATCAAGGCGTCATTAGACGATACGCGCGTTGTAATGATCGCCGGTCCTCGTCAGGCAGGGAAGACCACTCTCGCCAAGAAGATCGGGGGCGGTGAACGACCCTATGTGACCCTTGATGACGAGGGCGTCTATCAGGCGGCAACAGCCGATCCGGCAAGCTTCATTCGTCAATTTGAGTTCGTGACTATAGACGAAATTCAACGTGTGCCGGAGCTGATCCGTGAAATCAAAATGTCTGTGGATCAGGACCAAAGGCCAGGCCGCTTTTTGCTTACAGGATCGGCCAATATTTTGACGATCCCCACCGTCACGGAATCCCTTGCCGGGCGCATGGCCGTAACCGAGCTGCTGCCGCTCTCTCAGTGCGAAATCGAGAATGGCAAATGCAATTCGCTGGATCGGCTATTCGAAAGCGATGAAACGCCTTTTCCCATTGGTCCCTTCAATGTCGCAGACCTGGACTCTCGCGTGCTCTCGGGCGGCTATCCTGAGATGCTCTCACGGCCCACAAAGGCAAGAAAACGCGCCTGGATCGAGGATTATGCGCGAACCCTTCTGACCCGCGACATCAAGGAGATCATGAACGTCCATAAACTCAGGGAAATCACGGCACTCTTGCAGGCATCGGCAATCCAGTCGGCACAGTTGATTGTCTACTCTCACATGGCAAACGATTTACGGCTAAGCGTGTCTACCGTTCAGCGTTATATCGGCACGCTTGAACAGATGTTTCTGCTTCGTTTCCTTCCGGCCTGGCATCGCAATGAATTAAAGCGCCTGGTTAGAACCCCGAAACTGCATTTCCTCGATTCGGGTCTGCTCGCTTCCATCCGCAGGATAACGCAATCTCGCATGGACCGAGACCGGAGCTTTTTCGGGCCGCTACTTGAAAGCTTCATTTATGCCGAACTCTTGAAACACGCCGCATGGTCCGATCATCCTTATGAGTTTTATCACTACCGAGACAAAGACAAAGTTGAAGTTGATTTTGTTATTGAACGCGGTCTGGACGAGTTGATTGGCGTTGAAGTAAAAGCGTCAGCGACAATCAGAGAAGATGACTTTAAAGGGCTGAAACGATTGCAGTCCGTTACTGGCGACGCGTTCAAACAGGGTATTGTTCTTTATTCGGGCGATAAAGCTCTCTCGTTCGGCGGCAAGTTGCAAGCTGTGCCGGTTTCAGCTTTGTGGCTATCAAAAGCATGATTGCCCAGACGCTTGGAAATTTTTCAAATTATACTGGAGCTTATATGCACAAATTTCTAGAGCGCTCGCGTCTGGTATTGATGTCTTCAATATTT
>JAPOTF010000001.1 GCA_026709325.1 Roseovarius sp.
GCGATTCATCTCGCTGCCGGGGTGATCGCCGCGAAATAAATGTCAACGGGCCCTAGTTCTCCAAATCGAAAAAAGATTGTAAATCAAGCATGTAAAACAGGCGAACCATAACGAGACAGCTGCTCAAAATGATCCGCCGTTGCGAATTTAAAGACCGTCAGCGGGAACCTTGCCCAAATACCTTCGTTAAGGCCTCATCCGTGGCCGAGACGATTTGATCAATGTCGTCTTTGGTTGCGATGAGCGCCGGCGAATAGCACAAGGTGTTGTTGAACCCCGGAAGCGACCTGTTGGTTGCGCCGATTATCACGCCTTGCGCGTTGCAGTCGGCAACCACCGCCTGAGCCAGTTTCTCGTTCACCGGTTTCCTGGTGTCTCTGTCTGAAACAAGCTCGGCGCCAAGGAACAGACCCTTGCCTCGAACGTCTCCAACCACGTCGTGCTTCGCCTTAAGCTCCTCCAGCCGCTCAAGCATGTAATCGCCCATGGCCGCGGTGTTCTCCAGCAATCCTTCCTCTTCAATGATCGCCATGTTCTCAAGCGCCGCGGCCGGGCCGGCCGTGCAACCGCCGAAAGTGGAGATGTCCCTGAAATAGTTTAGCGGATCGCCGGCATCGTCCCTGAACATGTCAAATACCTTTTCATTTGTCACGCAGCAGGCAATTGCCGCATACCCCGACGCCACGCCCTTGGCCATGGTGACAAAATCCGGCTCAACGCCATAATGCTGATATCCGAACCATGCTCCCGTACGACCTACACCGCAGACAACCTCGTCAATATGAAGCAGTATGTCGTGTTTTTTGCATATTTCCTGAACTCTCGGCCAGTAGCCCTCGGGGGGAACTATTACGCCGCCACCGGCGGTAACGGGCTCGAGACAGAGAGCGCCCACCGTGTCCGGCCCCTCGGCGAGTATTACCTCCTCGATGGCGTTTGCCGCGGCAACCCCGTAAGCCTCTCCCGAAAGATCCCATTGCGCGCGGTATTCCATGCAATGGGGGACGCGAACAAAGCCGGGCGCAAAGGGGCCATATTGGGCGTTGCGCTCGTCCTGACCGCCGGCAGACAGCGCGGCTATGGTCGTTCCATGGTAGTCGCGGTCCCTGTAAAGTATCTTGTGCTTCCGTCCGCCATAACGCTTGTGGGCGATCTGGCGCACTATCTTGAAGGCCTTTTCATTCGCCTCCGAACCGGAATTGGTGAAATAAACGCGGCTCATCCCCGGCATTTTCCCAATCAGTTTCTCGGAAAACAGCGCGCCGGGAATGGAACCTGTCGATCCGGCAAAATAGGGCAGCTGAATCAGCTGGTCGCGAACCGCGTTCGCAATGCGTTCGCGGCCATATCCAACATTTACCGTCCAGACGCCGCCTGAGACCGCGTCAAGATGCTCCTTGCCCTTCTGGTCCCATACCCGCATGCCCTTCCCCTCGATAATGATGCGAGGGTCCGATTTTGGATCAGGTCCAGTCCAGGGCGCATGCTGAATAAGATGATGCCATACATGGGCGCGGTCCGCGTCCACAACTTTGCCAATGTCGTTTATCAGGTTGCCATCCATGTAAAGCTCCGTAATCTTGAAGATGACCGCAATCAGGTAGGTGCCGGCCGTCGCATTCCGCCAATGCGGAAAAATTAAGACAGAGAAAGCGGCAAAGAAATAGCGCCAGGTAAATGATACGTTTATAGCCAGATTAATGTGAATTTGATCTTCCGCAACTGAAATTTATTGCTTTGCCTTGTTAGCTGCCGCAAAATCCGCCATATGCATCGCCATGAACGATGCAACTGGCAAAGCGGGCGAATCATTGAGCGGCCGGGCCGCGGCTTTTATCGAAAAGCCGCTGGTTAGAAATTTCATACTTGGCGTCATCCTGTTTAACGCGGTTATATTGGGACTGGAGACATCCGCAACCGCAATGCAAATCGCGGGCCCGCTGATTGCAATGCTCGATTCAATCTGTCTGGCAATATTCCTTGCCGAGATAGCGGTAAAGCTGGTCGCATACGGCAGGTCCTTTTTTCGCGATGGATGGAATGTTTTCGACTTCATTATCGTGGCGATATCGCTCGTTCCCGCGACACAGGGGTTCACCGTATTGAGGGCGCTTCGAATATTGCGGCTGCTGCGCGTGCTTTCAGTTACACCGTCATTGCGCCGTGTCGTTGAAGGACTGATGGCGGCCCTTCCCGGAATGGGCTCCGTGTTTCTTCTGATGGGTATAATCTTTTACGTTGGCGCCGTAATGGCGACGAAGTTCTTCGGAGAGGCGTATCCCGACTGGTTTGGAACCATCGGAAAATCCGGATACTCGCTGTTTCAGATCATGACGCTGGAGTCGTGGTCAATGGGGATCGTCCGGCCGGTAATGCGGGAATTCCCCTATGCATGGGCGTTTTTCGTGCCGTTTATACTTGTCACCACTTTTGCCGTGGTGAATCTCATTGTTGGTCTTGTGGTAAACTCGATGCAGGATGCCCATCATGTGGAAGCCGATAAAATGACGCACAGTTTTCGTGATGAAGTCATTGAGCGGCTAAAGGAAATCGAAAGGCGGGTGGGAAAAGGGGACTAAAGCCGCACCCCCCGCCTTTTAATCATTCGAATGCATGCGGTTGCCGCAAGCGTTCGCAATGCCGGAAATCGGGAATTTCGGATGCAATATCACCTGAACGGATATCAAGGGCGCGACCCCGCCATTGCCGCCATCAACCCCGATTGCTCCGGTCGTATGGACAATGTTGATGTGGCAGTCGTGGGCTGCGGTCCCGCGGGACTGACGCTTGCGGCGCAGCTCGCCGTAATTGGAGGGGTTTCAGTTCGAATTTTCGACGAGAAAGATGGGCTGCCGGCTTATGGGCAGGCAGATGGCATTGCCTGCCGTTCAATGGAAATGTTTGAAGCCTTCGGGTTTGCGGAAAAGGTGTGCAGGGAAGCATATCAGGTGAGTGAAACGACATTTTGGCGGCCTGATGCGGATGGCGGAATCCTGTCGCGCGCTGATCGCATACAGGATGTCGAGGATGATCTGTCCCATATGCCGCATCTCATTCTCAACCAGTGCCGGGTTCAGGATTTCTATCTTGAAACAATGCGCAAATCCGAAATTCGCCTTGAGCCGGATTACAACCGGCGACTTGTGGCTCTGACCTGTCAAGATGGTTCGGAATATCCTGTTCAAGGAGTGTTTGAATGTCTGGATTCAAATGGCGGGCTGGAAACCGTGCAGGCGAAATTTCTTGTCGGATGCGATGGCGCGCGCAGCATGGTGAGAAAATCCCTTGGCTATGAACTGGAAGGTGGAGCCGCCCGACAGATTTGGGGCGTGATGGATGTTCTCGCCGTTACGGATTTTCCCGATATTCGGCTTAAATGCGCAATACAGTCCGGAGACAGTGGAAGCATGCTCATTATACCGCGTGAAGGCGGATATATGCTTCGAATGTATATCGAGCTTGGGGAGTTGCGCGGTGACGAGCGCGCGAGCGACCGCGGCATTACCCCGGAAATTCTTGAGCGCAGAGCAAGGAAAATCCTGAAGCCTTATGCGTTTGAAGTAAGGGAAGTGGTATGGTTTTCCGCATATGAGATAGGGCAGCGTGTTTGCGACACCTTTGACGACTCCGCGAACCATGAAGATAAAGGCCGACTGCCGCGGATATTTATCGCCGGAGACGCATGCCACACGCATAGCCCCAAGGCGGGGCAGGGGATGAATGTCTCGATGGCCGACGCTTTCAATCTCGGGTGGAAACTCTCCTTGGCAATTCGCGGAATCGCCAAGCCCGATCTGCTGAACACATATTCGAGAGAAAGACGGGAAAAGGCGAAAGAACTGATCGACTTTGATCGCGACATGGCGCGGCTGTTTGGCCAAAAGCCGAAGACGCCCGAAGAAACCGCGCTGTTCCAGAGATATTTTCAAAGGCATGGCCGCTATACCGCTGGAGTCGAAACAACCTATGGTCCGTCGCTGATAGTTGGCCATGGGAAGCGCCAGAATCTTGCGGCCGGGCAGGTGGTTGGAAAAAGATTCCATTCCGCGCCCGTAGTGCGCCTTTCAGACGCCAGGCCAATGCAATTGGCCGAAATGCTGAAAGCGGATGGCAGATGGCGGATTGTCGCCTTTGCGGACAGTCGCGACACTGGCGAAAAAGATGGCCGGATTGCCGGTCTTTGCGGGTTTCTGGAATCGGACGCGAATTCACCGGTGTTGCGCTATACGCCAAAGGGTGCGGATATTGATTCGGTAATTGATTTGCGGTCCGTTTTTCAGCGGAAGCATCGCGACCTTGACATTGGAGCCATGCCGAAACTTTTGCTGCCCGCAAAAGGCCGGTACAATCTCGTCGATTACGAAAAAATCCATTGCGCGTACACCAAAGTCGGGATGGATGTTTTCGATCTGCGCGGCATTGACAGGAACTTCGGCGCCCTGGTGGTGGTCAGGCCCGACCAGTTTGTCGCGGAGGTTCTGCCTCTTGACGATTACAGCGCCCTTGCGGAATTTTTCTCGAATGTGCTGGTGGAGGCAAACAGGTGACTGTCCGGGCTTTGTCGGCTAGAGCGCATCCCCGAGCGATTTTACCGCCTTTATGTAATCATTGCGGATCGTCTCGCGCCTTACATGAACGCCATTTTTCACCACGTGCCGTCCGGCCGACCAGACATCCATAACCATTTCATCTGAACCCGCAAATATCCAGCCATCGAGACACCGGTCTCCCGAACGGCCGATGAGATTGATGTGGGAGTCGTCAAGCGTCATGAGATCGGCAAGGCGACCCGGTTCGATTTTTCCCGACGGGCGCTTCAACGCCATGGCGCCCCCCAGGCATGCGGCTTCAAATGAGCTCCGGCCGGATGATGAATGTTCCAGTGTGGCCAATGCGGCGCGGGTGCGGTCGCGCAATCTCTGGGAATATTCGAGAGTCCGCAGTTCCTCGCAGAGCGATATTCGAATATTTGAATCGGTGCCGACGGCCATCCGGCCGCCTGATCGAAACCAGTTGACTCCATCGAATATGCCATCGCCGAGATTTGATTCCGTAACGGGACAAAGACCGGCAACCGCTCCGTTTGCCGCAAGCCCAATTGTCTCTCGGGCAAGCATTTGAGTGCAGTGTACAAGACACCAGTCTTTGCCGACGGGCAGTTTTTCAAGCGCAAGTTCAACCGGACGGCACCCGTATGCCTCCTCCACTTCCCTGACCTCCGCATCCCGCTCGGCCAGATGCATGTGTATGGGGCCGTCCCCGGCGAGTTCCAAAGCCTCGATTATATCTTTGGTGTCGACGGCTCTTAGGCTGTGCGGTGCAATTCCGAGAAGCGAATCTTCCGGCAGGGCGTTGATGGTGTCGCGGCACTCCTCGACAAGCAGCGAAAATCGTTCGAGGCTGTTGCCAAAGCGGGCCTGGCCATAATCAAGTTTCCGCCCGTCGCAGCCTCCACGGTGATACTGTACCGGCAGAAGCGTCAGTCCGATGCCGGTTTGATCTGCCGCGGCAACGATCTTCTCGGCCATTTCGGAAAGCCTGCGATAGGGTTTTCCGCCAGGCTGGTGGTGGACATAGTGAAATTCGGCGCAAGACGCATAGCCGGATTCAAGCATTTCCATCTGCGCAAGCGCGGCGATGGCCCGCATTTGCCCGGGGTCCAACTGATCAAGAAACCGATACATGAGTTTGCGCCATGTCCAAAAGGAGTCGCCACTGCGGGTTCCGCGGGATTCAAACAGTCCGGCCATCGCTCGCTGAAACGAGTGGGAATGGGCGTTTGCCGGAGCGGGCAGCAGAATGCCAACGCGCTGTCCGGCAGGCTCCGCATTGGGTCGAATGCATGAAATCAGGCCGTCACCATTGATTTCAATTGCCACATCGCGCGCCCAGCCGTCGGCAAGCAGGGCAAGGGGAGACCAGAGTCTTGACGCAATGCCGCTGCCTCCCCAAAGTTTGGCTGCTGCGGAATCAGCCATTCTCTAATATGGGAAGGTAGCTGAAAGCCCACTCGTTGTAGCTGGTTTCCCCGCGATACCACATCACGTCGGAGGCTGGATCTTCTCCGTGGTTCCAGCGAGGCCTTGCTCCCCGCTTTCCGGCTTTTAAAACAAGCCGGCGTCGACGCTGGCTCAGTCTAATGGCATCGGAAAGCCGGTCGCTGTCCCATCGCCGCAAGACATGGTTGCGAAGGTCGGCTTCGGTATTGGCAAGCGAAGCGCTGCCCGAGAGGTTTTCCCGCTCGTCCGGATCATTCAGCACATCAAAAAGAAGCGGCGGATCATCTGCCGAATGGATGTATTTGTAGCGTCCCCTGCGAATCATGAATATCGGGGCGGTTGTGGCCTCTGCAAGGTATTCGGCATAAACCGGACGGTCCGGGTTGTCGTTTTCGAGGAAGGTCGAGAGATCGTCGCCATCCAAATTCTCCACTTCGCTGGTCCAGCCCGAACCCTCGGCAATGCCCATAAATGTCGGAAGCAGATCAACCAGGGACGCCGGGGTGGCATTTCGTCCGGGTCCGAATGGCCCGCCGGATACGATTAGCGGTATTCGCAGGGACGCCTCGTAAAAATGCTTTTTAAACCACATGCCCCTCTCGCCAAGCATCTCTCCATGATCGGAGGTGAAAAACACAACCGTGTCATTGTCTTTACCCGTGGCTTTCAAGGCGCTCAGCACCCGACCGATCAACTCGTCAAGATAGCTGATTGATCCATAGTACGCATGCCTTGCCTTTCTCACGTCCTCTTCGGCGAATGCCGAATCCAGCATTCCGAAATCTTTCAGCAGTCTCGCGGAATGGGCGTCATGTTCGTTTTGGGAAAGCGGTGGAACCGATGGAAGCGGGATGTCGTCATGGTCATACATCTCCCAGTGTTTTTTTCCGCAAAGATAGGGCTCGTGCGGATGTGTGTAGGATACCTGCAAAAAGAAGGGGCGCCTGTCATCCGAGCGGGCAATGTCGTATAGATGCTGCACCGCATGGAAGGTCACAAGTTCGTCAAAATCGATTTGGATGGACCTTTCGCAAATGCCGGCAATTGTTACCGAACGCGCGTCATTCGTGTCTCGCTCGCCTTCATCGCCCCAGTTTGGAACCCATGAAAAATCTGCGGGATACAAATCGGGCGTAAGGCGTTTTTCAAAGCCGTGATGCTGGTCCGGGCCGATAAAGTGCATCTTGCCTGATAGCGCCGTCCGATATCCCGACGCCCGCAGATAGTCCGCATATGTTGGTATGGTTGCGGGAAGCTCGGCCGCATTGTCGTATGCGCCAACCTCCGAACACAGTTTTCCCGTTGCCATTGAGGCGCGGGAGGGTGCGCAGAGAGGAAAGTTGCAGTAGGTCGTGTCGAAAACCGTTCCGCCTGCCGCAAGTCTTTCCAGATTTGGACTGCGGCAAATGCCGTCGCCATAGCACTTGAGAAATTTTGCCGCCAGCTGATCCACTTGAATAAACAGGATGTTGCATTTTTGCATTGCGCTTCTCCGGAAATCTGTTGAAAACCATATTAGCCGGATGCCAATGCCGGGCAAGGTGTGCAAGGGTATACCACATGGAATGGAATTTTTTGCGGAGATATTCAGAGGAGGAATCAGTAATTCCCGCTAATTTTTTTCATTAAATTATTCAATGGCTTACGAGGTTTTTTGAAAATTTTTTTCGTAGACTTTTTGTCTGGCTTTGCAGGAATTTTTATACCTGTGCGGCAAAAAAAA
>JAPOTF010000100.1 GCA_026709325.1 Roseovarius sp.
AAAACCGCCCCGGACAGCCGCTCCGGACAGTCGCCCATGCGCGCCTGAAACCCGCGAACCGCCATGTCGACTGAAAAAAAGGCTCAAATGACGCTAGCGGGAATTGCTGGTTTTCCCGCAGGCTGGCTTGACAACCTCAAAACGGGCTTCGCGTGCGCAAGGAAATTTCCGATCAAAACGCGAACGCGCAAAGGCGCATGAAAAGGAATACGCGGTTCTCTCCCTGGAAAACCTGATTACGTTTCCGTTCATTAAATCGGAAGTCGATTCCAGTGTCTTGTTTCTTCATGGATTGTGGTAGTGGCACATGATCGGGAGCTTGCGGGCAATACCGCCCAACTAAAAGGCCTTCCGGCCGCTGTGAACACCGGAATCTCGGGTAACCGCCACAACCTTCGGAACAGAGCGGAAAAATTCAATCTGGCATATGCCCGTTATTTGTGGATCAATCCTTCCCAAGAACTCTTTCTCCAAGAGTTTCCGCGATTTGCACCGCGTTAAGCGCGGCTCCCTTGCGCAGGTTGTCGGAAACGCACCATAAATTCAGTCCGTTCTCAATCGTGGAGTCCTGTCTGATGCGACTTATATAGGTCGCGTATTCGCCAACACATTCAACCGGGGATACATATCCTCCAGCTTCGCGCTTGTCGATCACCACGATTCCCTGGGCTTCACGCAGGATTTCACGCGCTTCATCCTCGTCGAGAAACTCTTCAAATTCGATGTTTATGGCTTCCGAATGTCCCACAAATACGGGAACGCGCACACAGGTGGCGGTTACCTTTATTGATGGATCGACTATTTTTTTCGTCTCCGCCACCATTTTCCATTCCTCGCGGGTGGATCCGTCATCCATAAACACGTCAATTTGCGGAATTACATTAAATGCGATCTGCTTCTGAAACTTGCCGGGCGGAACATTGTCAACTGGATTGTATATTGACTTTGTCTGAAGCCACAGTTCGTCAATGCCTTCCTTGCCCGCGCCGGACACGGATTGATAGGTGGAGACCACAACCCGTCTTATGGTTGCCCGATCATGCAAGGGCTTCAGCGCGACAACCATCTGCGCCGTGGAACAGTTGGGATTGGCGATTATATTCGTGGCCGAACACATTTCCACAGCTTCCGGATTGACCTCGGGAACGACAAGCGGAATCCGCGAGTCGTAGCGATAGAGAGAGGAGTTGTCGATGACCACGCAACCGGCCTTTGCGGCCCTGGGCGCGTATTTGCCGGTGGCCTCCGAACCGATTGCAAAAAGCGCCATGTCCCAGCCTTTAAAATCAAAGCTGTCCATATCCCGGATTTTCAGTGTTCTGTCGCCAAAGCTGACTTTGGCGCCAATTGACCGCCGTGAGGCAAGTGCCGCGATTTCGTCAACGGGGAAATCGCGCTCGGCAAGTATATTGAGCATCTCGCGACCGACATTTCCGGTGGCTCCCGCAACGACTACCTTGTAACCCATTTTCGGGCGTCCTTTTCTGACTTGTCCCAACGCCGCCTCCATACTCTACCGCAAGGTGGATTGGTAGAGGGATATTCAAGGCCGCATTTTGGAAGAATTTTCATAAAGCGCCAATGCCTGCCATAATTCTGCCGAGCCGTTAACCGCCGTTTTAACTTCTGCAAGACTCCATGGCGATGTTTTTTTGTTCTTCTTCAAAAAAAACGGGAATTCAGTGTTGCATTTGCAATATTGTTTCTATATTTCTAGAAATATGAAACTGAATGTCGAACACGGGCTTGATGCGGCTGAAGCCGCCTCCACATTTGCCGCTCTTGGAAGCGAGCAGCGACTTGCCGTATTGCGCGCGCTGGTGCGCGCCGGCCCGGCTGGGCTCAGCATAGGAGATTTGGGAAGTCGTTCGGGAATTGGCGGTTCAACCTTGACGCATCACATGAAAATCCTGTCACAGGCGGGCCTCGTTACGCAGACCCGGCAAGGACGGAGCATCATTTGCGCCGCCGTTTCCTACGACAAATTGCACATGCTCGGCAATTACCTCCTTCAAGAATGCTGTGCAGACAACTGAACATGGGAAAATATGGATATGACTGATATTTCCGTACCTGACGCGAGGCGACACTGGCATAAAATCGACAAAGCCTGGTTGGCTCTTGCCGTGATTATTGCATTGATTGCGGTTTTCGACGCGCAGCAACTTCGACCAACGGCCGAATTCGCCGTCAAGGCGTTGTGGAACACGTTCGGCTTTATCGCATTCGCGGTTGCCGCGGTTGCGTATATGAAGGCAACAGGTGCCGAGACGCTTCTCGCCAGGGCGTTTGAAGGCCGTGAAACCCGCATGATCATACTGGCGGCTTTCATGGGGGGACTTTCGCCATTTTGCAGTTGCGAGGTTATTCCGTTCATTGCCGCGATGCTTGCTCTTGGCGCGCCGCTGAGCGCTGTAATGGCGTTTTGGCTGTCGTCGCCATTGATGGATCCCGCGATGTTTCTGATTACAAGCGGAACACTTGGATGGGGATTCGCCGTTGCAAAAACCGCCGCGGCAGTGGCTTTGGGATTGTTTGGGGGTTTTGCGACAAAGCTGTTTTTCAGAACGGTGGTATTTGCACAGCCCTTGCGGGAAAAACTGCAGGCGGGCGGTTGCTGCGGCGCCAGAAAACCCTATCAGGGAAAGCCTGTATGGGGCTTTTGGGCGGAGAGGGAACGCGTCGGGACATTCCGGGAGAACGCAATTGACAACGGTCTGTTCCTGTTGAAATGGCTTGCCCTGGCATATGTGATAGAGGCCGTTATGATAAGATATATTCCCGCAGAGACCATAGCGACAATTTTGGGCGGTGATGGCCTTGGCCCAATTCTTCTTGGAGCCCTGGTTGGAATGCCGGCATATCTTAACGGCTATGCCGCCGTTCCGCTGATTGACGGGCTGCTGGAACAGGGCATGGCACAGGGTGCGGCTATGAGTTTCATCATAGCCGGCGGAGTTAGCAGCATTCCCGCCGCTATAGCCGTGTGGGCTCTGGTGAAGCCTCGCGTTTTTGCGGCGTATATTGGCCTGGCAATTATTGGAGCCGTATTTGCCGGATTTGCGTGGCAGACTGTTGCGTGAAACATTGCGGAATGATTTGGAGAGCTTGATAAGATGAAAGAGGTAAGAATTGCCGAGCTGCGCATCGGCAATGACCGTCCGTTGACGCTCATTTCCGGGCCTTGCCAACTTGAAAGCCCGGACCATTCGCAAATGATTGCGGGCAGGCTCAAGGAAGCCTGCGACAAATTCGGATGCCAATACATATTCAAGGGATCTTTCGACAAGGCCAACAGAACATCAGCAAATGCCGCGCCCGCGCTTGGACTTGATGAGGGATTGAAGGTACTTCAATCGGTTCGGGACACCATAAAGGTTCCCGTACTCACAGACGTGCATGAAAATGAGCAATGCGAGCCCGTGGCGGATGTTTGCGATGTGCTTCAGATTCCGGCTTTCCTTTGCCGGCAGACGGCGCTATTGAAGGCGGCGGGCAATACCGGGGCCGTCGTTAACGTGAAAAAGGGCCAGTTTCTTGCACCATGGGATATTTCAAACGTGGCGCATAAAATACGCGGCACCGGCAACGAGAGGATACTGCTGACCGAACGAGGCGTCAGTTTCGGTTACAACCGTCTTGTTGTGGACATGCAGTCACTTCCCGTAATGGCTCAAACCGGATATCCGGTTGTCATGGATGCAACGCATGCGGTTGCCGAGCCTGGTGGACTGGGAGGTTCGTCAGGCGGCAGAAGAGAATTTGCCCCCGTTATCGCGCGCGCGGCAGTTGCCGCCGGCATTGCGGGAGTGTTTGCCGAAACCCATCAGGATCCCGATAGCGCACCGTGCGACGGTCCGAATATGATTAATTTACATGATATGCCGGATATTATTGAATTACTTATGAAAATAGATGTCATTGCCAAGGAAAATCCGGTTCTCCCGGAAACCGGGCGGGAAACTGTTTAATGATCAAGCCACAAACCGCGGTATTGCCAAACACATGGTCGTTTATGCGCGATCCAATGATCAAGTCTTCAGGGTTTCGGGAATATGACGCGCGCTGGAAATATCCGCATGATATCAATCTGCCGGGCATTACGGCAGTTGGGCTGGGCCTCGGCACGCAAATCCACAGAAACGGGATTAAACCTTATATAGTTGTAGGTTGCGACTACCGCGAATATTCGCCTTCAATCAAAAACGCTCTGATTATCGGTTTGATCCAGTCGGGCATAAGAGTGAGGGACATAGGACCGGCACTTTCCCCGATGGCCTATTTTGCCCAGTTTCATCTGGATGTTCCGGCAGTCGCCATGGTTACGGCCAGCCACAACCCAAATGGCTGGACGGGAGTAAAGATGGGATTCGAGCGTCCGTTGACACATGGTCCGGAAGAGATGGCGGAACTAAAGAACATTGTTCTTTGCGGCGATTGGGTTGAACGTTCGGGCGGATCATATGAATTTCGCAACGGCGTGAAAGAGGCCTATCTTGACGATCTCGCGGGTGAATTCAAGATGTCGCGCGCCTTGAAGGCGGTCTGCGCCACGGGCAACGGCACTGCAGGCGCCTTTGCGCCGGAACTGCTGGATCGGATTGGCATTGAAGTGGTCCCGAGCCACAACACGCTTGACTATGACTTTCCCAACTACAACCCAAATCCGGAAGCGATGGAAATGCTGCATGACATGTCCGCGTCCGTTAGAATATCCGGGGCCGACCTGGCATTTGGCTTTGACGGCGACGGCGACAGGTGCGGCGTGGTTGACAATGAGGGTGAAGAGATATTTTCAGACAAAATGGGGGTCATTCTTGCTCGGGATCTATCAAAACATCACAAGGGCGCGATTTTTGTTGCAGATGTAAAGTCAACGGGTCTTTTTGCGTCGGATCCGGTTCTGCAAAGGAACGGTGCCGGGGCCGACTACTGGAAAACCGGGCACTCGCATATGAAAAGGCGTGTTAAAGAGCTGGGCGCTTTGGCGGGTTTTGAGAAGTCCGGCCATTATTTTATGGCTGAACCGCTGGGGCGGGGCTACGACTGCGGATTGAGGGTTGCCGTGGAGATTTGCAAACTGATGGATCGCAATCCGAAAAAATCTCTAGGCGATCTTCGGAAAGAACTGCCGGTCACGCATTCCACCCCGACGATGTCGCCATATTGCGACGATGAGGAAAAATACGGGGTTATTGAACGGCTGGTGGCAAGATTTTTGGAACTTAAGAGACTGAACAAGATGATTGCCGGACGTCCCATATGTGAAGTCAACACTGTAAATGGCGCAAGGATAACACTTGACAATGGCAGCTGGGGACTCGTTCGGGCGTCATCAAACACGCCAAATCTGGTTGTTGTCTGCGAAAGCACTTCATCGGAAGATGAAATGAGAGAAATATTTAACGCCATGGATTCGGTTATTCGCAGCGAACCGGAAGTCGGCGAGTATGATCAGGTTTTTTGAGAAAAACGGGATGGCTTCGGGAAATTGCGGGGAAATTGAAAAACATGTCAGGCAAGTCAGAGGCAAATGCGGAAAATATTGACACCAATGCAAAAAATGAGAAAAAATTCCCTCTCATATAGCGCGAAAACGTTTAAATTGCAAAGATTTTCCAATATTTTACCTTGCATAAGATTGATTTCAGTGATTGAGAGGCTCTGATTATATCGCAACTTGCCGCTTGCTGGCGCGGAACCGGATAGCCAGCCGGATGGAGACAGGAAATGACAACGAGAACGACCAGGGGCCGCGGATGCCGCTATGACAGTGTAATTGAAACAATTGGCGACACACCGGTTATCCGCGTCAACAATCTCGCGCCGGAAGGGGTGGAGGTCTATGTGAAGGCCGAAGCCTACAATCCGGCGGCAAGCGTAAAGGATCGTCTGGCAATTGGCATTATCGAGGCCGCCGAGAAAAACGGGTCGCTGAAGCCCGGTCAGACGGTTGTGGAGGCGACAAGCGGAAATACCGGGATAGGCCTTGCCATGGTTTGCGCCCAAAAAGGCTATCCACTTGTTGTTACAATGGCGGAAAGCTTTTCGATCGAGCGCCGCCGTCTTATGCGGATGCTCGGAGCAAAGGTGGTGCTGACTCCCAAGGCTCAAAAGGGCTTTGGCATGTACAAGAAAGCGGTGGAACTTTCGGAAAAGCATGGCTGGTTTTTGGCGCATCAGTTTGAAACCGAAGCCAACGCGGATATCCACGAGGCAACCACGGCGCGGGAAATTGTTGCCGATTTTGCGGGATACCGTCTCGACTGCGTTGTCACGGGCTATGGAACGGGCGGAACGGTCACGGGAATTGGACGCGTGCTGCGCAGGGAAAGGCCGGAGACAAAAATCGTTCTTTCCGAGCCTGCAAACGCGGCGCTGGTTTCCAGCGGTCACGCGCAGGAGCGAGGTGAAGACGGATCGCCATCTGCAAGCCACCCCGCATTTGAGCCTCATCCGATTCAGGGCTGGACACCTGATTTCATCCCTCTTGTGCTGCAGGAGGCGATAGACAAGGGATATTATGACGACCTTGTTCCCGTGCCCGGCACGGAAGGCATTGAATGGGCGCGCAAACTCGCCGCGCAAGAGGGAATATTTACGGGCGTGTCCGGCGGTTCGACTTTTGCGGTCGCGATGGGAATTGCCCAATCCGCCGAGCCTGGGTCGGTTGTTCTCGCCATGCTGCCGGACACGGGCGAGCGTTACATGACAACCCCATTGTTCGAGGGAATTCCGGAAGGCATGACTGACGAGGAGCGAGAGATATCGGAGTCAACACCCGGCTATCTTATGGAATGATTGCTCAATTGAGATCATTGCGCACGCAGTGTCTGAAAGGCTTTTTCGAGTTTTTCGGACAATTTCCCGCAGTGCATCGGCGAGATGAACATCCTGCATGTGACTATCGTCTCGCTCAACTCCCATACGATGCGCGACCGCCGGCAAATCGGCATGAGATGCGCCATCCGGCGTTTCGAACTTGCGGCAAGACAATTCGATTAACTGCAACCAGCCTGCAATCATCGGCGCAAACCCGCATTATGTGCAAAGGATAATCTTGCCGGCCCATGATTGGGACTGGACCGGCAATCCGGTTTGACGCATGAGATCGCTTAATTCGGACGTCGGCTGGTCATCAGGTCGACGCTTCAAGAGCCGACGGACTTCCTCCCGGGAAAGTTGGAATTGGTTGGCGATCACTTTCGGAGAATAGCCGAAGCGGACCATGCGCGCATCAAGGTCATCGAACCCGACGGAGAATGCATCTTTAGCGACGGCGCGAGTTACAATGTTCGTCCCCATGCGGAAGGCATCCGCAAAAGGCCCTGTCGAGATATTCGGCGATTTGCAGCGGGGTGTTGAGTTTTTCAGCCCGGAAGTCGCGGGCGTCCCGCGTGCCGACATGAGCCGGTCCCTGTGAATCTTCGGATCGTTGGGGGCGTCGGTCGTGGCGTGTCCTTAAAAAGGGCGGCGCGTATCTCCAGGACGCCTGAAGTGTCAGGGATCCGTTCGGATCAAAACAGTATCACCGGATAAAGCAGCTTGATCGCGATCCGTGACACGGGTCCAAAAAAGACCCCTGACGAATTAGCAACAGAGGCCGGGCGATAATGAAAAACCCGACGGAGAATTAACTCCGAAGGCTTAAAATGAAAAAGACCGCGAGACGTAAATGTCGCGCGGTCCCTGACAACAGGTT
>JAPOTF010000169.1 GCA_026709325.1 Roseovarius sp.
ACCAGTTGCAGCGCTACATGCCGTGACCTTCCCCTTTCCACCGTTTTTTCGGGCGCCCGGACACCGGGCGCCGGTGACGCATGTCCGGAATCCGGCGAACCGGCACGAATTCGGGCCTGAATTGCCTGAAATCAAGCGAACCGCATGAAAAATCGCTAAAACCGGCCTCAGGCCCTTGAATTTGCCTTTTCACTGCCTACATCTCATATGCGAAAAGCCGTTTTTCCATGACATTCCCCCATAATTTTGCAAGAGGCTCTTGTGAATGCAATTTTGTTAATATTCATAGGATAGTATCTTTATCACGGGAGTAAAATACTTGTTTATCAGTTAACTTCCTCAAGCAGCATTTCACCACTGGAGATTTCACATGTGCCTGGACTTTCTTCAGCATGAAGAATTGAAACGATCCCATCCTCTACAATCATGGAATAGCGTTTGGATCTTGCCAGAAGACCTTTTGGAGGTGCGTCAAATTCCATGCCAATTGCCTTTGTGAAACTACTGTCCGCATCGGCCAGCATGGAAATTCCAGCTGCATCGGCGCCGGTCGCCTTGCCCCAGGATTCCATTACAAAGGGATCGTTCACGCTTATGCAGATGACATTGTCAACGCCTTTGGCCTTTAAACCTTCGATAACGCGAATAAAACCCGGCACATGAGTGGAATGGCATGTCGGCGTATACGCACCTGGTACGGCAAAAATGGCCACTTTACGGTTTTTTGTAAGATCGCCAAGGGAAACCCGTTCCGGGTCTTTTTCACCCATGCGGAGCAGAGTGGCTTCTGGAAGTTTGTCGCCCGCTGAAATCGCCATTGCAATTCTCCTGTCAATAGATTGCGTTTTCTGAAACTGTAGTTATAGGATCGACATGGCAAACGCCATAACTTTTACGGGAGGGCGAAATGCCTGGGATTGTAGTGATTGGAGCCGGGCAGGCGGGATGTTCGCTAGCGGCCAGGCTTCGCGCCCTTGGATGCCAGAGGGAGATTACCCTGATCGGAGAAGAAAACTTCCCGCCATACCAGCGTCCACCGCTGTCCAAGAAATACGTTCTCGGCGGCATGACACCCGAACGTCTCTTCCTCCGACCAAACAGCTACTATGAGGAAAACCGAATCGATCTTGTTCTCGGAAACACGGTTGAAACCATTGATAGACAAGGCAAAACCGTGTTTGCAGGCGGCAAAAAAATACCCTACTCACAACTTGTTCTTGCCACGGGATCTTATCCCCGGCATCTGCCAAAGCCGGTAATCCGGGAAATGGAGGGCATATATGTAATGCGCAACATTGCGGATGCGGAAAGCATCATTCCCGAGTTTGCCAAAGGCGGGCATGTATTGATCGTGGGTGGTGGTTATATAGGCCTTGAAGCCGCGGCCGCCGCGGCAACGGCTGGACTAAAGGTAACGGTGATCGAGGCGGCGGAGCGAATATTGCAAAGAGTTGCGGCCAGGCAGACGTCTGATTATTTTCGGACGCTGCATGCGGGGCATGGGGTTGATATCCGCGAGTCTGTTGGTCTTAAATCAATTAGCGGGTGCTCCCGTCCCGAACGCGTTCATTTATCTGATGGAACGGAATTGGACGTGGATTTCATAATAGTCGGAATCGGAGTCGTGCCCTCCATATCATTGGCTCAAAAAGCCGGGCTGGAAACAGATGTTGGAATTAGAGTGGATGAGCTGGGCAAAACCAGTGATGATTCAATATGGGCCGCCGGCGATTGCGCATCCTACATGTGGAAAGACATGTTGATTCGACAGGAAAGCGTGCCAAATGCAATCGACATGGCCGAGTGCGTGGCCGAAAACATAATGGGCGCAAACAAGGCGTATGTTCCCAAGCCATGGTTCTGGTCTGATCAATATGACGTTAAACTGCAGATAGCGGGGCTTAACGCCGGCTATGACAATGTGATTGAACGGATGGGGGAGAGCGGCGTTTCATTCTGGTATTACAGGGGCGGGGAATTGCTTGCCGTGGATGCGATGAATGACGCGCGTGCATACATGATCGGCAAGCGTCTTGTTGAAATGGGCAAAAGCCCGTCCCGAGATGCAATCGAAAATGCGTCCACCGATCTAAAGGCGTTGCTCAAGACGTGAGAATCATTGCGGGCGAGTTTCGCGGACGGAGACTTGCCTCAATTGGCGGGGGCAGGCGGCAGTCGTTGCGCCCGACATCCGACAGGGTTCGCGAAAGTCTTTTTAGCATACTTGCGGGCCATATGGTTTTGAATGGCGCTCGTGTTTTGGACGTCTTTGCGGGGACGGGCGCATTGGGACTTGAGGCTCTGTCTCGCGGTGCAAAAAGTGCGGTTTTTGTGGACAACGGCAAATCCGCGCGAGATCTGCTCAAGCGAAACATCTCCATTTGCGACGCAGATGGTCGCGCCAGAATACTTGACCGTGATGCCATAAGACCGGGAATAAACAATGGGGCTCCATACAATCTTATGTTCATGGATCCGCCATATGGCCGGGGTTTGGGAGAAGCGGCGCTTAAGGCCGCTGTGTCGGGCGGATGGATTTCCGAACATGCAGTCATAGCGTGGGAAGAGGGCGTCAATGTGGAAATTCCGAGTTCGTTTGGGATTATTGACGAGCGTCGCTACGGCAGCACGCAGATCAAAATTCTTGAATATGGCGCATAAAACGTTGCGTTTCAAATTTCCGGTTTATTCGACACATAAGTCAAATCACCGTATACGACGGCAGACATTGTCCCTGCAATCGAAATTGCAATGCGATCAGCGGCAAGAGACCGCTGTCCCGCAGTTTGGCTTCAACGCATCAGATAGGGGAGGTCTCCACCAAGACCCGCCGCTTCACGGATAATCTCGCGGCGAAGCATCGGCATTCTGCCTACCATTCCCATTCCGATATCAAGTATTATTTTAAGTGGAAAAACATCATTTGAGAACAGCTTGTTGATTATGTCTGTGGCCATGGCCATCCTGACGTTTTCAAAGCTCCTGCACTGCTGGTAGCGCGCAAGCACTGCGGAACTGGAAATATCTTCACCGCGCCTCTTTGCGCGGGACAGCACTTCCGCCAATGTCGCGGCATCGCGCAACCCGAGGTTCATGCCCTGACCGGCAAGTGGATGAATGTTGTGGGCGGCGTCGCCCGCGAGTGCAACGCGGTCCGAAACGATGCGGTTGGCAATTAAAAGTGAAAGCGGATAGCTGAAGCGTTTACCCTTGAGTCTGATATCCCCAAGAAAATCGCCAAATCTGGGTTTGAGCACTTCAATGAAGTCGGCATCTGAAAGTGCGGTAAATCTCTCTCCCGTAGCTTGGTTTTCAGACCATACTATGGAACTTGTGTTTCCCGGAAGCGGCAGAATTGCCAGAGGTCCGGGAGGCATGAAAAACTGATGCGCGATGCCATGATGTGGAAGATCATGTTCGATTGAAGCAACAAGAGCGGTCTGCCGGTAATCCCACCCGGTTCGTTTTATGCCCGCTCTCGTGGCGGTGCCTGACTTTTTTCCGTCGCATCCAACCAGGAGTTTGCAGGTTGCCCGCCTGCCGGATGCAAGCCCAAGGGTCATGCATTTCTCGTTTGCTTGTTGCGCCACTATTTCATCGTTTATGAAGTCTATTGAGCCGGTTTCTCCGCTTGCCTCTCTGAACGCCAGTCTCAGATGCCGGTCCTCAATGACATATCCCATTGGGCCTTCCTCGATTTCGGCATGGTCGAAATGCAGCGGCGATGAAGTCGGACCGTGCCCCGAATGTCCCTGGGACACTTTGATTTCCAGTATGGGTTGCGCTTTTTCCTTTACCCGATTCCATATGCCAATCGCTTCAAGCATTCTCGTGGAGCCAAATGTAAGGGCGTAGGCGCGGCCGTCAAAAGATTTGTGAATTGGATATCTTGCGGCAATGGCGTCCATTACCGTTACATCATGCCCATCAAGGGCGATCGCATGGGCCAGTGCCGACCCGACAAGTCCGCCGCCGGCAATAACTATATCGCTTGTATCAACCATGCAGATGTATATGGACTTGAAACCGGCTATTGTCCATCATTGGTTCGCCTGGCTATAAGTCAAATCAAATTGCAGAGAGATGAACATGTCAAAAAAATGGCTGGCAATGTCCGCCTCCGATCTGGGGCGCGGAATTGAAAATGGAGAGATCGATCCTGGGGAACTGGCGCGGGAATTTCTTGCCGCAATAAATGCCCACCCTCACCGGGATACTATCTACTCCGTGGTTACGGCCGACCGGGCGCAGTCAGAGGCCGAGGCGGCCTCGAAAAGAGCAAGATACGGAAACAGGCTGGGTCTCCTTGACGGAGTGCCGATAAGCTGGAAGGATCTGTTCGACAGTGCGGGTACGGCGACGGAGGCCGGCAGTCTTCTTCTGAAGGGGCGCGTGCCCGCATCTGATGCCGAGGTGCTTCGCAATGCCTCAATGGCCGGTTTGGTCTGCCTCGGAAAAACGCACATGAGCGAACTGGCGTTTTCAGGGCTTGGCCTTAACCCGAAAACCGCAACGTCCCCAAATGTCAATTTTGAAGCGGCGGCGCCTGGAGGGTCGTCTTCGGGGGCGGCGGCAAGCGTTGCCTTTGGACTGGCCTCCTGTGGAATTGGAAGCGATACGGGCGGTTCCGTTCGAGTGCCGGCGGCGTGGAACGATCTGGTTGGCCTTAAAACGACCGCGGGACTGCTGTCAAACTCGGGGGTCGTTCCCCTGGTGCCAAAACTTGACACCATTGGTCCGCTCGCGCGAAACGTCGAGGATTGCGCAAGAATGCTGGCCGTGCTGGAAAACGGCAAACCCGTGGACCTCACGGGCGCGACACTCGAAAATGCCCATTTTGCGGTCCTTGAAACGGTTGTCATGGATGGCATTCGCGATGAACCGGATATGGCTTATCGAAATGCGCTTGAGCTTCTCGAAAAGGCGGGGGTGAAACTGAACCCTGTAAAGGCGGAGGAAGCCGCGGAGGCGACCGAACTTTCCTACATGCTTTTTACGGCGGAGGCTTACGGCACCTGGGGCGAGGTCATAGAATCCGCTCCGGAAAAAATGTTTACACCCGTACTTGAACGCTTCAGGTCCGGCAGGGACTGCTCTTCATCGGAATATGTCGCCGGCTGGCTGCGACTTGATGAATTGCGGCGGCAGTGGGTAAAGCGAATGTCTCCGTACGATGCGGTGCTTATGCCTTCCTCCCCGATACTCCCGCCGGAGATTGATCGCTTGCTTTCCGACAGGAAATATTACCTTTCCGAAAACCTTCTCGCCCTTCGAAACACGAGAATTTCCAATCTTATGGGAATATGCTCGATTACACTGCCAACCGGTATTCCAAGCTGCGGCGTCATGATGTGCGGCCTGCCGTTTGCGGAGGGCAGAATTCTGAGATTGGCGCAGGCGGTTGAGGAAATTTTAAAAATCAGTTAGTGCACAATTCGGGCAAAACGTCTTGAAATGGCTGCAAGCTTTTATTGTTTTTGAAAAAATAACTTAAAAAACAGCATATTAAATCGATATCTTAATAACGGAAGGCAAAAATGCCACAAATTTGCCCTGATTGGCGGTTTTTGTGGACTCTGTCTCATTAATCATGTATTGTTGATTGCATCGGGGCGATGACGATCCCGGATTAATGAGGCAGAATATCATGTTTCCCGAGCGGTTTTCGAACCTACCGGTATATCCATTCCAGCGATTGCGGGCTTTGCTTGACGCGTATTCGCCCGGCGGCAAGGCTATACATATGAGTCTGGGAGAGCCCGGTCATCCGTTTCCATCCTGGGTTGTCGATATTATTGCGGAAAATTCGGAAGGTTTTGGAAACTATCCGGTCAACGAGGGAACGCCCGAACTGCTGAACGCCGCTCGCGACTGGCTTGAATGGCGTTATGGCGTTGCGCTTGAAGCGGCGGATAACTTCATCGCATTAAATGGAACGCGCGAGGGACTTTACAACGTGATGGCGGCGCTTTGTCCCGAAGAAAAATCGGGAAAGCGGCCCGTGGTTCTCATTCCAAATCCGTTTTATCAGGTTTACCTGGTGGCCGCGCTGAGCGTGGGCGCCAAACCCGTCTTTCTGCCGGCCACGCGGGAAACAGGCTATTTGCCTGATTTTGGCGCGGTGCCGGAAGAGATTCTCAATCAGACCGCGGTTGTCTACATGTGCTCTCCAAGCAATCCGCAGGGGGCGGTGGCGACGATTGAATACTGGACGGAGCTTCTGGGTCTGGCGGAAAAATATGACTTCCGGATTTTTGCCGACGAATGCTATAGCGAGATATACCGCGATGAACAACCCGTTGGGGCTTTGCAGGCCGCATCCAAAATGAACATTGATCCCGAACGGGTTGTTGTTTTTCACAGTCTTTCGAAAAGATCGAATCTGCCCGGCCTTCGCAGCGGTTTTGCGGCTGGCGGTTCTCAAAGCGTAAAACGGATGAGGCAGCTTAGAGCATATGGCGGTTCTCCCTTGCCAATGCCGCTTCAAAAGGCGGCCGCAAAGATATGGGCCGAGGAAAGCCACGTGATTCGAAACAGAGAGCACTATCGGGAAAAATACTCCATGGCAGACGAGGTTCTGGGTGACGTGCCTGGCTACAGGGAACCGCAGGCCGGCTTCTTTTTGTGGCTGCCCGTTCCCAACGGGGTGGCCGCGGCATTAAAGCTTTGGAGGGAAACCGGAGTAAGGGTGCTGCCGGGAGAATATCTCAGTCAGGATGTGGAGGGGTTAAACCCCGGAGAGGGTTACATAAGAGTCGCAATGGTGGCTCCAAAAGATGAGTTGGCCAATGGTCTCGTTAAGATTAAAGGCTGCCTCTTCAAATAAATGCGGACGGAGTGGGAACATGGCATTTTTGACAAGCGGTCGCGACCCGCTACTTGACAGTTCAATGGCGGAAGCGCTTGAGAAGCGCGGAAAGGAACTGGTCGGGCTAATCTTGCTGGCGTTGGGTACGGCGACGGCAATGATGATATTTTCCTATCATCCGGATGATCCAAGCTGGTTGTCCGCAACCGAGGAGCCGGCGCGGAATCTTCTGGGCCAGCCCGGCGCTTCACTTGCGGCCCCGCTGCATTTGATTCTGGGTTGGGGTGTTTGGGGGCTGGCTGCGGTTTTCCTGGTTTGGGGCTTCCGGTTTACATTGCATTTCAGCGAGGACCGCGCCATCGGCAGGCTTGTATTTGCTCCCATCTGGATTGCTTCGCTGTCTCTTTACGCATCGACTCTTCCCCCGGTGGCGAGTTGGGTTCAAATGCATGACACATTTGGGGTTGGCGGTCTTTTTGGGGAAATGGTCCAGGGCATGCTGTTAAATATTCTGCCGATTGAAGCCGACATTGGACTGAAGCTTCTTTCGGCACTGTTTTTTATGGTGGCGCTGGGGCTTGGTCTGTTTGTCCTTGGATTTAACTTTAATGAAGTAGTTCGATTTGCTCGTTTGTGTCTGCTTGGTGTCGTACTTGCCTTTGATAAACTGGTCTCGTTTGCCGGTGGCGCCGCTCAAGGTGCGACACGTTCCGCGCAGCATATCACGTTCAGACCGTCACCGGGACTGGAAAACGGGGATTTCGACGCGGATGAAGAGGAGCCGGATTCGGATTATCCACCTGAACCGCAGATATATCGTTCATCCGATACAGGCGGGGATTTGAATCAGTTGGAGGAAGGCGAGGCAAATGAAATCAAACCGGAAAATGCCGGCAGACTGAAGGGAGCAGGCGGCCTGTTAAACCAGATGTCCTCAATCATGCGCCGTTCGAATGGAGAAATCGAATCCGGGGAACCCGTTGCCGCCAGTGACCAGACCATTGAGGAGCGGGTTCACAATCGCATTGCGGATGTCATAAGAAAACGCACGGATCGGGATTTTACTCAGGAGGATCCGAATGGTCGGACGACAACCCGTCCAGTTCCGCTTGTCGTCGCGGCGACTCACGCAACTGAACTGCCTCTGGAACCGCCATTGACAGCCGCAAGCCTCGAAAACGGCGTTAACGACCAGTTCGAAGATGAAATGGGGGATATGCTTGATGATGTTGCTCCCGTTGAAACAGAGAATGCGCCTCCATTGAACATTCCGCGGGCGAAGCCCAGAAAAGTTGTCCAACATGCGCTGCGCAGGCAAGCGAAACCCTCTGCGCGCGCAATGGAAGAGGCTCAGCCATCTCTGGAATTTGAATCAAAATCAAAAAACGAATACGAGTCTCCGCCGCTTGGCCTGCTGTTAAATCCGGTTAAAATCCAGCGCCATCATCTTTCTGACGAGGCGCTGGAGGAAAATGCCAGAATGCTGGAAAATGTTCTGGATGATTACGGGGTCAAAGGCGATATCGTCAGCGTCCGCCCCGGCCCGGTGGTGACAATGTATGAGCTGGAACCAGCTCCGGGTCTCAAGGCCAGCCGAGTGATGGGTTTGGCCGATGACATTGCCAGATCAATGTCGGCTCTAAGCGCCAGGGTAAGCACTGTCCCAGGCCGGACTGTCATCGGAATCGAACTGCCAAATGACAACCGGGAAATGGTTGTTTTGAGGGAAATACTCAGCACTCGGGATTTTGGCGACGGGAGCCAGAAGCTTCCTCTGGCTCTGGGCAAGGACATAGGGGGTGATCCGGTGGTTTCCGATCTGGCCAGGATGCCTCACCTGCTTATCGCCGGAACAACCGGTTCCGGCAAATCGGTAGCCATCAACACGATGATCCTGAGCCTTCTCTACAAGCTCACCCCGGAGGAGTGTCGGTTAATCATGATTGATCCAAAGATGCTGGAACTTTCGGTCTATGATGGAATTCCCCATCTTCTTTCACCTGTGGTTACCGACCCGAAAAAGGCGGTTGTGGCTCTGAAATGGGTGGTGGCGGAGATGGAAGAGCGTTACCGCAAGATGTCGAAAATGGGAGTTCGCAACATTGACGGCTACAACGGGCGAGTGGCTGAGGCGGTTTCGGGCGGCAAAATTTTCTCGCGAACCGTGCAGACGGGTTTTGATGACGAGACCGGTGAACCGGAGTATGTAACGGAGGAAATCGAGCCTGAAATGATGCCATACATTGTTGTCATTGTTGATGAGATGGCCGATCTGATGATGGTTGCGGGCAAGGAGATAGAGGCCTGCATTCAGCGTCTCGCGCAAATGGCGAGAGCTTCCGGGATACATATTGTAATGGCGACGCAGCGTCCTTCCGTTGATGTGATCACTGGTACAATCAAGGCCAATTTCCCGACGAGAATTAGTTTTCAGGTGACATCTAAAGTAGACAGTCGGACCATTCTCGGAGAGATGGGCGCGGAACAGCTGCTTGGAAGCGGGGACATGCTTTACATGGCGGGCGGCGGAAAAATCACCCGCTGCCACGGGCCGTTTGTTGGCGACGAGGAGGTCGAGGAGGTTGTAAGACATTTAAAGGCGTTCGGACCACCTGAATATGTCGCGGGCGTTCAGGAAGGGCCGGAGGAGGACAAGGCGGGCAATATCGACGCGGTGCTTGGTCTTGGAGATGGCGGAGACGGCGAGGATGCTCTTTATGATCAGGCGGTGGCGATTGTTCTTCAGGACCGAAAATGCTCCACCTCGTACATTCAGAGAAAGTTGTCCATAGGATACAACAAGGCGGCCCGCATTGTGGAGCAAATGGAAGAAAATGGCGTGGTAAGTTCGGCCAACCATGTTGGCAGGCGAGATATACTTGTACCCGAGCAATAAGGGCGTGAATGCCGGCCTGGTTTGGCAAGGCGATGTTCGTCGCCATTTGAGCCGGCATTGGTTGAACTTGCCCTGTTCATTGTGACGCCTATCTGTATATGGTGAATTCCAACTTGAACGTGAGACACATGCTGCGTTTGACTCTTGTCGCATTGCTGCTAATGACCGGTGTCCCGGCATTTGCGGATAAATTGTCCCTGGATCAGATTTCGGAATATCTCAACGGGTTTCGAACTGCGACGGGCACCTTTACGCAATTGAATGATGATGGCTCCAAAGCCACGGGCACATACGCCATTAGACGTCCGGGCCGGGCAAGATTTGAGTATGATGCGCCAATGGACGCCGTTGTTGTCTCCAATGGAGCGACTGTCGGAATCGTGGATGGCAAGTCAAACACGCGACCGCATGCCTATCCCCTGTATATAACGCCGCTAAAGATCATTTTGGCGCGCAAGGTTCGGCTGAACCGCGCAAAAATGATAATCGGCCATATGGGAGACGGGACGACGACGACAATACGCGCACAGGATCCCCTGTTTCCGAATTACGGCACCATTGATCTGGTTTTTTCCAATTCACCGGTGAAACTCAAAAAGCTTGTGGTCAACGAGGCAAGCGGCAACAGGATAACAATGATATTAAACGATTTAACAACAGGGGTAAGGCTCGCGGATAAACTGTTTGAAATCCCGGGCTTGGACACTAACCGGTTCAACAATCAGAACTGAAACTGGCAAGGGCGAAAAGCATAAGGGGAGAAAGTCGGACAAAGGCGTTGTCGTCAGCTTTTACAGAACGGCGCGCGACATTGCCGTGCCGCCCGCCATCCATTCAAAAACACTCGAGAGCTTGACCCGAAAGTCGGCAATTCACACTTAAAGTCCATATTTGCTTCAATTTTCTGCGAAGATTTTTTAAAAATTTATAGCGGGAGCCCCCACGAGATGTTCCACGGGAGTTAAAGTCTTGAAAAAATAATATAGTTACATAAATGGCTTATGATTCAAGCTCTAAATCCGCCTGCAGTTTCCGATTTGAGTTTTGTATGTTGCCGAACGCGCAGCGACGTCTTTGGCAACCTGAACCAGCCAGCCTTTGGATCTGTATGAACGTTTTTTATATCCGGCTCGACCCTCATGATAGGCAAGATACTGATTGCGGGCGTCGTTTAGCGGGATTCCAAGCTGCCTGTGCGATTTGTACATGTACCAGCCAATGAAATCGGCTGAGTCGCGGATGTTGGTTCTACTTGCGAAACGCCGCTTTCTTTCCTTGCGATATTCATCCCAGGTGCCGTCAAGCGCCTGTGAATAGCCATAAGCTGTACTTGGCCTGCCCAGAGGGATGATTCCAAATGCCCAGCGTATTGGCGGGCGGGCGTTGCCCTTGAACTTGCTTTCCTGGTAGATTGTGGCCATTTGGACATGCACCGGAACACCCCATTTTCTCTCGGCTGCTCTAAAAGCCCGCTTAAAATCCGATCTTTGTTGCAGGATTGTGCACGCATTGGTGATTTCTCTGGGGGACAGTTGCGAATGTCCACATCCAGACAGCAAAGCAATGATAACTAATGCCGGAATGATTCTGCTCATCATCATTATGCCTCATATATTTTTGGACATTCTATACCATTTCCCTGATGCAATCCACCTATGATTTTACCACGCTCGGAATTTCAATGTCTGGGAAAGATTCATGCTCAATTAGGACCATTCGCTTTGAGTCGGAATCTTTCCAGGTTTGGTCAGCGCGTAAAGTAATGTGGTTCCGAGTCGCAAACAGGCAGGTTGTCCGTCTTCAGTCGACGGATGCCTTATATTGCAATGCTGCCCATAACCACCCCACCATGGACCCAATAGTTTGCGTGCTCCGGCAAACGCGGCAAAGCCGCACTGTATTGGATTGGATATTGATGCGGATTTCTTCCGCCAAATATTCCTGTTTTTGCTTGGCAGGTGCATCCATCGGTTTGCCAACTCTTTGCTTTGTAAAATCTTAAGCGCATTGTAAGTGCCAACGAGACGGGAAATACGGTAAAGCTGTTTGTCCGGGTCCGGCAACTTGTCACCCCCTTTCTTTTTAGCCGGGAAGTTCTTATCGAGATATCCACGTGCAAAAGACGTGCATCTTTGTCGCGAATTTTCCGGAGAGTCATAATATTGAAGAAGGTACTCAAAGCATCGGAACTGAACCGCCCGAGTTCATTTCGTTCAGATAGGTTTGTC
Source organism: Roseovarius sp. (assembly GCA_026709325.1). Classification (GTDB taxonomy): domain Bacteria; phylum Pseudomonadota; class Alphaproteobacteria; order Rhodobacterales; family Rhodobacteraceae; genus JAPOTF01. The sequence continues at coordinate 11,933 of JAPOTF010000169.1, forward strand.
AGGGATGATGCCATGCGGCCCATTGCGGGATATGTCTGATTCTTTGGCATTTCATTGCCAACTTCAATATTCAGGCCTGACAGTTTTTGAAGTGGCAATTCCCGCTGGCCATTGTTTTTTATAAGCGATACCTTCTTCCATGCGAAAACCGCTATTAAATGATTTTTTGCGCATCAACCTAAAAGCTCTCTGCAAAATCAGATAGGAAGTTCGTGAAAAATTTTTTAAAAATCCTCATATATCATTGAATTATTTATCATAAATAAGTTTATCGGGATTTCCGCACATGTCGTGGATTTTATTTCCCGGATTGGACAAAACGGACTTGAATGACTAGATTGGCGTCATTATGGAAATATCTCATGCTCAAGACACATGCAAAATATCACTTGGGACAAATAGTTAGACACCGGAAGTTTCCATTCCGTGGCGTCATATTTGATGTGGATCCGGAGTTCATGAATACCGAAGAATGGTATAATGCAATTCCGGAGGATGTGCGTCCATCGAAAGAGCAGCCATATTATCACCTGCTTGCCGAAAACGAGGTGAGTTACTATGTGGCCTACGTAAGCGAACAAAATCTGGTAATAGATGATTCTGGTGAACCCGTCGGACATCCGGACATCCCCGATTTGTTTGGCCCTTTTGATGGTGGAACATACCCTCTGCATTTCCACATGAATTAAAAGCCCGAAATTCATATGGGTGGCGCATGCGGAATGTGTATCTCATGCCGGCAAATAAACCATTCATTCATGAATTGATTAAACCGATTATGGACGATTGAATGGGTATGAATGCAGCCAATGCCCAACTTTAAACCCATTTTTTATAAAGACATTTTTTCCGATTGCACTTAATAGCCAAGTGCGCAGCCATCCTTTCTGGGATCGCTTGCCCCCTCAAGAACTCCATCAGGGCGCATGTGGATGACTTGCGCTCCACCAATCGGCTCGTCGGGAATGCCGACATTGTGGCCTAGGTCCGCGAGCTCCTGTCTAACCGTGTCCGAATAGCCTCTTTCCACCTTCATCTGCCCTGTGTCGGAAAATGACCGCGGGGCGTCTATTGCCGATTGCGGATCCATGCCAAAGTCGCGCAGATTGGAAACAAGACGGGCATGCCCGTTGGGCTGATACGCGCCGCCCATCACGCCAAAGGACATCACGGGTATTCCCTTGTCGCACAGCATCGCCGGTATGATGGTGTGCATTGGCCTTTTTCCGCCATTCAGTTCATTTGGATGGGATTCCTCCAGACAGAAGCCCGCGCCGCGATTATGGAGCAGAATTCCAAATTTTTTCGATGCAATGCCCGATCCAAAACCATGATAGATTGAATATATAAGTGAAACGGCCATGCGATCTCTGTCGACCACGGTTATGTAGATCGTATCCCTATGTATGGCTTCGGCCAGTGGAACCGTTTCCGGCATGGCTGTTCCAGTGTCGATAAGGTTTGCGAGCTTTTTCGCCGTTTCCCGGGAAAGCATAAACTCAAGACGGGCTGTGTGGTTTGGATCGGCAATTATGCGGTTGCGCGCATCATATGCGAGTTTGGCGGCTTCGGCCTCAATGTGCGCTCGCTGGCTGCCAAGCGGATCCATGTTGGCGATGTCAAAATGCGACAGAATGTTCAACATCAGTATTGCCGTTGCGCCCTGTCCGTTGGGAGGATGCTCAACAAGTTCGATATCCTGATAGCGTCCTCTGATTGGCGCTGTTTCTTCGCACGCAGCCGCCGCAAAATCCCCGGTGGTATGCGAACCCCCGAGTTTGTTTAATGTGGCAACCATGTCTTCCGCAATTTCACCTTCATAGAATGCGGTCCGCCCGTTTGCCGCGATGCGTCGAAGTACCTCGGCCTGAGCGGGAGCTCTGAATATTTCTCCAGTTTTAAACGGTTTCCCGTCGTTCATAAAGAAATCGCGGCCATGTCCCGAAAGTGTTTCTCCGGCCCGCTTCCAGTCATGTGCCACTCGAGGGGAGACTGGCACGCCGTCCTCGGCATGGCGGATGGCTGGAGCCAGCAATGCATCCAGTCCCAGTTTTCCATGCTCTTCGGACATGCGGCAGAAGGCATCTATTGCTCCTGGGATTGTTACGGCATCCGGTGAATAAACCGGCACGGTTGCATGTCCTCGGTCTCTAAGATCCCCTGCCGAGGCTTTCGCGGGTGCGCGACCGGAACCGTTCAGGGCATGAATGGTGCTGCCGCCCGGCTTTGTGAACAGCGCAAAGCAATCACCGCCAATGCCGGTCATTTGCGGTTCGCAAATGCCAAGAAGAACCGCACCTGCGACGGCCGCATCCATGGCGTTTCCACCTCTCGCAAGTATATCGATTGCAGTTTGCGTTGCAAGCGGATGCGATGTGGCGCACATTCCATTCAGTGCCAGAACCGTGGAGCGGCCAGGCATTTGATAATCCCTCATGGCTGTAACCTTGTCATTCTCAAGTTGATTGCCAGACAACAATAACGCATTAAATCGCAATTGCCAGTATCTTGATGACCTGTCGTCGGCAGTCGGGTCAATTTCCCGAAACTTCTCTTGGGACAAGCCGTTTATCGTGCAATTGAGCTTGGTGGGGTGGCTGCTTGACAGGTCAGCTTAGGGAAAATGCGGCCTGATTTTAAGGATGACATCTCCCGGTTGCGTTTATTTGCTGACATTTCAAAGATTTGCCGTAAAATTTTTCCTTTTGTTCAACGTCGTTCATGGAATTTTTGAAAACCGATATTTAAACGATCAACATGGCTGAAGATGATACTCGATATCCATTTTACAGATAGACTGATTATGGAGAGGAAACGCTGCGGACTTCGAAAATAAATTTCCATTGCCGGTACTTCGCGCGCACGTCAGAGCAAAGGTGGTTTTTGATGGCGCGGCCGGCAATCCTGCGTCTTTTGATAATAAAGCATTTGCGAAGCTTGTGCTGGAAGGGGGGTGGTGCGGGTCAATTATTTGATGCATTTGGTTGCCACCGAACCGGGTTTTGATTTGCGGGTTGAAATGGCCAAAGAACACGTGAAAGCTTTTATATGCGGATGGTTGCGAAACAGTGTTTCACTACCGTTTAAATGACTGTTTTCCTATGGATTATCAGGTCTGAGGTTTGTCGTTTCGCCTTTGCCGCGCGCGCAGTTGCCATTTCAGCAATTTAACGGCAAACGCATGTTGATTTCCACTCTGTTTAATCCAGCGGTTTCAATGTCATTTGAAAAGAAACGCGTTTTCTATTTTTCGGTTTATTTTGGTGACATTTAATGTAGTAAGGGGCATTGATGGATTCATGGAATTATCGCCTTGTGTCGATAACGTGTTTCATTGGAGAACGGGAAATGAAAGAGGTAGTTGTTTCGGGTGCCGCCAGAACCGCGATGGGCGGATTTCAGGGTAAATTCAGCGACGTGGAGGCCGCTGTTCTCGGAGGTGCCGCAATACGGGCCGCTCTTCAGGATGCGGGAACCGATACCGCCGAGGAAGTGCTGATGGGATGCGTGCTGCCGGCGGGACAGGGCCAGGCCCCCGCAAGGCAGGCGGGTTTTCATGGAGGGCTCGGCGAGGGAGTGCCCGCCACAACCATCAACAAGATGTGCGGATCAGGCATGAAAACAGCCATGATGGCCTATGACAGGATTGCTCTTGGTCATGCGGGAACAATGATTGCGGGCGGAATGGAAAACATGTCAAACGCGCCGTATGTGCTCCCCAAAATGCGCGATGGGGCCCGAATGGGACATTCCGAGGTCAAGGATCACATGTTCCTGGATGGTCTCGAAGACGCTTATGAAAAGGGACGGCTTATGGGAACTTTTGCGGAAGACTGCGCTTCCAGATATCAGTTTTCCAGAGAAGAACAGGATGACTATGCGATTGAATCTCTCCAAAGAGCACTCAGGGCGCAACGGGATGGCTGCTTTGATAACGAGATAACGCAGGTTGTTGCAGGCAGGCGCAAGGGCGATTCGGTTGTGGACAGAGATGAGCAACCCGGTCTGGCGCGGCAGGAAAAAATTCCCCACCTCAAACCCGCATTCCGAAAAGATGGCACGGTGACTCCCGCCAATGCCTCCTCGATTTCCGACGGGGCCGCCGCCCTGGTTCTTTCTTCAAGGGAAACCGCCTCCAGGAACGGTCTTGGAATGCGCGCGCGAATTGTCGGGCACGCAAGTCACGCCCATGCTCCAGCATGGTTTTCCACGGCGCCTGTGCATGCGGCAGGCAAACTGCTTGACATGGTTGGCTGGTCAGTCGGGGATGTGGATCTTTGGGAGGTAAACGAGGCCTTTGCGGTTGTGCCCATGGCGTTCATGAGAGAGCTGGGGCTTCCCGGGGAAAGGGTGAATGTCAACGGCGGCGCATGCGCTCTTGGTCATCCCATTGGAGCAAGTGGAGCCAGAATAATGGTTACATTGCTCAATGCGCTTGAGAAGCGTGATTTGAAGCGTGGAGTTGCCGCCATATGCATAGGCGGCGGAGAGGGAACGGCAATTGCAGTTGAACGACTGTGAATCATGCCGCAACCGGACGCGACAACTAAATTGTGGCGTGCTTAAATGCCGGTGACTTGCATGTGGACAAGTTTTCCTGAAATCCGCGTGATCATTCTTGCAAATCATGTAAACGAAAACCGAATGCCATTGCGGCAGTTAAATTTTGACACGGGGTTATCGAATGGCTGATCTTCCCACATCGGCGCGGGTGGTTATCATAGGGGGAGGGATTGTCGGTTGCTCGTCTTTGTATCACCTTGCCAAAAAGGGCTGGACCGATTGCGTTCTGCTGGAGAAAAACGAACTGACCGCCGGGTCGACCTGGCACGCTGCAGGAAATGTGCCGACATTTTCGACAAGCTGGTCGATCATGAACATGCAGCGCTATTCAACCGAACTTTACGCCAGATTGGGCGGTGAAGTTGAATATCCCATGAACTATCACCAGACGGGATCGATCCGGCTGGCGCACTCCAAAGAGCGGATGCAGGAGTTTGAGCGCGCAAAGGGCATGGGTCGATATCAGGGCATGGATATTCGGATTCTGTCTCCAGAGGAGACAAGGGAACGTTATCCGTTTTTGGAACTGCATGATCTTGCGGGATCTCTTTACGACCCGCATGACGGAGATATAGACCCCGCGCAAGTCACTCAGGCCCTGGCAAAAGGGGCGCGGGATATGGGTCAGAAGATTGTCCGCTTTTGCCCTGCCGAGGGTGTTGCGCGAAAAGGCGATGGATGGATTGTTCATACCGGTAATGGAGATATCGAATGCGATATCGTTGTGAACGCCGCGGGATATTACGCCCAGAGAGTGGGTGAATGGTTTAAGCCCTACGGTGGAAGAACCGTTCCCATGATGGTTATGAGCCACCAGTATCTTCTAACAGAGGAGTTGCCGGAACTCTCGGAATATACGCGGAATTCAGGTGGGAAGCTGCCGCTGTTGCGGGATGTGGACATTTCCTACTATCTGCGTCAGGAGAAAAACGGTTTTAATCTTGGACCTTATGAACCGCGCTGCAAGGCGCACTGGGCCGATGCGAACGATCCAATGCCTGATGATTTCAGCTTCCAGCTCTGGCAGGAGGATCTGGAGCGGATTGAGGAAATTGTGACCGATGCAATGGAACGGGTGCCGCTGCTCGGCAGTGCGGGAATATCAAAGGCAATCAACGGTCCCATACCATATGCGCCAGATGGATTGCCGCTTATTGGCCCCATGCCGGGTGTTGAAAACGCATATGAAGCATGTGTGTTCACTTTTGGAGTCGCGCAGGGAGGAGGGGCCGGCAAGGTTCTGGCGGAATGGATAGTGGATGGATTGACAGAATGGGACATGTGGTCGGTAGATCCGCGGCGCTACACCGATTACACTGATCATCAATACTGCGTTGATAAGGGCATGGAAGTTTACGGAAACGAGTATGCAATGCATTTTCCCCATTTCGAATGGCCCGGGGGCCGTGATCGGAAGCTTGGTCCAAACGACGGCAAAATTCGCGAGCTTGGCGGTGTTATGGGTGCCTACAATGGCTGGGAGCGGGCAAACTGGTTCGCAAGACCGGGAGATGACGTGACGCTGGATGCCGCGCGCACCTGGGGGCGCTCCGGTCCATGGGAGCCGAGGATAAGAGCGGAGTGCGAAGCGGTAAGAGATGCGTGCGGCGTACTGGATCTACCCGGGTTTTCCCGTTTCAGGATAACCGGGCCGGGGGCGGACGAGTGGTTGCGTGGATTTGTCACCGGGAGCATGCCGAAGGTCGGAAAAATGAACCTTGTCTATGTGTCGGACAGGCGGGGGCGGATTCTAACGGAACTGTCATGCATTCGACTGGCTGAAAACGACTTTGTTCTGATCACGGCCGCGACGGCGCAGTGGCATGACGGTGAATTGATTAAAAATTCCGCTCCGGAAAATGTAAAGGTGACCGAAACCACAAACGAGCGCAGCGCGCTTCTCGTGGCGGGACCGAAGAGTCGCGATGTTCTGTCGGGGATAACCGACGCGGATCTTTCCATGGGATGGCTGACGCACCAGCATTGCAAGGCCGCGGGAAGACCGGCTTTTCTGATCAGAGTCAGCTTTACCGGAGAACTCGGCTGGGAGGTTCATGCCGAGAATGCCGATATGGGAGCAATCTACGAAAAGATTCTGGAAGCGGGCGCGGTTCCCTTTGGCATGTATGCGTTAAACTCGCTCCGGATCGAAAAAGGCTACAGGGCATGGAAGGGCGATCTTTCAACCGATTACACATTGCTCGAGGGGGGACTTGAGAGATTTGTCAAATTTGACAAGCCCCAGGATTTCACCGGCAGGACCGCATTGCTGTCTGAAAAGCAGCAAGGCAGAAAAAAAGCGTTCTGCATGCTTGTCATTGACGCCGGGGATGCGGACGCGCCCTATATGTCTACCATATGGCATAACGGTGAAATAGTTGGCGAAACAACATCTGGCGCATACGGATACAGGGTGGATGCATCGGTTGCGCTGGCCATGGTTCGAACCGATCTCGCGACGGAAGGCGCGACGCTTGAAGTTGAAATTTACGGTGAAAGGCGCAAGGCCGTGGTTCAGAAGGATCAGCCGTTGTGGGATCCGGAGAACACCAGACTTGGAGCCTAATGAGAATTTACCGACAGAAGGCCCATGAGCTGAAAATCTGGAGTGTTGCGACTCCGTTGAAATTGAAAGGTGGCAAGTCCAATGGCCGATATTGTACTGCTTGACGGATCAATCGGTCAGGAACTGATAAAGCGTTCCGGAGATCGCGCGACACCGCTTTGGTCGACACAGGTGATGATCGATCATCCGGATATAGTCGAACGGGTTCATGCGGATTATTTTCGTGCCGGATCAACCATTGCCACAACCAACACATATGCGGTGCTTCGAGATCGACTTGAGCGGGTTGGTTTGGAAGATCAGACCACCGCATTGACCGATGTGGCAGTCAATGCCGCCCGCAAGGCGCAGATAGCATGCGGATTTGGTAGAGTGGCGGGGTCTCTTGGACCGCTTATTGCTTCATATCGACCTGATATCTGCCCGCCTGCCGCCGAAGCTGCGGAACGATATGCGGAACCTGTCGATTTGATGAAAGACAGGGTTGACATTCTGCTTATAGAAACCATGTCTTCCGTCGACCAGGCGGACGGAGCGTTGCGCGCGGCAATCGGCAATGGCCTTCCAGTGTGGCTTTCGATGACCGTTGATGACGATGACGGTTCAAGGTTGCGCTCTGGCGAACCGTTAAGGGATATTGGAAAGCTTGTGGAATTGCGGCAACCGGATGCCGTTCTTGTCAATTGCTCACGACCGGAGTCAATGGCGGCCGCGTTGGAGACAATAAGTGGATTCGGCAAACCTTTTGGAGCGTATGCGAACGGTTTTACCAGAATTAGCGAAGGTTTCCTGGAGGATTTTCCCACAGTTGACGCATTGGAGCAGCGCATTGATCTCGGTCCTGCCGCCTATGCCAGATTTGCAATGGAATGGATTGAGAGAGGCGCAACGATAGTCGGAGGCTGTTGCGAGGTTGGACCGGATCATATTACGGAACTCGCCGCCAGATTGCGCGCTGAAGGGCACGGGATTGTTCGGTAATTCCCGCTAATTTTTTTGTAGACTTTTGTCTGGCTTTGCAGAAATTTTTAGACTTATGTGGCAAAAAATCATTTAATATCAGTTTTTTCATCGAAGAAGGAATGGTTTAAAAAAACAAAAGCTGGCGGGAATTGCCGGTGATTATTTGAAACCGGTTGCCGAATTATGAAATCCGGCACTATAGTGAAGCTTGAGCCTTTTGGTTGTTATTCTGCATGCCTTGCGGGAACATTCAAAATCCGAACTGTTTCAAAGACGCTAAATGATCTGCAGCTGTTTGGATTTTGGTTCGGTATGGAGCATCGCTCCGGAAAATCCCGAATTACTTGACTGAAACACGGATTTCCTTAATGTTGCCAATCCTCAAGGCGGCACAATTGCCGTGCGAGTCCTGAATTCATAGGCAGATTTTCTTTAAAGGTATTGCATATGCCTGTTCTGAAACGCAAAATTCGGTTTCATCGCATTCCGCCAAATAACGATGGGCAAGATTAACTGATGAATTTGCTTTCAATGGGATATTCGCTGCCCGCCACCCGTCCAGGTCAGATAATAGGGTTGCTGGGAGGGTCGTTTGATCCCCCACATAGCGGTCATGTGCATATCAGTCTTGAAGCCATTAAACGCTTCGGACTGGATCGGCTCTGGTGGCTCCCCAGTCCGGGAAATCCACTTAAGGAAAAAGGTCCGGCACCGCTCGATGCGCGCATTGACGCCGCCAAGGCGATTATTGATCACCCTATTGTATGCATAAGCGACATTGAATCAAAAATCGGTACAATTTACACAGCGCAAACTCTGGAAGCGTTGCAGTCGGCCCGTCCAAATGTGCGATTTGTATGGCTCATGGGAGCAGATAACCTCGCACAGTTTGATCAGTGGCAAAATTGGCGCGACATTATGGAAAGGGTGGGGTTGGGCGTATTGGCCAGACCTGGGCAGCGGATATCCGCGCAACTTTCAAAGACCTCTCGCGTTTATCGGGCGGCTAGAATAAAGGGAGAAGCCAGCGGATTGCTCGGTCATATTAAGCCACCGGTCTGGTGTTTTGTCAATTTGCCGATGACGTCGATATCATCGACAATGCTGCGCAATTATGGAGCATGGCAAAATAGAGCCATTCCTGTGTCGCGTTAATGGATAAATCGCTTTGGGCAATCCCATATGAGTGCGGAAATTGGTTTGCCGACTTAAATGCGGACGGACGGTAGATTATGAGCGAAAAACTTATGCACAGGCTGGCCTGGGTTGTAATGGCGATCTGCATTGCTCCAATGATTGCGGCGGTGTTTTCCGCACTTTCCGGCAATCTCGACACCTGGCGCAACGTACTGTCCACAGTTCTTCCGGGCTACACATACACCACCATTGCACTGGTTGTGATTGTCGGTCTGTCAACCGCGGTGATTGGGACAACGACGGCATGGCTGGTCACGGTCTATCGATTTCCGGGAGCGCGATGGCTTGAAATAGCTTTGGCCCTGCCACTGGCCTTTCCCGCCTATGTGCTTGCCTATGCTTACACATATCTTCTCGATCATCCCGGTCCCGTGCAGACATTGCTCCGAAACGTCACGGGCCTGGATCCAAGGGAATACTGGTTTCCCGAGGTGAGGTCTCTGGGTGGCGCGGCTCTGATGCTCACCATCGTTCTCTACCCCTATGTTTATTTGCTTGCGCGCGCATCGTTCCGCCAGCAATCAGTCAATGCGTTTCTGGTCGCGAGAACACTGGGGTATTCGCCCTTTAAGTCATTTTGTCTGGTTGGTCTGCCTATGGCTCGTCCGGCAATAGCCGGTGGAGTGTTGCTGGCGCTGATGGAAACGGTGGCGGATTTTGGCACGGTGGCTTATTTCAATGTGCAGACTTTTGCCACCGGGATATACCAGGCCTGGTTTTCACTTGGGGATAGACCTGCTGCGGCGCAGTTGTCCGTATGTCTGCTGGCCTTTGCATTGCTGCTTGCAGGCCTTGAACGGATACAGCGGGGCCGGATGAGAACAGCCGGATATGGGGCGCGGTTTGAGATGCTTGAAAAACCTCGTCTTCGTGGTGTGGCGAGTTTTATGGCGTCCCTGGCATGCCTACTGCCTGTGCTGCTCGGTTTTATTGTTCCTGTTGCAATGCTGTCTATGATGGCCGTGGGATCTGGTCAGAATCTGTTTTCGCCCAGATATCAGGAAATGCTCCAAAATTCATTAATGATAGCGACAGTTGCAGCCTTGTTGACGGTTGCGTCTGCCGTTCTAATCGGGTTTCTGGCAAGAACCCGCCCGACGCGTTCATCAAAATGGGTCGTGATTGGAGCCGGGCTGGGATATGCGGTTCCGGGCGGGGTTATCGCCGTGGGTTTGATTGTGCCCATGGCATCGCTTGATAATGCAATTGACGCGGTGATGGAATCACGGTTTGGGATTAATACCGGGTTGCTGATTACCGGTTCGATTTGGCTCATGGTGGCGGCTTATGTGGTAAGATTTATGGCAGCCGCGCTAAATGCCTTTGACAGCGGAATGGCCACGGTTCCGCATCAGTTTGACGCAATTGGTCGATCTCTGGGTTATCCGGGTTTTCGTCTGCTGCTGAGAGTGCATTTGCCGGTCGCCAGAGCGAGCGTTTTGACGGCGTTCCTAATTGTGTTTGTTGATGTTATGAAAGAACTGCCGGCAACGCTAATCCTGCATCCGTTTAATTTCCAGACGCTAGCCGTTCAGGCATATCGCCTTGCCAGCGATGAACGACTGGCCGAAGCGGCAGTTCCCTCGCTTGTGCTGGTCGGTTTTGGCCTAATTCCGGTATTGATATTATGCAGATCCATAGGGAGGGTGGACTCTCCCCGAAGCGCCGCGGGTCTTGGGATCGCGATCAAATCGGGATAGCAATCCACAATACTTCGCCGTTTTTACAAGGTTTTACATCGTTATTCATATAAAATGCTGGAAGTCTGCATGGCGGGATAAATTCAATCAGTTGACTTCTTAATCAGGCAAAGCATAGTGTTATATCATGAGACTGTTTTTGATTGCATTGCTCTTCGTCGGTTCCGCATATGCTGACGAATGCCCGGCACCGCCTGATTACGCGGCTAATCTGGAAGAACTGATTGCAGAAGTGCAAAAGGCAGATAATGAGGCGGTGGCAAGAGCAATCTCAAATAAAATGTGGGTGCTGTGGGCCGAAGCCCCGGATGAATATTCTCAGGAACTGCTTGATGAGGGAATGAGCCGCCGCAATGCCTCCGATTACAGCGGGGCAATCAAGGCTCTTGATGAACTCGTCAAATATTGTCCGGACTACGCAGAAGGCTACAATCAGCGGGCTTTTGTCAATTTTCTGCGCAGAGAATACAAGGCGGCCCTGCCGGATCTTGAGCGAACGCTGGAACTGTCGCCCCACCACATCGCAGCGATGGCCGGACAGGCATTGACGCTTATGGCTCTTGAGCGGACTGGAGAGGCGCTGGTTATTCTGCGTCGCGCGTTAAAGCTCAACCCCTGGTTGGGCGAACGCCATCTGCTTCCGCAACTGGAAAACATGGGAGAAGAAATATGACGCGCTATTTACTGGTTTTTCTTGTCTTGCTGATGCCATATCCGGCATTTGCCGAAGCACCCCAGATTAACTCGGGGCATTTAAACAAAAGGGCAATCAGCGGTTACGATGTCATCAGCTACTGGAATGACGGTAAGCCGATGCAGGGCAATGCCGATATCTCAACGGAGTATCTTGGTGCCATCTGGCTGTTTGATACAGAGAAAAACAAGGCGCAGTTTCTGGAAAAACCCGATTACTACATACCTCAATATGGCGGGTATTGCGCCTATGCGGCCAGCAGAAACGCGGTCGCCGACATAGATCCAAGTGCATGGACCATATGGAACGACAGGCTCTATCTGAATTTCAGCCCTTACATAAAGCGGAAATGGGAAGGTGACATAGACGCCAATATTGAACTGGCGGATGGATTTTGGCCCGAGCTTCTGAAGAACCGGTAGATCCAAATCGCGCTTTACAATGGCGGTTTCTGATGTATTTTCCTGCTCTGAAATGTCCGTCAATTGATTCTCGCGCATAAAGCCGTTTCCAGGCCCTTTCCTGCGAGTCATTCGGGATGACATTTTTCCTTTGTCATTCCGTTTAGTTAAATTGATAAATGGCGTTTCAAATGCGGACGTGGTGGAATAGGTAGACACAACAGACTTGAGAGGTAAAATTGAGTGCTCCGGTGGAAATGCCGGATGTAGAACTGCTCAAATTCGGGGAAAGCTAAAGGTCAAATGCGAAATCATTCGCATGACCCATGCCAATCCCGAGCCAAGCCGGGCGAATTAACGGAAGGTGTAGAGACTAGACGGGCAGCATCTAAGGTCGTATTTCGGTAGGCTATGATGAAGGGATAGTCCAGACCACAAACGGCGCGATTGGCGGCGGCGGTGAAAACCGTAGAGGTAAGAAAATCTGTCGGAGACAATCTCCGTGCGGGTTCGAGTCCCGCCGTCCGCACCATTGCAAATTCAAATGTAAAATATCCCCATTAATTCAATAGACGCATAACGCTTCTGCAACCATGCATAATGGGAATGCCGCTGCAGACCGCAGGGAAGATGCCCAGATTTTAGGTTTTCAGGCATTCTCCGGTGTTGAGTGCGGCAATGAAGTAAGAGACGGAGACTTCATCCAAATGGCTTTAATCGCTTGGAGAAATTCAAATTTGAATTGAGATGCCATGTCCGTGAGAACTGGTGGGTAATCTCGAGAAACTCTCTCCAACCTCCCGCTATTGCTTCAAAGAAGTTGCGCCGGGCGCAAGGCCACTGTTCCAGGCGCTTGACTGGCGCCCGGGGCCGGGCGTGCGGCTGGTAATCCATCCTTGGCTTTGACAGAAGTTGCGTTTGCGCTCTATTCGGCATTATCCGGCAAATGGTCTTTGAGGAACGGCGCCACCCGGTTGGGCCACTCGGGATCTTGCCGTGCCGCGGCCAGTATCTGTTGGTTGGCTATCTGCCGGTTGCCTTAAATGGCCGCGGGGTACAACTCTTCCTGCATTTTCAACCCATCCTCCCGCACTCTAAATACCTGGCCCGGCTCCATACCTTCCGGCAGCGGCGCCACATGGTATATTTGGTCTTTTCCAAATTCCACCACCTGCATTTGATCCCCTCCTCCCCGGTCTGCAATGCGCCGTCGGACCCCTGCCAGATTGTTCACGGCATCCGGCGCGCGGGCCACCACTTCTTCCGGCAGTTGGCCTGCGGGCAGGCCCTGGGCCACCGGGTCAAGCCGCGCCTCTAGCGGCGCGGGCCAACCATTAAAGATCTGAATTTGCGTTCCGGGAAAGAATCATGTATGGTTAAATCGCTTTCTGAACATGTGAAATCTGCTTTGGCATATGAGACAATCCGGTCGCTGTCGGAAAAGCGCAGTTTGAATTTTACCGAAACATGCTTTCTGTATGGCTCAATCATAATTTGGGGCGATAACAGTGAAATCGAAACCGCAATGATGCTTGAAACGAAACGGAAGCCCTATGAAATGGAATGGCCTACACTGGCACTGCTGACCATATGTTATGCAGGCTGGATGCTGGCGACAACGTGGATGGCCTCATTTTGGCTGCCACCTGCAATGTTAACCGCGACATTGCTGATTACCCTGCATTCATCATTGACGCATGAAGCATTGCATGGACATCCCTTTAGAAGCGGCTTGCTAAACGAGGCCTGCGTGTTTCCGTGCCTGGGATTGGCGATACCCTACCGGCGCTTTCGGGACACGCATCTGGCGCATCACCACGACCCGGTGTTGACAGACCCATATGACGATCCCGAAACCAATTTCCTTGATCCAAATGTATGGATATTGCTGCCAAACTGGTTCAAGTGCGTTCTCCGATTTAACAATACGCTTCTCGGGCGTTTGATTTTAGGCCCTGCATTTAGTTTGTGGGCGCTGGCCCGCGATGACATTAAGGCCGTGCGGCGAAAAAATTCCAGTGTAATTCTGGCGTGGGCATTGCAGGTAATCGGGGTTGTTCCGGTAATCTTTTGGATTTACTGGTCGGCAATGCCTTTTTGGGCCTATCTAATATGCGCCTACGCCGGATTTTCAATCCTGAAGATACGCACCTTTCTTGAACATCGCGCCCATGAGCGGGCAAGTGGACGCACGGTTATAATTGACGACAGAGGACCGCTTTCCATTTTGTTTTTGAAAAACAATTTGCATGCCGTTCATCATATGCACCCTCGCGTGGCGTGGTACAGGCTGCCTGGGATGTGGCGGGAAAATCGTGAAAAATACCTGCGCCGGAATGACAGCTACTATTACAGGTCGTACTGGGAGGTGTTTCGAAAATACCTTTTCAAGGCAAAGGATCCAGTTCCGCATCCGCTCTGGCCGGTGGAGTAGTATCAGTTTAGGAGTGGCCTGATGTTTGAGGCTTGGGTCACGATATCCGTAATGGCGGCGTTGTTTCAAACGCTTCGGTTCATGTTGCAGAAGCTTTTGAGCATGGGGACTTTGAGTCCTGGCGGCGCAACATTTTCAAGGTTTTTCTATTCGGCGCCATTTGTTGTGCTTGCGGCCGCTGGATACATCATTTGGCGGGGACATGGAGTCCCTGAAACGGGCGGTCTGTTCTGGCCATTCGCCCTGGTGGGCGGGCTTGCTCAAATACTTGCCACGTGGTGCGTGGTGGCGATTTTCTCGGAACGGAATTTCGCGGTGGGAATCACCTTCAAGAAAACCGAGGTTGTTCAAACCGCGCTTGCGGGATTTCTGGTATTGGGCGACAAGGTAAGCTCTTTTGGAATGGCGGCAATAATTATCGGATTGGTCGGTGTTCTGTTTCTTTCCGACTCTCCAGGCGGGGAGGGTGCCCTGGTGAGGCGCCTAATGAACCGGTCCGCCTGTTTGGGTCTGATTTCGGGCGGGTTGTTCGCCGTTACCGCTGTCGCCTACAGAGGCGCAACTCTTGAAGTGGCGGATGACGAGGCGTTTCTCAGAGCCATTTTTACACTGGCATGCGTTACAACCTGGCAAACAATCGCAATGACCGCATGGCTTGGCTGGCGGGAAAAAGGCGAAATGGCCCGTGTCTGGGCGGCAAGGAAGACCGCTGTCTGGATTGGCGTGGCAAGCATCGGCGGAAGCCTCGGATGGTTCACGGCGTTTACATTGCAAAATGCCGCCTACGTGGCCGCGGTGGGTCAGATAGAGGTGATTTTTTCAATGATTGTCTCCGTCATGTTTTTCCATGAAAAGATAAGCAGCCGGGAATATCTTGGTATTGCGCTATTATGCGCAAGCATTGTTCTGCTGATTTTGCTGGAATAAACGTGCCGACATTGCCAATGGATAAGACCGTTCCTGGCCGGTTGGTGATTTTTCGGTGCGGGGCGGCGCCAGTTTTGTCAAAATCCGGCGATTTTCATGTTGCGGGTTTGATGAGCGCAACTACTCGTCCGACTTTGGTGAATATCCGCGAAGGCGAACGAACAGGCTTGCTTCATCATTGTTCTTGAAAAACGGTACTGTTTCCAGCGGAGACATGTCATCGGTCCGAGCGGCGACTTCGGCAAGAACGACTTCGGTGATGAACGGCAGATCGTAATCTCTCGCCTTGGGCAATGGTATCCATTGCAGATGGGAAAGTTCATCACTTGCAGCGGAAAAGTCGTCCAGATCACCTGAAATATCCGATGCGTCCACCAAAAAAAAGCGAGCGTCAAACCGTCTTGGACGACCTGCAGGCGTTATGGCGCGAAAAATAAACTGGAGCGGATGAGCAACTGGAACATGACCGGTGGCCGCAAACGCCCGCCATTCGGTTGGAGGGGGACATGTCCAGTTTCCGTGCTTGCCGAGAACCAGACCGGACTCTTCCCACAATTCCCTTATTGCCGCAACAGCGAGGGAATTTGACAAATCCTCCACGGTGTCTTCCATCAAACGGGCTTTGCAGAGAGAGTTCAAGTTTGTCGCCAGCTGTATGTTCGCGTCTTCAGAATCAATCGCACCGCCAGGGAAGACAAATTTATCTGGCATGAACGCGGCGTTGGAGCCTCTTTGACCCATAAGAACATGAGGGTCGCTTATTCGGTCGCGTAGCACGACAATCGTTGATGCGTCCCTAATGGCAGTCTTGTTTATGGCAATTTTGTCATTCATTGATAGGCTTTCAATATAATTCCGGGATCTTCGATGCCATGCGACAGGCAATGCCGTTGGTATCACGCGTTGCTTGCGTACCCTTTGGAAGTTAGGGGGAAAGAGCGAAACATCCAATCGAAAATTCCCGCATTTGCGCAACATGTATAAATCTCTGTAATTTGCGCAATTCGTTTTTGGATTAATTTATCTTGTGGCTGTTGCGCGATATCCACTAATGTTATCCACGATCGCGTGTTATATTGTGTAATCGCCAAAAACCCGCCAGAGAGATTATCTGGCGCCATGTTGCCGTAGCGCGGAACGAACAGGGAAAGCCGACATGGATTTTGAAAACCCGTTTCGAATTACATTTACGGTTTTTATTGTGTTCGCCAAAGACTCCATTTAACTGCAGCGACTCGGAGTGATGGCAGGATTGTTTTGATGCATTCACGAGAACAAGCGGAAACACTTGCTCTGCGATGTCTTGAGTGGCTTGCGGGCAATGATGAACTTCTTCCGGTGTTTATGGGGTCAACCGGGGTTAATGAAGATGATATGCGTGAAAGAGCGGGAGATCCGGAGTTTCTGGCTTCGATACTTGATTTTTTGCTGATGGATGACACTTGGGTGGTTGGATTTTGCGAAGATAACTCGCTTTCCTTTGATGTTCCAATGAAAGCGCGTACAGCGCTGCCAGGTGGCGGTGTGGTAAATTGGACATAGGCGAATCTTCAATGAACTCGGGCAGATACAGGGTTGACGGTCTTCTCTTTGACAAGGACGGTACATTGTTTGATTTTCACGCCACCTGGAGTGCCTGGGCTTATGAGGTTATCAGGGAGCTTTCCAGTGATGAATCGTTGCTCATGGCCGATTTGGCCCGGTCAATGCACTATGATTTGGGAGAACGCCGCTTTCTCCCCGACAGTCCGGTAATAGCGGGCACTGGTCGCCAGACAGCTGAATGCGTCTGCGATGCTCTGCCTGAAAGTGAGATTGAAGAGATTGAACGGTATCTGCTAGACACATCTCTTAATGCGCCATTGAAGCCCACCGTTGATCTGGCCTCTTATTTTAAGGCTCTGTCGGGTATGGGACTTTCACTTGGCGTGATGACCAATGACGCTGAAGCCGCGGCAATCAGTCAACTGGATTACTTCGGGGTGTCGAAGTATTTTGATTTTATAGCCGGATTTGACAGCGGGTATGGAGCAAAACCCGAGCCGGATCCTCTACTCGCATTCGCGGAGGCGGTTGACCTGCAACCTGAAAAAGTCGCAATGGTTGGCGACAGCACCCATGATCTTATCGCCGGTAAAGCCGCTGGAATGCAGACCATTGCCGTTCTTACGGGCGCGGCGACAGTTGAAGATCTCATGCCCTACTCTGATGTCGTGCTGTCGGACATTGGTCATATACCTTGCTGGCTGATCGAGTGAGATATCGTTTAAACATCTTTTTATGACCCGGAGTTAAGAAAGCCAAAATGTCTATTCTGAAATAATATGAAAAAAAAACCCTTTACATAAAGGATTTTATGTAAAAAATGCACAATGTTGTCATTAACCGCTTTAATCTCCACATGGGTGTGTGCGAGTGGTCGGGAGGGAGATTGAATGAGCCAAATGGACCGTTTTGAGGAACTGCAGGGCAAAATTGGACGGTCCCTGGACCGAATCGGGCAAAGACTTGATGCGATGCAAAAAGGAGCGGCTCAAGATGAGGAATATGAGAATCAGAGGAAAGAGCTTGAAAGGGAGAAGCTCTCGAACAGCGAATTAAGGGGGAAAATAGTCGATCTGGAGTCGCGTTTCGACAAGCTGAATGAGGAACTCGAAGCCGCGAGAAACATCAGGAGCGAGAGCATGGTCCGTCTTGACGGGGAATTTCAATCTCTTCGCGCGGCGAATGAGAGGTTGAGAGATAACAACAGGGTTATGCGCGAGGCCATTGCATCTGGTTCGGCAAGTGTCGATATGATAAATGAAGCCGTCATGGCGGAAATGGAAGGCCTAAAAGCTGTAAGAGAGGCGGACATTGCCGAAATGGAAGCCATAAAATCTGAGCTAGCGTCAATAATCGGGCAGAACTAAAAATTGAGGATTGGGAGATAACTGATGCCGGAAGTCGAAATCAAGATTGCGGGCAGATCTTACAAAGTGGATTGTCAGGAAGGTGACGAGACCAATCTGCTGAATGCGGCGGGGATAATCGAGGATGAACTGCATCAGTTTTCCGAAGTCATCCATATGCTGTCCGAAATTAGAATTTTGCTTATGGTAAGCCTTATACTTGCGGACAAGACGACTGAACTTCGCTGTAAAATCAGCGACCTCGAAAAGCGGATCTCCAGCAAAGATATCGAAATGGAGCAAATGCGGATTGATCTAAAGGCGGCGGAAGACAAGGCCTTAAGTCCGGCAATTCCAAATGAGGTATTGGATGGCATGGTCAGTGTCGCCACTCGCATCGAGGAAATTGAACGGAAAGTAACGGATGATCACCGCAAAGAGGTGCAGACGATTTGATTGTGCAATATCCGATGGAGATTAAACGCAATCTCCAAGTCATGATGGATAATGTTCCAGAACTGTAAAATGGCAATCAAAAGCTCAAAAGACACCGCGGAACCTCTTTTATCGAAAAAGCTCGTCCAAGATCGATTTTCGAGTGAATGCCGGCAACATGGAGTTGACGCCGCCTTGCTCATGATTTAGTTACCAATATAGCATGCGGGCATGGTGAAATGGTATCACACGAGCCTTCCAAGCTCTTGGTGCGGGTTCGATTCCCGCTGCCCGCTCCAAATATTCGGGTTGCCACTTGACCTTTCCATATTGCGTCTCCATTGATTTGGCACTGTTTTTGATTGGGACTAACAATAATGGCAAAGAGGAGCATGGCGGGCGCATCAATATCGAACCGGGCCGCATCCAGCCAAATTGGCGTTCTTTCCGAGCTGTGGAGATTCGCAAGCCCGTATTTGACTTTATTGTGCTCTTCGGTATGCGCGCTTGTCCTGACCGCAACCCTATCGCTTGTACTTCCATTGGCCGTCCGTCGTGTCGTGGACAATTTTTCCGCGGAAGACGGCATATTGCTGAATTACTATTTTATGGCGTCGATTGTCATAGCCGGTCTATTGGCCATAGGTACGGGTTTAAGATATGCATTGGTCACCAAACTTGGCGAACGTGTGGTCGCGGATATTCGAAAGGCCGTATTTGAACATGTGCTGAGAATGAGCCCGGTTTTTTTTGAACGCATCATGACAGGCGAAATTTTGAGCAGAGTGACCACGGACACCACTCTGATTCAATCCGTTGTCGGTTCGTCGATTTCCATTGCGCTTCGCAATGCTCTCATATTTATCGGCGGTTTGATTATGATGCTGGTGACATCCGCGAAACTCACCATGATGGTGCTTCTTCTAGTACCTTTGATACTTGTTCCAATTCTTAGTCTCAGCAGGAAGCTGCGCAGATTGAGCCGGGAAAACCAGGACTGGATCGCGGCTAGTTCCGGAAAGGCATCGGAAGCTTTGAACCATGTGCAGACGGTGCAGGCCTTTACGAATGAAAATGCCGCAAGCAGCGGCTTTGCCGATGTGACCGAGCAAAGTTACGTTTCAGCGATGCGCAGGATCAAAACAAGGGCGTTAATGACGGTTTTTGTGATATTTCTTATATTTACCGGGATTGTCTGTGTGCTTTGGATAGGCGCGCTGGATGTAAGGCTGGAGCAGATGAGCGCGGGAACTCTGATTCAGTTTGTGATTTATTCCGTTTTGGTTGGCGGTTCCGCGGCCGCGCTATCTGAAATCTGGGGCGAATTGCAACGTGCCGCGGGTGCCACCGAGCGCATAGTTGAATTGTTGCAGGCTGAAGACAATATATTGGATCCCGACAAACCCGCTCCATTGCCATCTCCGACAAGGGGCGAGATATGGTTCGATTCCGTGGATTTCGCCTATCCTTCCCGACCGTACATACCTGCACTGCGCAAGTTTAATCTCAAAATACGGCAGGGCGAAACAATCGCCCTTGTCGGCCCGTCCGGCGCCGGAAAATCCACTGTAGTGCAGATGATACAACGATTTTACGATCCCGACAATGGCCGCATTCTACTCGATGGACTGGAAATTGATGGCTTTGCACGTAAAGACCTGAGATCGGCAATTGCCGTTGTCCCACAGGATCCGGTAATATTTGCCGATACCATTCGCGAAAACATTCGGTTTGGCCGAATGGATGCGACAGATGCCGAAATAATCGATTCCACAAAGTCCGCCGCGGCGCACGAGTTCATAATCGATCTTTCGGATGGCTATGACACATATGTCGGGGAACGGGGGGTATTGCTCTCCGGCGGTCAAAGGCAACGCATTGCAATTGCACGCGCAATACTGCGTGATGCTCCGATATTGCTGCTGGATGAGGCAACATCCTCACTTGACGCCGAAAGTGAACAAGCGGTTCGGATGGCTGTGGAGAGAATGAGCAGATCTCGGACCACGGTTATTGTCGCTCACAGGCTCGCAACTGTGAAAAAGGCCGACAGGATCATTGTAATGGATAATGGCGGAATCGTTGCTAGCGGCAACCACAAGAGCCTCATTGCGGAAAATGGCCTGTATGCCCGATTTGCCAAATTGCAATTCACTGATGATGTGGCTGCATGAACCCAGACTGGTCCACATGCGCAATATATCTGTCGATTGCGTAATTTGACATGCTATGACGATGACAAGTGCAAGCGCGCGGACGAAAGCAAAGCAAGCGGTGTCCGCCTTTACCCGAAAAGCGCGGGAGGCTGGCTGGCGGCACGTTAAATTCCAAATCAAACCTGAGTAGTACCATCGTTGAATTCCAGCATGGCTGCCTCAGACGCTGGCGATGACTTTTTCAACAGTGATTTGAGAATTGGTGAATGACCCGCAAGCACCTGCCAGAATATATATGCGACGACAGAGGATATCTGCGTTTTATCCGGCGTTCGCGTGAGATCTATGTGATGATGCGCGAGGAGGCGGGTGCGCCGGAATTTTGGGATCGCCACAGTCGGTTGCAGAAGGGAAAACCGGCACCGGCACTGGTCACTCGGTCGTTGAGATGCTGAAAAACATGGCGGGCCGCGGATCCGGCAGAGGAAGCTGGCGAAGCGATCTCAAGAAGCAAGAAATCAAATGGAACGAAGCAAGACGGAAGCGTGAAGTTTTCAACGCTTGTTTCAAAAATGGCAGTGAAGGAGAAAGTGGATGACGCAAGTCATTGATTTTAGTGGAGGCGAGTACCGGAATCGAACCGGTGTACACGAATTTGCAATTCGGAAAATTTCTTTGATTTAAAAGGGAAAAATTGTAAACGAACTTGTTTTGTTCAGGGTCGCTTTTCAAAGGCTTGCGAGGACGAAGTAAACGGTTTTTCGCACGCTTCTCCACCAGCCAAAAGGCAAAGAAAAACCGCTGAGGAGGCGGCCACCCACCTCAACGGCATAGAAGAATATTTCCACCCCCATAGCTATGCGATTTCCGGTCTGACCTCAACCCAATTGGCGGTGAGACCATGAGCTGGCGTATCGCAAATGAATGCGCCGAGCGCCGCTTTGGCAGCGCCGCGCGCAAGCAGATCATCATGTTCCTGACCGATAAGGCGAGCGATGACGGCTCGGGCATCCGGTACTCCAAAGGGACTATCCAGCGCCACACGGAGCTTGGCGAGAGCACGGTGAAGCGCACCATCATCGACTTCCTGCGCGAAGGTATTCTGATCGAGACTGGGCGGAGGCAATGCAGGAACGGCTACAAAGTCATTTACCGCATTGTTCTGGAGCGCGTGGCGGCGCTTGAACCCACGGCAGAGCCCGATATTGAGACGGGGGTCACTGTGGACCCCAAACCATCCATAAACCACCTACGCGCAAGCGCGATGCGGCGGAGGAGATTGAATATCTTGAATCTGAGAAGATCTTGGCGGCCTATCCCGAGGACAGGATCCGAGACCGGCGAACCACTATTCGCCTGATCGCAGCGGCAGTGAGAGCCGGGGTGAAGCCTGATGACCTGCTGCAGGCGGTCAAAGCCCATGCGAAGGAAAGCGAGGGCTACACGCGCAGCAAGGTCTGCTTCTCGGACAACTGGTTCAAGATGCGCCGGTGGGAGAAGGGGCTTGCGCAGGTACAGGCCGACCGCGAGAAGACGCGAGAGGTCGAAGCCAAAGGCCGCGCCAGCCCTCGCCGAGTGGATCCGTGAGCGCCATCCCCTGTGCCGCCATATCACCATCAAGCAGATCGAGGATCTGATTGCGTCAAAGCTGGTGACGCCTGAGCAGGTGCGCGCTGCGGGGCTGCAGGCATGACTTCTGAAGGAAGGCCTAGAAATCGCCCCGCGCTAACAGACGAGTTGAGTGAGATTGGTGAATTGAGCGTGCAGGTGCTATTGATCGACCAAATAATGATGTGCAACGGTAACTCTAAGATGATCAATGTATTCTTGAGATAACATAAGATGTGATTTTAGTATGGGTGAAGAGTCTGCGGTTCTAGGCGTCGCACGTTGACATTAAAGTATTCTCATCGTAACATTGTGAAGCTTTGTATGGCTTGGAGATTTCATTATGGCTGTTTCGATCAAAATGCCCCGGGCGGCGCGTAAGGAACTCATGACGCTTGGGGAAAAGATTCGCATTGCGCGCCTGCGTCGAAGGTTGACCGCTGAGATTGTCGCGCAGCGCGCTGGAACAACGCGGCAGACCATCGCCAGGATCGAAAGTGGGAATCCCACAGTCAAGATCGGCACCTATGTGGCAGTGCTGCAGGCGCTTGGCCTACTAAAAGGGTGGGGGGATATCGACGATCCGGTTGGAGAGCAAATGGCTCTGGATGACCTCCCTCAGCGTGCGAGACTGAAAAATGGTTGAGGTCTGGATCGACTGGAAGGGGTTGAAACGGGTTGGCACGCTACACCGCACAGCTGGGCGGGGCAGGGAGCGGGTGACCTTTACCTACCATGACGATTGGCTTGGCGACGAAAATGCCTTTGGGCTTTCGCCGGACATGCCTCTCGTCAAAGGGCAATTCGTGCCTGAGGCTGGGCAGGACATGCTCTCCCCACTAGGGGATTCTGCCCCTGATACCTGGGGCCGAACGGTGATGCGACGCTTTGAGGGCCGCATGGCGGAGGCCGAGGGGCGACGTCCGAGAACACTGCAGGAAACAGACTACCTGCTGTGCGTAAATGACGAGACCCGTTTGGGCGCACTGCGCTTCAAAGTTGATGGTGAGTTTCAAGTGCGCGAGGGCATGGGAGTGCCTGCGCTCGTTAGCCTCGGGGATTTGCTTCATGCGTCTCAGCGCGTTCTTCGCGGGGAAGAGACCACTGAGGATCTCAAAATGCTGTTTGCACCGGGAAGTTCCCTCGGGGGCGCTCGGCCAAAGGCTGGCATTCTTGACCAAAACGGTCGTCTTTCTGTTGCAAAGTTCCCGAAAGAGACGGACAACTATTGCGTGGAACGCTGGGAGGCCATTGCATTGGCGCTGGCAAGGCGCGCCGGAATTACGGTTTCCGATCACACGCTTGAGATGGCAGGTGACAAGCAGGTTTTCTTGTCCCATCGATTTGATCGGAACGATGACGGTAGGATTCCGTTCATTTCGGCCATGGCGATGTTGGGTGGCAGAGATGGCGAAAGCTACAGCTATTTGGACCTGGCCGATATTATCACGTCGGAAAGCGTCACGCCCGATCAAGACCGCGAAGAGATCTACCGGCGGGTCGCCTTTTCAATTCTCGTCACGAACCTCGATGACCATATGCGCAATCACGGGTTTCTGCGTGGGCGGGGCGGCTGGCACCTCTCACCGGCCTACGACATCAATCCGGTGCCAAACCAACCACGCGTGCTCAAGAGCTACGTCGACGACGACAATCCGGATGCCAGTATCGCCCTGCACCGCGCACAACATGAATCCTATCTTCTAGAACTCGGCGAGGCCGATCGAATAATTGCAGAGGTGGCCGAGGCGACTATGGCTTGGCGTGAAGTCGCCCGCGCCCTGGGTGCACCGGAGAGAGAGATCAAAGAGATGACGACAGCCTTCGAGCACGAGGAAACGGATTTGTTGCGATCGTGAATTATGGTGATCGGCCAGCCTGCGGCTCTTGAGATGAGGTTGCAAATCCATTGGCCTCTGATTGCAATTCTGGAGGACGCTTGAATTAAACTATTCTTGAAAGTGATCGCACGTTAGAAAATCCAAATTTGAACTTGGTCTCGATGCAGTTAAGGACCTGTCTCTTTTTGTTTTGAACAGCCCGGCAGACCAGCCAAAAGAGTGGGTTGCGGTTGGAAGATTTTATCAGGAATTGCATGGCTTTGGCGAAGATCCGATCTTCAACCAGGTTTTCGTGCGCCTTTTCACTGTGATGCGAGAAGAAATGTGGGTCGGATCTCCGGAGGAAGGGCCGAATTTCACGGTCGGCATGACCTTCAAAGGACAAACCGTGATCCGCCACCCAGGGGAAATAGACGCAATCTACCAGCGACACTTTCATTCATGGGCAAAGACTATCGAAACGGCTTCTAGACGGCGGCGGCACCTCGATCAACAGAGGGCAGCCAAAGAGCAAAAAGCCCAAAGAACCTGAATTCTTCCGTGCGTTTTCGCAGTGCGGCACGCCTGTGAGCCCGGCCGAGTATCTGACGACTCACTTGGTCGATGATTTTCTTTCCAGTGCGTCTTTGCCCAAAGCGGAGCGCTCCAAGGCCGATATCCGCAAGTGGTTGGAGCTGTTCCGCGAGGAGTTCGGTGCAGATCCTGTCGCTATGTTCGAGGAGCGTGCCTCAAGGGGAGAGGTCAACAATTGGCGAAAGAAATGGCTTCATTCGCCCAAGCAGCACGATATGGCGGGCACCCACGCGACACGCGGTTTGAATTGAGCGGTGGAAGAGGGAAAGCTGAAAGAACACCACTGCCGCAAGCTCAAAAAGCTTTACCAATCGAACCGGACTGAGATCATCTGGACGAGCGGCGATATCGCCCAGTTCAACAAACATGCGCCCAAATGGGTGCAAAGGATCCTAACCGCAGGATGCGAAACCGGCTTACGGGCGGCTGATCTGGTTCAGGTTAAAATGGACCAGTTCGAAGACACGCCACATGGCAAACGCCTTCGCTTTCGGACCAGCAAGCGTGGGCAGATCGCGTATATCCCAGCCACATCCGCCCTTGAGAAACTGATCGCAGAGACACCGGAGGAGCAGGAAGTGCTGCTGGTGTCAGAGCTTGGCAGGCCTTTGACCGCCCGTTGGGCTTCGAACCAAATCACCAAGTGGCGGCGCGAAGCTCAGATCCCTCCGTGGATCGACGGGCGAGAGAGGACTTTGTCCGATACACGCGGGACAGCCGCGACCAGATTGCTGAATGCAGATCTGTCTTTGCGCCAGATCGCGGTGCTGATGGGGTGGTCGGTGCGCTACGCGGCACAGCTTATCGAGCATTATGCCCAGGTTAGCCTGGACGAAAGCGATGCGGTTTTGCGCAAGCTCAATCGAGCAAAATCACTGTCTCAAGACACAAAAATGTAAACGCCCCTTTAAACGCGGGGCCTTAAGCACGGCAAGGAGTGATGTAAGTGATTGTTTTTAAATGGAGGCGAGTACCGGAATCGAACCGGTGTACACGGATTTGCAATCCGCTGCGTAACCACTCCGCCAACTCGCCGAACTTCCGTGGTTTAAGGTCTATCGAAGAATATTTGTTTATGGATGTTCTGTCCATACCAAATGAACTGCTTCCGCATCAATACTTGGGATACTTGAATTCGGCAATCCCATAAAATTTTTGGCAAATATGAAAAAAATGCCGTTATTGTAAATTTGCTTATCACACTATATATCAAGAATGATTTTTAAAACATGAAAGCTGCATCCATGACCGACTATTCGGCTAGACGCCTGACTATGGTTGACACGCAGATTCGACCTTCCGATGTGACAAAATTCCCGATTATTGAAGCCATGATGAATGTGCCTCGAGAGTTGTTCATTCCTTCCGTTCTACGCGAAGCGGCCTATGCGGGAAACAATATAGACCTCGGCGAAGGGTGCGTTATGCTTGAACCGAGAACACTCGCGAAAATGCTTGATGTTCTTGATATACAGAATGACGAACTGGTTTTGGACATAGGCTGCGGATACGGATATTCATCGGCGGTTATTTCACGCCTGGCGGAGGCAGTGGTCGCAGTTGAGCAAAACTCCGCTTGCATCGCGGAAGCAGGCGAGTCTCTCGCCGAAACGGGGATTGACAATGTTCTGGTTGAAGAGCGGATGCTGGTCAGCGGCGCTTCGGAACACGGACCTTATGACGTGATTATAATTCAGGGAGCCATTGAGCGGCTTCCGGACAATATCAAGGGCCAGTTGAAGGATGGCGGACGAATATGCGCCCTCTTCAGTGAAAGCGCTCTTGGCGTCGTGCGCATCGGATATATGAAAAATGGCGATATCAATTGGCGTTTTGTCTTCAATGCCAATGCGCCAGTCCTCCCGGGATTTGAAAAACGTCCTTCTTTTGCGTTGTAAACAATCTCATTGGGTTGGTCGGATATGGCAATTCGCGGAATGCGCATTATCGGGAGTTTTATGCTGGCTATGTCGCTATCCGCGACTTGTGCCGGCGCATTGCTGGCGCAGTCCTTTTCGGAAACGCTTGCGGGCGCGTATAACGGCAGCGGTTTGATAGAGCAGTATAGAGCTTTGCTCAGGGCCGCAGACGAAGACGTGGCAAAGACGGCCTCGGAACTCAAGCCCATCATTAACTGGTCTTCGGGATTTAACCATGAGTTTGGCCGAGCCAGGCAGAGTTCAATGTCAGGAAAAGTGAATTTGGAAAGCAATACGGTCAGTCTGGGTCTGACGGCAAGTCTTCTCATCTATGATTTTGGCGGTACCAAATCGCGTCTCAAGGCGGCCGAGGAAACCGTGCTTGCAACTCGCGAAACACTCAGGGGAATTGAACAGCAGGTTCTTCTGCGCGCGGTGCGGGCATATATGGATGTGCTGCGCAGCAATGAATTTCTGGAACTTCGAGACAACAATATTGCCTTGCTGGAAGGGGAACTGAATGCCGCCAGAAACAGATATGACGTTGGTGCCGTAACGCGTACCGATGTCGCGCTGGCTGAAGCAAGGTTGGCTTCAGCCAAAAGTGGCCTTGCAACTGCAGAGGGCAACCTGTTGCAGGCAATTGAGGAATATCAGTCCGTATCGGGCATCACGCTGGAGGAACTTGATGTGCCTGACGCCCTGCCGGAAATCTCCAGTGACGTTGAGGAGTCCAAATCCGTAGCCTTGCGAAATCATCCGGATATGCTCGGAATTCAGCATGAAGTTGCCGCGGCGGAACTGGCAGTGGCCGCTGCTCAGGCGGGCATGTTTCCCAAACTAAACATTACCGGTGGATTAAATGGAACGGAATACCTTGACGATTCCCGTTTCTCTCGCGGCGGTCGCATTGGGGTTGAGCTAAAAGGGCCGATATATCGCGGTGGACTTCAAAGCGCCAATTTGCGGCAGGCCATGGCACGACGCGACTCCCTGAGAGGCAGACTGCACGAGGTTCAAAAACGTGTAATGCAGGATGTGGGCAATACGCATGCGATACTTGAAACCGCTCAGGCGAGTCTGGAGGCGATACAGGAACAGGTGATGGCCGCAAATATAGCATTCAACGGCGTGCGGGAAGAGGCAAATCTGGGAGCGAGAACCACGCTTGATGTTCTCAACGCTGAACAGGAATTGCTGGAAGCGGAGGCAGATCTCATATCTGCCGAAGCCGATGTCTATGTTCTGGCGTATTCGCTGCTGGAGAAAATGGGCCTGATGACCGCGCGGGATCTGAATCTAAATGTGCAGACATACGATCCGGCGGCCTATTACGAACTGATAAAAAACGCGCCTGTCCAAAACAGTCCTCAGGGCAGAAAACTTGATAGAATACTTCGCGCCATTGGCCAGCAATAGAATGTATGCCGCCGAGTCTTCGCGTTGGCCTGCATTGCCAAACCCGGGACAAGCGGCATCAAGTTGTCTGTCTGAATGCCGATGACAGATTGTGCAGACGGTTCAAATCCATTGAATTTTCGAGATGATCCGCAAGGGAATCAAGCGTGATGTCGATCTCGTCAGTATAGCTGGCCGATGAAGCGGTTCCAAGTTCTTGCAGGTATGAGGCCCGGAAACCGTCAGCCGCAAACAGGCCATGTATGTAGCATCCGCGAATGCGCCCATTGACGGAGGCGGCGCCTTCATTTCTTCCATCGACTTCAAGCCAGGCCCTTGTGCAATCCGGACCCTCCGTTTTTCCAATGTGTATTTCATAGCCGGTAACGGGTTCGCCTGTTGGCTTGTGGATTCCCGATGCAAGGGATAGTCTTTTCTCCGGCACCATGATGGTTGATACATCTAGAAACCCGAGGCCATCTATTGTCGTTGCCGGGCCTTCGATTCCCTGCGGATCGGAAATCTTGCGGCCAAGCATCTGATAGCCTCCGCAAATGCCCAATACGTGACCACCTCTTCTGATATGGGCCCGAAGATCAATATCCCAGCCATTTCTTCTGAATTCCCGCAAATCGGCGATAGTGGATTTGCTTCCGGGTATGAGCACAAGAATGGCATCACCGGGGAGAGCTCTTCCCGATTCCACAATTTCGACACTCACTTCCGGTTCGGCTGAAAGAGGGTCCAGATCGTCAAAATTTGCAATGCGGCCAAGACGCGGAACCGCGATTTTGCAGTTTCCTTTACCTCTCGTTCTGCCGACAATATCCATAACGTCTTCAGCGGGCAGTTTCCAGGAGTCGGCAAACCAGGGAATTAGGCCAAGCGAATCCCATTTAGTCCGATTGGCAATCTCATCCATCCCATTTTGAAAAAGCGACGGATCACCATGAAACTTGTTTATCGCGAATGCTTTTATTCGTCCGCCATCCTCGTTGGAGAGAACTGCTTTTGTGCCAACCAGTTGGGCAATAACGCCTCCACGGTGGATGTCTCCGATGAGGACCACGGGAATTTCCGCAGCTTCGGCAAATCCCATATTCGCGATGTCGCCATCGCGCAGGTTTGTTTCCGCGGGGCTGCCTGCGCCTTCAACTATTATCAGATCGGCAGATGAGGATAATCTAGCGAGGCTTTCAAGTGCGGGCTTTAGCAACTGGCTTTTTTGGGTTGCGTATTCCCTTGCCCGCATGGTGGCATGTCTTTTTCCATGTACAATAATCTGTGCGCCGGTTTCGGTTTCAGGTTTAAGTAGAATTGGATTCATATCGGTGTGGGCGGGTATGCGGGCGGCAATCGCCTGCAATGCCTGCGATCGCCCTATTTCGCCGCCATTTGCCGTGACTGCGGCATTGTTGGACATGTTTTGAGGTTTAAATGGCGCAACGCTGATTCCCCGGTTTGCAAATGCTCTGCAAAGACCGGCGACAATTAGGGATTTGCCCACATTCGAACCGGTTCCCTGGATCATTATTGCCCGTGACACAACATGCCTCCATAGTGTGAGTGTTCTGATACTGAATCAGCGAGGCCATGTATACTTGTGAACACGCCGGCACATGTGATTCTTGCAGTTGCGGTCTTTGCAAGGCCTCAAGAAACCCGACGCACCCTTGCCGCCGCGGCCGGGGCGATAGTTCCGGATCTTTCGCTTTATCTTATGGCGGGCACGTCTCTATTTCTTCTCGGGATGTCTCCGGAACATGTATTTGGGACTTTGTATTATTCAGATGCGTGGCAAAGAGTTTTTTCAATTGATAACTCCATTATATTGTGGGGGGCCGGTTTTTTGCTGTCATGGTGGTTTGGCGCGCGGATATTAATCGCGTTCACTGCATCCGGGTTGATGCATCTGATGCTCGACTTGCCTTTGCATCATGATGATGGCCGTCCTCATTTCTGGCCGGTAAGCGACTGGATATTCGAAAGCCCCATCAGTTATTGGGATGCGGCGCACCATGCCGACATTGTTGGTTCAGTGGAAACGGTTCTATCGCTGTTACTGTGTATAATGCTTCTGCGCAGGTTCAAAGGCCTTGCTTCACGTTTTCTAATCTGCGTTCTTGCGGGCTTTCAGCTGTTTCCGTATTTCATTTGGGCGGTTTTCTTCGCAATGAACGGTGCGTAAAAACATGCAGCGCTCCCCGGATGGCATGGCGCGCGATGGCAACCCGGTGTCGGAAAAAATCAAATCCCAATTGCGGGTGCTGAATATTGCGCCATTGCCATGCCGGGCACATGCGATTTCGATCATCATGGTGAGAGGAATCAAGTGGCGATTGCAACTTGTTTGTTATAGGCGCGACATCAGTAAAATATGAAAATGGGCAAAATTGCCTTTATTTTCGGATTTATGTGGGGATGTTCTCTGTTTTGACCAATATCGCATGTATATCAGGCAGCTTCAACCTCTGCATCTGCCTCGGCGGCGGCTCGACGCTCGCTTTCTTCGCGAGACAGTGCAACCGATGTGCGCACGCCTTTTGACACGAAATTCATAAGGCCGACAACAACCCTTTCATTTGGGTCGATTCCGGCACAGCTAAGCACTTCGCGTCCATCCCGCGAACGCGCCCATCGGGCGATTTGCTCTGGACCGTTGCCATATCGGGTGTGATCTGCGATTGCGTCATCCAGAGCGGCCAGTACGACGGCCGAGAAAAGTTTGCGCGCACGACTTCCCTGTTCGGAACTAAAAGCCGTGCCATCAACGAAATCTTTCATGTTTCGTCCTTGTTGGTTTTTCTTCAATTTACAGTATAGCGTCTATAATGACGCAAAAGGTTTGATTCGGCCATAACTTTTATCATGTAACATGGCAATTTTGTGAATTTTTTTGCAATTTGGGAAATTTCCATGCCACTTGCTTGATAGCCTGTTGATGAATATAGGCATGATCGATAATCCATCAACCAGTAAAGCGGTTTGAATTATGGCAAAAATAAACGGAAACGAGATACGGCCCGGTAATGTCCTGGAGCATAATGACGGACTTTGGAGCGCGGTAAAGGTTGAACATGTCAAACCGGGAAAGGGGGGCGCTTTCGCTCAGGTTGAATTGCGAAATCTGCGTAATGGATCGAAACTAAACGAGAGGTTTAGAAGTGCCGACAAGGTTGAACGCGTTCGTCTTGAACAGAAGGATCAGCAGTTTCTTTATGAAAGTGATGGAATGCTGGTTTTTATGGATACCGAGACATACGAGCAGATTGAATTGTCGGCCGACCTGCTCGGAGACCGGCGGCCGTTTTTGCAGGATGGCATGACAATTACCATCGAGTTTCATGAAAGTGAGGCTCTTAACGCCAGATTGCCACAAAAAGTCATATGTCTGGTGGCGGAAACGGAACCGGTGGTAAAGGGTCAGACGGCGGCAAACAGTTTCAAGCCCGCTGTGCTCGACAATGGCGTCAAGGTGATGGTGCCTCCCTTTGTTGATCAGGGAGAGAACATTGCTGTGAATACGGAAACCATGGAATACTCGGAAAGAGCCTAACAAGACACCGCCCTAAAACAAACTTTGGCGTCACCGGCTTTCATCCGGTCTCCTGTACGATCAAACCGCAAATGCGCAATCGCCCGCGCGCCAGATTGGGTAAAAAGCGTGCCAATGGTTTTGTCGTCCCTTGTTATGCTTGTGCCAACGGGCGCAGCGCCTGCAATTTCAACAACTGCCAGACCTTTTCGAAGTTCGGTCTTGTGTTTCATTCGCGCGGTAACTTCCTGACCCACAAAACAGCCCTTTTTAAAGTCAACCCCGTTTAGACGTTCAAACCCGGCTTCCAAAATATAGCTGTTTTGCGTCAGTTCCACTCCCGATTCCGGTATGCAATGCTTTACGCGGATTTTATCCCAATCGGTTCCATCCCCGCCTTCTTGATCACCATACGCCCTCCATCCCATATCGGGATGTCTGGGATCGAGATATGCGCCCTCGGGACGGTTGCCGATGCCGCGATAAACGCGCAAATCCGAATTTTCAACGTTAACATCTGCTCGAAGTTTATAAATCTTCATGCGAGATGCAAGCATGTCGGCAATGTTTTCAGCTACATCCAGAAGGATTGCTCCGTTATCGCGAAGCAGAAAAAAATCTGCCATATACTTTCCCTGAGGAGTAAGCATTGCGGCATAAAGCATTCCGTTCTGAAGACGATTAATGTCATTTGTGATCAGGCCCTGCAGGAATCTTTCCGCATCTGATCCGGTGATTCTCAATATTCTTCGCGGCATTTCGTCCTCGCATTGCATACGGTTGTAATATAGGTTCGATTTGAAGCCAAAACAAATGATTGCCATGCGCGCCAAACTATCCGTAATAATCCCGGTACTAAACGCACAAGATGATTTGCCGCAATCGCTTCCCGCACTATGGGAGGGAATGGAGAGGGGTTTGATTCGAGAACTGATTTTATCCGATGGCGGCTCAAATGATGGAACCAGGGATATTTCCGAAGCGGCTGGAGCAATATGGGTTGCGGGATCTCCGTCGCGAGGAGGACAGTTGCGGCGTGGCGCCGCGACATCATCGGGAGAATGGCTGTTGTTCCTGCACGCCGATACGATACTTCCCAATGGATGGGCGGAATGTGTCGAAAAGCAGATGGCAAAAGGAAGGCCCGCGGCTTTCCATCTGAGCTTTGATCACGGAGGTTTGGTTGCCAGATTCGTTTCAGGTTGGGCAAATCTCAGATCAAGGTTGTTAGGGCTTCCATATGGGGACCAGAGTCTGCTTGTTTCCCGCAGTGAATATGAAGCTATAGGCGGGTACATTGACATACCCATTATGGAAGATATTGCCATGTCCAAAGCTTTGGGTAAAAGGTTGACCCTGATGCCACTTGCCGCAACCACCAGCGCGAGAAAATACGTTCATGAGGGTTGGTTTGCGCGAGGCGGGCGAAACATTTGGATATTAGGCAGGTACCTGTGCGGCGCGACTCCCGAAAAGCTTGCAGATGAATATTATGAAAAATGACAAATACTTGAAACGGTCCGCATGTGATCATGTTTTACAACCCGCAATTTAATTGAAGCCATTGAGATTTTTTGAGGCTCGCGCTTCTTATTTGGATTTGTTTTTGCGTGATATTAATCTGCATAATCTATACTGTGAAAACAGGATTCCGTGGCGGCAGGTTCACGGCAATCTTCACTGCGGATTTGTTGCGCATGGGTTTATTGCGGCTATTACAGATAAATCAGGATATCAGAGCAATGGCAGACAAAATATCAAAAGAGCATCGAAGTTGGGTTATGTCCCGCATCAAAAACAAGGATACCAAGCCTGAAAAGCTCCTTCGGAGTTTGCTTCACCGTGAAGGCTATAGATTTCGGTTGCATGTCCGCAACCTGCCAGGCAAACCGGACGTTGTTTTTCCGAAATATAAAACCGTCATTTTCGTTCACGGCTGCTTCTGGCATCGGCATGAAGGTTGCCCAAATGCCACCACTCCGAAGACCCGCGTCGCATTCTGGGAAGGCAAGTTTAAAAGAACCATGGAGCGGGACCGGCAAAATCAGAGGGAGTTGATGGCTTTGGGCTGGAGAGTGATTGTAGTATGGGAGTGCGAGTTAAAGCGGAATCGCAATGAACTCATTGCAAATCTGAAAGACAAATTAACAGAGCGCAAATAGATCCATGTAGGTTGCTGTCACAACGACAAAAAGTCTCTTTGGATCATTTCGTCAACTGATGATTTCCGTAAATTGACGATTTTGCAGAGTTTCCATGTACAATCTTCATGAATTATGAAAAACATAAAATATCATCTGGAATTTGCCATTCAATTTCAGTGACATGTTTCATGTCAGTTCGCCAAGCCTGTCGAGAGCGGTTCGAATTTTGCATTCCTCCTCCATTCGCGCCGAGAGGTTTTCGCGGGCCTCCTCGACTATCTCCCCCGGAGCCTTTTCAACAAATCTTGGATTGTCCAGTTTGCCCTTAAGACCGACTATCTCCTTTTGCAATTTGCGCAAGGTGTTTTCCAAGCGCGTTTTCTCTTTGCCGACGTCAATCATGTCAGCCAGTGGAAGACCGAAACTGCCGCCTTCAACAGGGATTGCAATGCAGCCTTTCGGATACACTCCGACCCACTTTATACTGCCAATGCGGGCGAGTTTGCGGATCATTGCCTCATTTCGATCCCATGCGGCGCGCCCCTTTTCATCCAGACCTTCAGACAAAACCGGAACATGCAAGCCCGCGGGAACATGAACCTGCGAACGGGCGGAACGAATTCTTTCAATCAGGGTTGTCGCCCAGCCCATTTCCATGTCGGCGGCAATGTCAATTAGCTCTTCACCGTAGGTTGGCCAGTCCGCATGGATGAGCATGGTTGATCGATTTCCCGCGGTTTGCCAGAGCTCCTCGGTAATGAAAGGCATGATTGGATGTAAAAGTATTAGACACTGATCAACTACCCATCCCATTGTCTCTTGCGTTTCCCTGATGGTTGCGTCATTGCCGTCAAGCAGCAGGGGTTTGGAAAATTCAAGATACCAGTCGCATACAACGCCCCAGACAAATGCGTAAAGCGCGTTTGCGGCGTCATTAAAGCGATACAGTTTCAGCGCGCTATCAACGGCGACCCGGGTTTTAGCCGTCTCGCCGACAATCCAGCGATTGACGGTTGCATGGGGTTTTGGAATGCTGCCATCGCTTCCGAAGCCGCCGTTCATTTCTGCAAAGCGAACCGCGTTCCAGAGTTTTGTCCCAAAATTGCGATATCCCTTGATCCGCTCCATGTCGAGTTTAAGAACCCCGCCCAGAGATGCCATCGCCGCATTGGCAAATCGAAGAGCGTCCGCTCCGTATTGATCAATGATTTCAAGCGGATCAATTACATTTCCCGTGGATTTCGACATCTTTCTGCCTTTGGCGTCGCGTACCAGTCCATGTAGATAGACGTCATGGAAGGGAATGCGTTTTTCGACCGGCAGACTTTCGGGAAGCACGGCCATCTGCATCATCATCATTCGCGCAACCCAGAAGAAAAGGATATCCTGACCGGTTATGAGAACCGAAGTGGGAAAATAGCGCTTAAGTTCGGGTGTGTCTTCCGGCCATCCCAAAGTGCCAATGGGCCAAAGGCCGGATGAGAACCAAGTGTCCAGCACATCGTCGTCGCGCTCCAATGGCAGCTGTCCCTGCTCAAGCAGCTCGTCCGCGTTTGCCAAATGCGATTTGAGGTTGATTTCAATATTGGAATTCTCAATTTCAAGATAATTGAATTTCGCCTCGAGGTACTTGCGGTATTGCGCGACTGCTTGATCTTCCGTGGTTGCGCAAAATCGCAAAATCCCTTCCTGAACACCGTATTCCCTGTCGATTTCGGAGTCGTCGGACAAGGTTGTCAATTCATCAATGTTTCTGCCGCTTTCCGCTGCTTGGGCGATCTCATGGTGATTGTTGTCCGCAAGTAGACGGCCGCGTTCCGTGGTTATGGGCTTTCCATACCAAACGGGTATCTGATGTCCCCACCAAAGCTGGCGGGAAATGCACCATGGTTCAATGTTTTCCAGCCAGTGAAAATAGGTTTTCTCGCCGGATTCGGGCATTATTTCGACTGCGCCGTTTTTAGCCGCTTTTATGGCAGGCCCGACTATTTTGCGGGTGTCCACAAACCATTGACTTGTCAGCATTGGCTCGATCACAACCTTGGAGCGGTCGCCGAATGGCTGCATTATCGGCTTTGATTCAACAAGAGGCACATGTGTTTCGGTGTGGTCGGAATCTGATGCCCGATCATTACTTTGGCCAAGTCTGGCATCGTCCGGCGAGGTCATTATGGCCAGGCCTTCGGACGTTATTTCGGCAACAACCGCCTTTCGCGCCTCAAATCTATCCATGCCGCGCAAATGGTCGGGAACGAGATTGATTAAATTGTCAATTTCATAATCGTCAATTTTCTTTCCATCCAGAATTTGCCGGGCCATGTTTGCGGCTTCCGCATAAGGCAGGCCATCATTGCGCATGTTTCCCTTGACATCCATCAGGCGA
This sequence comes from Roseovarius sp., assembly GCA_026709325.1. Lineage (GTDB taxonomy): Bacteria > Pseudomonadota > Alphaproteobacteria > Rhodobacterales > Rhodobacteraceae > JAPOTF01. Next base: position 48,261 of record JAPOTF010000169.1, read on the forward strand.
TACATCGGTATGCCGCCTCGTTTGGCCACCTGATAGTCGTTGAAATCATGCGCGCCCGTGATTTTAACCGCTCCGGAACCGAAATCCGGGTCCGGATATTCGTCGGTGACAATCGGAATCATGCGGCGGTGCTCTTTTGGTCCGACGGGTATTTCACATAGTTTCCCCACTATGGGAGAATAGCGCCTGTCCGAAGGATGAACAGCAACCGCCCCGTCGCCAAGCATGGTTTCCGGCCTGGTGGTGGCAATGGAAATGTAGTCTCTTTCCTCTTGAATCAGTATGGTTCCGTCTGCGTCCTTTTCGACATATGTGTATGTTTCGCCTCCGGCGAGCGGATATTTGAAATGCCACATGTGGCCCGCGACTTCGAGGTTCTCGACTTCAAGGTCGGAAATGGCCGTTTCAAATTTGGGGTCCCAGTTCACAAGCCGCTTGCCCCGGTAGATTAAACCCTTGTTGTACAGTTTCACAAAGACCTGAATTACCGCATCGGGAAAATTTCCGGACATTGTGAACGCCTCGCGGGACCAGTCGCAACTCGCTCCCAAACGCTTAAGCTGATTGATTATTGTGCCGCCTGACTCCTCTTTCCAGTTCCAGACGTTCTCAAGGAATTTTTCGCGCCCCATGTCCTGCCGATGTTCTCCGCCTTCTTCCGCAAGTTTACGTTCGACGACCATTTGCGTAGCGATACCCGCATGGTCCGTGCCCGGTTGCCACAGCGTGTCAAAGCCTTGCATTCTGTGCCACCTGATCAGGATGTCCTGAAGCGTGTTGTTGAAGGCGTGCCCCATGTGAAGCGATCCGGTTACATTGGGCGGTGGGATCATTATACAGTATGTTTCCTTGCGGGATGCATTGGCTCCGGCCTTGAAGCAGCCTGCGCAATCCCACATATCATAAATTCGAGACTCCGCCTCTGCGGCATTAAATGTTTTTTCCATTGCCATTCCAGTCGATTTCATGCTTGCGTTCAATGTTTATGATGCAATAGCGAAACTATGTGACAAGTAAAAGCGTAATTGATCTCTCGAGCATCTTAAATTGCCATACGCACCCAGGTATTTATGTTCGGTTTCCATTGGAATACTGTTGTTTAAAAATTTGGTGCACACTGTCGCGCTTATCGGATATGTTCGGGATGAGGTAAAACAGTTAAATTTACAAATGCATTATTTATGCAAAATTTGTAAAAAATATCAATAATTTTCATATATTAAAAATATTACATTATAAATACAATATGTTAAGAAAACATGTTTGATCTTGCAAGAACCATTGCCCAATGAAAGTGGGAATATGGATAGCTCCGTTTCCTAGTGGGATTATATTGACATTGAAAATGTTATAACAGTGGGGTTGACTTGTATATTATTGATATATAATCATGTGACCTTAGAGAAAAGATGGAAAAATGTTGCATCTCTATTGACGCAAGATACATGACAGATAAAATATTATGATTAATGTTACTAAGAATAATTCCATAAATTATATCAGTATGTATGCAGAAGAAAACGCGGATTTAGGTGAGATTTTTTTTGAATCAAAGGATGATGCTGATGAAATTTTCAATTGCATAAAAGGAATTATTGAATGTGTTATAAAATTTTATTCAGTTAACTTAACTGCACGTTCTTGGGGTGATTATCTTGAAGGTGAGATAAATGCAAATTATAAAAAGATTGAAAGTTTTGAGTTTATTCAAATTTTATTAATCTTATTTTTAGAAATAAAAAAATGATATCTATCAACATATTAGAATCAAATCTGGAATACTATAATGAAAAAATGCTTGATGAAATCTTTATATAATCGTCAAAAATTACTTTTAGCATTGCTTCAAGCATTTGGTGGCAGATTGTCAGGGACCGATATGCAAAAATATTTATTCTTGTTCACTGAAAACTTTGAAGAAAAAAAAAGTTATGAATTTGTGCCTTATAGGTATGGTGGCTTTTCTTTTCAATCTTATGCTGATCGACGCCGTCTAATAGAAGTTAGAGCAATAACTAATGATGAAAATTGGTGTATTGCGGAAAACGCCGATTATTATATTTCAACTCTTGGTACATCAATTCAAAATAATGTTTTACTATTTGCCAAAGATTTTAAAAGCAAGAAGGGTAATGAATTAATTCGTTATGTCTACAATAGGTATCCCTATTATGCGATTAAAAGTGAAATATCATCAAATATTATGAATGCATTTGAACTTGCCAAAATTTCACAGTTCAAGCCTTCTGATAAAACCTATAAATTTTTTACAATTGGCTATGAAGGACGATCATTTGAAAATTATTTGAACCGTTTAATTAAAAATAATGTTATGATTTTATGCGATGTTAGAAAGAATCCATTAAGTCGAAAGTATGGTTTTTCAAAAGAAAAACTATCAAAAACCTTAAAAAAGCTCGATATCGAATATATTCATCTGGGCGAACTTGGTATCATTTCAGAAAAACGTCAAACTCTTAATTCTCAGCAAGATTATGACAAGCTTTTTGATGAATATGAAAATACCACACTATATAAAAATAAAAAAACACTAGATAAGTTGCTAAATATATTTCTTGATAAAAAGCGAGTTGCAATTACATGCTTTGAAGCAGAGTCCTATTTGTGTCATCGAAGCCGTATCGCTAAAGCTTTATCTGAGTATCCTTGTTGGAAATATGAAATCAAGCATATATGAGAAAACTGCAAATGAAAAAAGAGAAAATTTTAATCACTGTTAAT
>JAPOTF010000080.1 GCA_026709325.1 Roseovarius sp.
CTGATCAAAACCGATTGCCGGCTGGCTGTTTGGTTCATATGCAGCTAACCTGTCTGTAGCTGGACGGAACCGATCAAATTGTCATAGGCATTGCGCCCATATTGCCCGCGTTCAAGATAGCGGTCGACATATCTGTATCGCTGATCATCATAGGCGTCATCAACACCGGGGGGTGCCGGAATGGGTTCTCTGCGAAGGAAGGCGCTTCCGCCTCCGAGGATGGCTCGTACACGGCCAAGGTCCTCGTGGAAATATTCTCGCAAAAGCGGTATGATTTTGCTGGCCATCACCTCGTCGAGTTGCTTCAAACTTTTGACATGCGTGAAGTAGCCGTGGCCGATCAGATGATCCGCGCCGAGATACCATTCGAGACGTTTGTTGATCGCCTCGAGCACGCTGCCAAGGTCGATATCTTCGACTACGATCTCGCTCAGCACCTCGGGTTTGGGTGGAAGCTCCTCGAAGCGAAACCGGCGACGGAGGGCCGTGTCGAGCAGCGCAATCGACCGGTCGGCAGTGTTCATGGTTCCAACGATGTGGAGGTTTGCCGGGAGCGTGAAACGGTCCCCCGAATAAGGAAGCGTAACCGTCAGCTGGTTGGCGGCACCCGCTCGCTTGTCCTCTTCGAGCAGCGTGATCAACTCACCCAGAACCTTGGAAATATTCGCCCGATTGATCTCATCGATGATCAGCACATGCGGCGGGTGTGGCGCATCTGTTGTCACTGGCTCCAGGTATGCCAGCAGGTTCGGCCAATTTATCTTTTCGTGGGACAACTGATGAATCGTTTGCGACACGAAGTTGCCCGTGTGGATGTCTTCGACTTCGATTCCGTTTTCGTCGTCAGTCTGCCAACGCCACTCAACGTCTCTACGGTGCGGATGCCAGGCACTTGAATCAAACCAGTACTGCCCCGTAACGACACCAACTGCATGAACCCGTTTAGTACCCTTGCTGGCAATCACAATGTCCCCAGGTCGCATATTGTTGCGTAGCTGATTGAGCATTTTGATGTTTGGGTTATGGCTAGTGGCCTCTTCTTCACCAGGTTCCTGACGCCAACGCTCATAGATGGCGCTGTGTGTGTCGAATTTGGGATCGGACCAGTCAATCTTCCCACCATAGCCAAGAGAAACCAGGCCTTTCTCGTACGCTTCCGTTCGGATATCTTCGTCTTCGGGATACCATGCTCGCCCAAGAGATACCTTGAAAATCTGCTTGTCGGTATAGTCGGCTTGCTTGTTTGCCCCAGCCGGGCGCTGTCGCGCCCGTTCCGCAATGCGCTTCAGAACACCCGGACGTGCAACCAGCCGAAATCCTGCAGATTGCACGGCCTCCGGGTCGCCATCCTCGTTGCCGGTTTCAGGCCGCAGACCTTCGATAAATTCCTCGTAGCTGTAGCTCTGATGGAAGGTTACAAACTCAATGCGTCGTTCCTGACAGAGTTCGCCATATCGCTTCATGACGTCTTCACGTTTAGCGGATGCATCACCACCGTCGCAAATAAGAACAGCTCGCCTCGCAGTCTCGTAGGTCTTGCCCGTTCCTGGCGGGCCGTAGAGTATCGTGTTGAGTGACCGCGAGGCAAAATTCAAAGATGGAAGATCGTCGCCGGGAGGAAGATCGTCGCCGGGAGAATGCCTCCATTGTTCGATCAGTCCTTCCTCATAGAAATCAATTGGACTGCCCCTTTCCTCTTCAAGGCCCCGTCGGAGATCTTTCAGCGATTTGTCGATTTCAACGAGATCAAGGTTGCGCACGTCTTTTGGCGGAGCATCCCCAAAAGCTTCCAGGATCGCGTGTTTGTCGCGAACTGTACTTGTGCGTTCGAAATCATCAGGGAAAATCAGGTGGGTTAGTATGTGGCGAAACTGCCGTTTCTCGCCATCCTTAACAGAGGAAAGCCATAGGGCGAAATCCCAGGGAGAGGATGAAAGCCGTTGTTTTTCCTCTGGCGATTTTGACTTGAATTCGCGCATGGCATTGATGGCAAAAACAAGCTCTCGCCATCGATGGGTGTTGAAGGCTGTACCGGTGTTTCCAATGCCACCCAGTATGGCGTCCGACAACATGGCGCTGCTCTCGGGAAGTTCTTCACCAGACCAGGACCAAATCAGACTAACATCCCGCCGCTTTTTGGACTTGGAGATACGGGATGCAAACAACAGAAGCAACCAATAAAGCTCAGCCATGAGCTGCTTGCACCGCGGCGAGCCATCAGAGAGCTGCACCTCGAGCCTTTCCAGAAAATCTCCTTCACCCATGTCGAGATTTTGGACGAAGCGCTCATCAAGCTCGTCGAATAGCTCCGCGGTCCACAATTGCAGGTCGGCGATAAAGACGGCGCCGTTCGCGAGGAGGCAGGTGTTTCGCCAGTTTTTGGCTGCATCGTATACAGCCTCCGAACTGTCTCCATTCCGTTTGTATCGTGCCATGATCCTACTTCCTCGAGAACACCATTCAGACGCCTGATTTTGGTGGTTATAAAGATTACTGTCAACAACATTCCATGTTGTCGGTGTTTTTGCGACTATTCGCCATAAACCCATCAGTTTGCCATGCCGCTGTCACTGTTCGCGGTAAGGACACCGAATTCATTGTTTTCAGCCGCATGACAGCGAACCGGCCCGCATGGGATGTGAACACTCCGGTAACGGGGCGGACTTTCCCGAACTTCCGATATGCCCGTGAGAAAGATCGTCTCATGCTGACAACCCATGTAGGCCATGAAGATGTACTCGTTCCAGTGATTTGCAGTCGGACCGTACTTCATCAGATAGCCACGCATGTTTTTCGTACGGAGCGGCACCTTCTGCGCATTGCTTCGCACGTGGTTGCGTTCCAGATAATGAATGAAGGCTTGCTCGGAATGGTCGTGGAAGACATAAGGTGTGGTAAACACGATGTGTCGGGAGCGCGATTCATGGGGTGGAGCAAGAACGCCCGCGAACCAGATATCTCCTTCGCTTCCCTCGACCCGCCGGGACAGTACAGGCAATAATTTCCCGCATGCCGCCCTTGCGCGGCAATACCGCTTCGCCCTCTTTGCCGCAAAGGACATGGAAAACCATCGTGGACCGTCGCATCAACCGTATAGTGTTCGTCAGCCGATATGGAAAATCAAAAATGGTGGCGACGCGCAGCATGCATTTGCCTATGGTCTCCATGCTGCCCCCGAAGCGAACATCAAAGAACACCCACATCCGGAAGTGGCAGGCGGTTAGCAGGCTTATCGGAGGTTCCTGTGGCATGAACTCTTCCCCGGCATCCCCGACGATCTTGACAAAGGCTTTTGCCTCTCGAAATTCGCAGATGGATTCGGCAATGAAGGAAGCGATATTCTGCACTATGACGTAGATGCCGTGGCCGGGTTCAAGGTTCGCAAACTTGTCGTAGAGCGGAACCTGGCCGCCTAAGGCTTAAAGCGCCTCATCTCTGCCCCGTCGCCAAATCGACAACCTTCGCACTTCTGCTCCACGGTCAACTCCCCGGCAACCTTGTTTGCGACCAGAGCCATGGCATGCCAGAATGCATCTTCACTCGCGTCTGCAACAGTTCCGGTACAGAGCGGGAATCTGAAATTCCCGTTTCGGATTTATCGGGTTGATTTATCCATAGGGCTGTTGAGGAGCGTTTCAGTTGTTCAAGCGCGGACGCGATCCGGATTTTCGATGTGTTTTGTGAAGGGTTTTGGCAAGAATCGCCACTCTTTAAAAACACGAAAAAGATGCTTTTGGTACCCAACATGGCCAATCAAGCATATCATTCCCCGGATAAAAGTGATGATATATGCATGTTGCAAATTCACTGCAATCATCTTCAGATTTAGACTGTTCGCAAAATGGCCTTAAGTTATATTGCGAACATGTGAAACTGCGCTTGCTCCACCGAAAGCAAAATGAAAACGGGAACGCCATTATGACGCCACAAAGAGTTACTCTTATAACCCTGGGTGTTAGTGATCTCCTAAGATCCAGGGAATTCTACAAGGCCATGGGATGGAGGGAATCCGGGCAAAGTCAGGAAAATGTTGCATTCTTCCAAATAAATGGAATGGCGCTTGGCCTGTTTGGGATGGAATCTCTCGCAGAAGATCAGGGGCGCAAAGGCAAATCCCTTGGTACAGGGGCAATTTCCCTGGCGCAAAATTTCACATCGCCAAGGGATGTTGACGAGGCGTTCAACAGAGCCGTCAAATGCGGAGCAACAATGCTCAAGAAACCCCAAAACGTGTTTTGGGGAGGCTACTCGGGATATTACGCGGACCCGGACGGACATGCCTGGGAAGTCGCGTATAACCCGTTTTGGCCACTTGAGGAGGATGGTTCGCTGCGTCTTCCAAACTGACGGCCGCTTGCAGGTGGTCAAGCGGTTTTATCCGGAGTCTTCGTGTGGAACGATGAATTCGTCGCGTTATTCCGCGGCAACCCTGCATGATGCGAGACTTTGTCTCAAATATCGGCCTGTGTGGCTTTTTTCATTGGCGGCAATATCTTCCGGTGTTCCCGTTGCCATTACCTGCCCGCCGTTGTCCCCTCCTTCGGGGCCCATATCGATAATCCAGTCCGCGGTCTTTATCACATCAAGATTATGTTCAATCACAACAACCGTATGACCGTAGTCAACAAGCTCGTGTAGCACCTCAAGGAGTTTTTTAACGTCTTCAAAATGAAGGCCGGTCGTCGGTTCATCCAAAATATACAGTGTTCTGCCAGTGGCGCGCTTTGACAGCTCCTTGGAAAGCTTCACTCTTTGAGCCTCGCCTCCAGACAAGGTGGTCGCCTGCTGGCCGACCTTGATATATCCCAGGCCCACGCGGGACAGCCTGTCAAGCTTTTCGCGAATGCCTGGAATTGCCCTGAAATAGTCCCGAGCCTCATCGACTGTCATGTCAAGCACATCGGCTATGTTTTTGCCCTTGAATTTGATTTCAAGTGACTCTCGATTATACCTTGCTCCCTTGCATGTCTCGCACGTCACATAGACATCGGGCAAAAAATGCATGGTTATCTTTATAACGCCGTCGCCTTTGCACGCTTCGCAGCGGCCTCCCTTGACATTGAACGAGTAGCGACCTGGCTTGTACCCTCGCGCCTTCGATTCAGGAAGATTGGCAAACCAGTCGCGTATTTGCGAAAACGCTCCGGTATAGGTGGCGGGATTTGATCGCGGCGTTCTTCCGATAGGCCGCTGATCTATATCAATTACCTTGGTGAGTGCGTCGAAGCCCTCCGCGCTTTCGCAATTTATTGAATCATGGTTATCATAATATGAGCGATTTATCTTTCTTTCCGCGGCCTTTAGCAATGTGTCAATGACAAGTGTCGACTTTCCGCTGCCTGAAACGCCTGTAACACAGATAAATTTTCCAAGTGGAAAATTAACGTCGATCGATTTCAGGTTGTTTCCATTGGCCTTTTTTATCTTTAAATGTTTGCCGTTTCCCTTGCGCCGTTTTGCGGGAATGGCGATTTCCCTCATTCCGGAGAGATATTGCCCGGTAATGGAGGCTTCGTCCGAGGCAATGTGCTCCGGCGTGCCGTGGCTAACGACATGCCCCCCGTGCACACCCGCTCCCGGTCCAATGTCAAAGATGTAGTCCGCGGTGCGAATAGCCTCCTCGTCATGCTCGACAACAATGACCGTGTTTCCCTGATCGCGAAGGTTTTTTAGCGTGCCGAGCAACCGTCCATTGTCTCTCTGATGCAATCCAATTGAAGGTTCATCAAGAACGTAAAGGACTCCGCTCAGGCCGCTGCCTATCTGACTTGCCAGACGTATTCTTTGACTTTCACCTCCACTAAGAGTTCCCGATGATCTGGATAAAGTCAGATAATCCAGCCCCACATTGTTGAGAAAACCCAGCCGCTCCTGAATTTCCTTCAATATTGTTCTGGCGATTTCATTATTTTGACTGCTCAAGTGGCTTGGAACGTTTTGACACCATTCATATGCGTCGCGAACGGACAATTCCACCACTTCCCCCACATGCATTCCCGCGATTTTTACCGCAAGCGCCTCCGGGCGCAGGCGATACCCCCCGCAGGCAACGCAAACTCTCTGACTTCTATATTTGCCAATCTGCTCGCGGTCCCAATGCATTTGATTTTCGTCATACCGTCGCTCAAGATTGGGAATTACTCCCTCAAATTTGCGATTCTCGCTGTACTTTCTGCCATCAACGTTAAAAGTGAATTTTATTTTGCCTTCACCCGAACCGTATAAAACAACCCGCTTTGCATCCTCGGAAAGCTCTGTCCATTTTTTTTTGACGCTGAATCCGCAGTGAGTCGCCAATGACATAAGAGTCTGCTGATAATATGGGTTATTTCGATTGTCCCAGGCGCGAATTGCGCCCTTCTCAAGAGACAGGTGTTCATTTATTATCTTGTCCTCGTCAAAAAACCATTCACTGCCAAGCCCGTCACATGATGGGCAGGCTCCAAACGGCGCATTGAACGAAAAAAGTCTGGGTTCAATCTCCGATATGGTAAATCCGCTCACAGGACATGAAAAGTTCTCGCTGTATATGTGCCGTTCCGGTTCACCTTCCACAGGTGCAGTCTCGATTACGGAAATGCCCTGCGCGAGGTCCAATGCCGTACGCAGAGAATCCGCAAGACGAGTTTGCATCCCGTCCTTTATAACCAGACGATCTATGACCACATCTATGTCATGACGAAACTTCTTGTCCAATGCCGGGGGATTTTCCAGTTCGTGGAACTTGCCATCAACCTTGATTCTCTGGAATCCCTGTTTGCGCAATTCCAGAAATTCCTTGCGATATTCGCCTTTTCTGTCACGAACAATCGGGGCCATCAAATAAACCCGCGTCCCCTCTTCCATCATCATTATCCGGTCAACCATATCCTGAATCTGCTGAGCCTCGATTGGTTTTCCGGTGGCGGGAGAATATGGTGTGCCGGCTCTTGCAAAAAGCAATCGCAGATAATCGTAAATCTCCGTTACGGTGCCCACAGTCGAACGCGGATTTTTGGAGGTTGTTTTTTGCTCTATCGAGATGGCGGGAGACAGCCCGCTTATGTGGTCCACGTCGGGCTTTTCCATCATATCCAGAAACTGCCTCGCATAGGCCGACAGACTTTCCACATACCGCCTTTGTCCCTCGGCGTAAATTGTATCAAATGCCAAGCTGGATTTGCCGGATCCGGAAAGTCCCGTAATTACAACAAGTTCATTACGTGGAATGTCAACATCAACATTCTTTAGATTATGTTCCCTGGCTCCACGGACCTCGATGTTTTTCAACCTAGCCATATGCAAACCCCATCAGGCCTCTCTCTCCATCATTTTAACAGTTCGATATTTGCATTTTGCGCTTTTATGATTTCCCGTTTGGAACAATTCTTATTTGGCACTTATCCGGCGCGCATTCATCGAAAAAATCAATAATGCGGCAAATGCGTCTATTCAAGTACAATGACCAGGGCAATCAT
>JAPOTF010000024.1 GCA_026709325.1 Roseovarius sp.
CCCGCCTACACGCGTTCCAGGCGTGCGCCTTCGACCACTCGGCCACCTCTCCATAAAGCGTTCTTGTTCCACATATGCACTTGTTGTTCAACCTCAATTAAACATCGCAATCTATATGTATATAGACTCGCCGGTTTTGGCGCCCCTTCTTTTCCATCTTCCCAATTCTGCATTTGCCAATTTCACCTATTTGCGCGACATGCGTTCCTCCACATGGCTGTATGTCAATCTGCGAAGCGCCCCGCCCTATTCTTATCAACCGAACCATTCCCGTTCCCATTGGCGGCGACACTTTCATGGTTTTCACAAGTTCGGGTTTTCCGGCAAGCTCTTCATCTGTAATCCACTGCTCTGAAACCTCATGGTCTTCAGCTATCAGCGCATTGAGTTTCTCTTCCAGTTTCGCCTTGTCCGCGGGAGCTTCCGGCATGTCAAAATCCAGTCGCCCCTTGCCTTCTGAAATCGAGCCGCCCGTCACCGGCAGAGGAATCAGCACGGAGAGCAAATGCAATGCGGTGTGAACGCGCATGTGGCCATATCTCCGGTCCCAGTCGACTTCCTGCTCCACAACAGCGCCAATGGGTGGCAAGGGCGAGGATTCCGGTGAAACAGCGGCGATTTGCCCTTCCTCGGTTTTCACTGTTGTGGAAACTTCAATTTCACCTTCACTCCATCTAAGCAGACCGCTATCTCCAGGCTGGCCTCCCCCATGCGGATAAAACACGGTGCGGTCGAGAATGATTCCGCCCTGATGCGTGTGGCCAGCCACAGTGCCGGAGCACCGTTTAAGATATGCATCCTCGTGAAAGAGCAATTTTGTCATATGTGAAATTCCATCATGGCGTTTCCAATCATCGCCGAGTCCGGCCAGGTCATCTTGGATGTCGGCAAGTGACCTCTTCCAGGAAGCGCCATTTTGACTACCGTTTTTTACCATCCCGATTCTCATCGGGCTTTGGCACTGCATCGGAATTGCGAAGCCATATATCGCGCTGCGGAAATGGAATCTCAATTCCCTCTTCATCAAAACGCCTGGCTATTTCATGATTTAGGTCTGACCTCACACTCAAAATCCAGTTTACATCTTTGAGAATCGCGCGGATTTCAAAATCCAGCGAGGAATCTCCAAATGATTTGAAAACAACATTCGGGTTTGGCTCGACAATTGGGTGCGCATCGGCAATCTCCTTTAATATCGCCTCGACTTTACGCGTATCTGTTCCATATGCCACGCCTACAGGCACCACCACTCTTCCAATCGTATTGCCCTTGGTGAAATTTGTTAAACGACCGCTAACCAAATCGGCATTGGGAACTATCACGTCAGTGCGATCAAAAGTCTCGATTATTGTGGCGCGTACGGAAATGTTCCGCACTGTTCCGTGAACGCCGCCAACTTCAATCCAGTCGCCCTCTGAAATTGGACGCTCGACCAGCAATATGATGCCACTTACAAAGTTTGACACGATCGTCTGCAGCCCAAAGCCAATACCTACAGACAATGCCCCTGCAATAATCGCTATTGAACTAAGATCCACGCCGGCACTGGAAATTGCGATCATGGCCGCGAGAAATATCCCGACATAGCCAACCCCCGACACAATTGCGGTTCGACCCCCGATATCGAGCTTGGTTTTTGGAAGTATTGTATTTCGCAGGGAGTTCTGAATTAGCCGCGTGACAACATAGCCGGTCGCAAACACCAATATAAAGGTCAGGAAAATTTCAGGCGAGATTCGTATCCCGGCAACGCTTCCCCCATCCAGCATTCGAGACCACAAATCAAGCAGATCAGAGGTGCGAGATCCCCAAATCAGCGCAAATACGGGAATTGAAAGAACAACCAGAAAAATTCCAATCAATACCGGTATCAGTGACTGGCTTGATCTCTCTCGGTTTCCGGATACCATCACATGGATTTCAATCACAAGCTTTTGAAGAACGTAAAGCCCGCCCAAAAGCAGCAATGTTCCAAATAGCGGAGCGATAAGCGTGAGAGCCAGCTCAAAATAGCCAATAGCGGCGGAAAGCGCTATAATCACCGTCATTGCTTTGATTATAAACGCGAAAATTCCAGTAAATCTGTTTAAAGTGCCAGTGCCCCCTCGATCATCAATGCCGTCGGGTGCGAGCTTTCCAAGCAATGCGGCAAGTCTCCAAAGAAATGTGCAACCAAGAAAAACCAAAGGAAACGCAATGACATTCCGCGTGGAATTTTCCCAGTAGGAAACAGTTGCCACACTCTCGGTAAATAAAATCGCCGCGATCATCAATCCAGTCGAAGTTGCAAGCAACTTCCCGGATTGAGGTTTTGAGTCGGATGTTTTAAGCGAGAACGCGCTTGTCGCGCCCGCGTTAAACAAAATGTCTCCCATCCAGCGCGCGAGCAGAAACGCGAATACCGGATTTGCGATACCGGAAATAATCTGCTCGCTTCTCAATCCCACCAGTCCGGTCGCATAAACCGCCTCCACCAATGCCAGCACACCCAGATATGGAAGAATCATCATGCCACCAAGCGAAACCGTTAAATCCAGCAACCATTTGCCGCTTGCCGGCATATAATCGGCAAAGGCATTTGACAGTCTTCCGCACAATTTCCGCGAGCGAGACAGCAGCAAAAGTCCCGCAAGCAGATAAACCATCATGGCCGGAAGATTTTCTTTCGTTTTTGCCCGCTGCGCGGGGCTTCCCCATGCCGAAACGAACTCGTTTCCAATTTGCCGCACCGTCCCGGCAAGCGCATTGATGGCTCCGGGCCAGTTAGACGGATTGACAGGCGAAGGTCCAAGACTGAGAACTTCTCTGGCCTGACGCTCCTGAACAATTCGGTCAATCCCATTGATCATTCCAGTGGCGCGGCCATATTCAATGTCCGCAGTCTTGACGGGAATTTTAAGTTCATCGAGACGTTCATTTAAAATGCGGCGCTGGTTGGAAACTATATCCGCCTCTTCAGCATCCTCTGGAGCCGGACCAAGCGCCTCAAGTTGCCGCTTTACAGATTCAATTGCGAATCTGTTAACATTTTGCGCTTCAAGAAAGCGGTCTCTCCATGTGTCCAGTTCGGCGCGAAGCGCTTCCAGCGCCAGTGTTGATGCCCGGGCCTTGTCAATGGCTTCTTCAGCTCTGCCGGCAATCCTGTCCCATTGCGCATAATCAAGGTCAATTCCCGTTTCAGATTGCTGAGCCTCTGCCTTGGACGCAAACGACAACCCCGCGTGATGACCTGCAATGAGAAACGCCGCGCATGCCGCAAGAATGACGGTTATGTATTTCAGGCTTTTCATTTTGCAAACACTTCGGGTATTTGTCTTGCCTCTCTACTGGCCCATGCCGGCAGCGGCAGATTTTTTTCCTGGAGAAATTTCGCGTTAAACAGCTTTGACTGGTATCGAGAGCCGTAATCGCAGAGCACGGTCACGATGGTGTGGTCGGGGCCCATCTCGCGCGCCATGCGAATGGCCCCCGCTATATTTACGCCGGTGGATGCGCCCATGCACAATCCCTCATTCTCAAGAAGGTCAAATATGATGGGCAGAGCCTCCTCGTCCGGTATTTGATAGGCCATATCCGGATGAAAACCTTCAAGATTCGCCGTTACGCGAACCTGACCGATACCTTCGGCAATTGATTCACCCGATGATTCAAGCACGCCTTTTGCATACCATGAAACCAATTTGGCCCCCATTGGGTCCGCAAGACCGATTTTCACCCCCTTGTCCCGCAATGACATTGCAACACCGGCCAGCGTCCCTCCGGATCCGCAAGCGCAGATGAATCCATCCACCCTGCCATTTGTCTGCTGCCAGATTTCCGGACCGGTTGTATCAACATGGGCCTGCCTGTTGGCGACATTGTCAAACTGGTTTGCCCAAACCGCTCCATTTGGCTCGGTTTTGGCCAGTTGCTCGCTCAACCGTCTTGAATAGTGAACAAAATTATTCTGGTTGGCGTAAGGCGCGGCCGGCACTTCAACCAGTTCCGCGCCGGCAAGTTTGATCATTTCCTTTTTTTCGCGACTTTGTGTTTCCGGTATCACAATGACGGTTCTGAATCCCATTGACGCGCCAACAAGCGCGAGGCCGATTCCGGTGTTCCCCGCAGTGCCTTCAACAATTGTACCGCCGGGACCGAGTTGGCCGCGCTCGACGGCGTCCCTGATGATGAAAAGCGCCGCCCTGTCCTTTACAGACTGGCCCGGATTGAGAAACTCCGCCTTTCCGTAAATCTCGCATCCGGTCATTTCGCTGGCTTTGCGAAGCCGGATTAGAGGAGTGTTCCCGATGGCGTCGGGCAAATCTTTCGCAATTCGCATTTTCCGAAACTTTCCGCTGCTTCACAATATACCGATTTAGTGACCTGACCAATGAAACTCAAGCGATCCCAATATGCATCGAAAATGCCATTTGAGTTTGAAATTGACATTCGACTGATGACGTAAATGTCTGCAAAATTTGCATTCAACGCCATTTGCTTCATTGTCTAAACCGCCTGTATGCAGCCAAAGCGCGTTCGCGTCCCGACTTCAGACTTAAAATCGGATTTGAATATGGCATGTCCGGCGCCAGTCCCCAATGCAGTGGCACCGCATCAAAATAGCCAAGGGCTTCACTTGAAGGACTCACTGACATTTCCGCGATCCATTTGCATATGTACTCTTGCCGAGGGTCGAATTTCACGCTCTGCGTATCGGGATTGAATATCCGAAAATACGGTGACGAATCCGGCCCGCTGCCCGCAACCCATTGCCATCCCATTGCATTGCATGCCGGATCCCAGTCGGTCAGGCAGTCGGCAAACCAGTCCATGCCCACTTTCCAATGCACCAGGAGATGTTTTACAAGATAGCTTGCGGCAATCATCCTGCCGCGATTATGCATTCTGCCAGTGACATACATTTCGCGCATTGCAGCATCAACAAATGGAACGCCGGTACAACCTCTTTTCCAGACGACTGCCTCCCCGCATTCGGAATTTGTCTTCCAGGGAAACCGCCCCCACTCCTCGCGCCAGTTTTTTACCAGAATGTGCGGAGTGTGATACATGAGATGATATGCAAACTCCCTCCATGCAAGCTGTCTTAGCCATGCATGAGCCCCTTTACGGGATTTTCTCGCGGCACCCAATCCGGCTTTCCAGCATTGGCGGGGGGATATTTCGCCATAGGTCAGGTTTTCGGAAAGGTTTGATGTTCCGTTTTTCGCGGCGAAATCTCGCGCGGCGCCGTAATTTGCAATTAATGAACGGGAAAAACGTTCAAGTTGCCGAAGTGCGGCCTCTTCACCCGCATTCTGCCATGGCAAACATACCGCCGCACCGCGATTCATGCTCCTTCCCATTTGCCAGTCGGACAGGGTTTCACTTTCGGGCCAGGTATTTGGAGCTTTTAAATTGACGGGAGGCGTCTTCGGTTCAGGTACTTCCCGCTTTTCAATTTCCCGCCACATAGGTGTAAATACACGATAGTGGCCACCTTGCCTGGTTTTAATCTGCCATGGCTCAAAAAGAAGATGCCCATGGTGCGATTCGGCGAAAACTCCCGCTTCCCTCAGCGCCGACTTTATTTTCCGATCTCTCGCGATTGATTGCGGATCATATAGTCTGGACCACATCACCGCTCTGGCTCCAGTCTCCCGTATCAGGCATGCAAGCGTCTCCAGTGCCGGTCCGGAACGGAGAATCAGCCTGCTGCGATTGGCCGCCAATGTCTTTGAAAAGGCGTCAATTGCCAGTCCCAGACGCCATTTCGCCGCGGCTCCCAAGTTGTCGACACTGCCATCTCTTATGAAAACCGGTATCAGCGGACCGCCGAATCCAGTCGCGGCAAGCATTGCGGGATGGTCATGCAAACGCAGGTCACGACGACACCAGAGAATAACAGGCGCATTTTCAAACACTGGAAATCCGTCCCCGCTGCAGGCAAAGGAAGCCTAAATCACATCTTCGAGCGCATTCAACAATCTGTCCACGTCATCACTGGAGTTATAGTGCACGAGGCTGAGTCGCAATACGCCTTTGTCGATATTAATTCCCAGGGCCTGCAATGGGCGAGTTCCGTAAAAGTCCCCTCCTCCCGCCATTATGTCAAAATCTGCCAGCTTCTCCGCCGCGTCAATACCCGGGATGGATAGTTCGACTGCCACAGTCGGTACTTTTAGCGAAGTTTCATCTGGTCCTATCAGACGCACGGAGTTTTTCGTGGAAAGATAATCAAGCAGAGGCTTTATAATAATTCTCTCATGCGCCCTAAGGAGATCATGCACGCCTTTTGCGCGTTCCGCAACCGTGCCTTCAACACCATGGTGCTTTGCCAGTGAGTCATAGTAATCCGCCATGCCCGCGCAAGCAGCGATCTGAGCGTGATCGGGTCCCGCGGGCGTAAAGCGCCTGTAAAGCTCCCCGGCATTGAACCAATGCCCCTGATTTGGAAGCATTTCACCAAGCGACCGACGAATCACCATGATTCCCTGATGCGGGCCATATGTTTTGTAGCTGGAAAACATATAAACATCGGGCCCCGTGTCCCCTACATTGATAAAGCCATGTGGCGCATATGAAACGCCATCGACGCAAACAAATGCGCCTGCCGCATGTGAAATGGCCGTTATCTCAACAATGGGATTTTCCGCGCCGACTATATTGGAGCAATGCGGAAAGCATACAAGCCGCACTTTGTCGTCAAGAAGCCTCTCAAGTTCCTCGAGTTCAAGAAGACCCGTTTCCGCATTGATTCTCCATTCTCTTATTTCAATTTCACTGTCAGCCAGTCGCCGCCACGGACCCGAATTCGCCTCATGGTCCTGATTTGTGACAATGATCGCCTCGCCAGAGTCGAGCCATTGGCGAAACGCCTGGGCAAGCACGTATGCGTTTTGAGTGGTTGAAGGGCCAAAGCCGATTTCGTCCTCGTCAACACCAAGCATTGCGGACAGCCTGGCACGCGATTCATCCATCTGCCGTCCAGCCAGTTGACTTGCTTCATACGGAGCATATGGCTGCACCTTGCATTCACGATAATATTTTTCCAATCTTTCAATAACCTGCATGCAGGTATAGGATCCCCCGGCATTTTCAAAAAACGCCTGATTTTTCAGTGCGGGCACTTCAAACGCCGGAAAATTGGATCTTGCAAATTCAACATCAATCACATCTGTCATTTTGATCTCCCTGATTGCTCCACTGAAAAGAAAAAGGAAAACCCAATTGCGCGCAAGTCATTCGGCAAAAATGCAACGCATCGCATTTTAATTTCATATCCACTTGCAAATCGATGAATTTCAATCTAAATGTGAGATGTTCCATTTGGAACTATGGACATAAACGCGCTCGTAATAAGCGGATCGGACCCGGGGGCGGTACCCGG
>JAPOTF010000130.1 GCA_026709325.1 Roseovarius sp.
GAACCGCGGGAAAAATCGCGAAAACCGGCCTCAGGCCCTTGAATTTGCCTTTCCATTGCCGCATTCGACATGGCAAATGCTGTTTTTGCCGCCATGATCGCCGTTAATTTTGCAAGATGCCGCAATGGGGCTGCGATCATCCCGGCGCCTTTCCCGGCCCGATCGCCGCGTCTCCTGTCGCCGGCAATGGCATGCCGTTGCCGGGTCCACGCTTCATTGGCGCGGTTCCGTCGGATTCCGCTCTTGACTTCGGGGGCCCATTACGGAAGATGCTCGTATGACAGAAGACCAGACGTTTGATGAGATGTGGGGGCATGACTGCCGCCTGCGGACGCCCTACGAGGGCTTCAAATCATGGTTTGACGAAGAAGATCCCAGGCACCTGCGCGCCAAACAGCGAGAGGCGGAAGAGCTTTTCCGCCTGACCGGGATTACTTTCAACGTTTATGGCCGCGAAGAGGCCGAAGAGAGATTGATCCCCTTCGACATCATCCCGCGCGTCATCTCCGGGAACGAATGGCAAAAACTTTGCCGGGGGATTACCCAGCGGGTGCTGGCGATCAACGCCTTTCTGCACGACATTTACCACCGGCAGGAAATCCTGCGAGCAAGCCGCATCCCGCACGAGATGATCAGTCGGAACGAGGCTTTCCTGCCACAGATGATGGGGGTGGACCCGCCAGGCCGCATTTACACCCACATTGTCGGCGTGGACCTGGTGCGCACCGGACCGGGGGAGTTCTTCGTGCTGGAAGACAACGCCCGTACACCCTCTGGCGTCAGTTACATGCTGGAAAACCGCGAAACCATGCTGCAGATGTTTCCGGAACTGTTCAGCCGAAACCGCGTGCAACCGGTGCAGAATTACCCCGACGATCTGCGACGGTCTCTGATCGCTTCAGCCCCCGCGGTGGCTGACGATCAGCCGACCCTGGCGGTCATGACCCCCGGCATCTTCAATTCCGCCTACTTCGAGCACGCCTTTCTGGCCGACAAGATGGGCGCGGAACTTGTGGAAGGCCACGACCTTCGCGTGGTGGATGGCAGGGTCGCCATGCGCACCACCCGAGGTTACCGCCCTGTTGACGTGCTTTATCGCCGGGTTGATGACGACTTCCTCGACCCCCTGAACTTCAACCCTGAAAGTCAACTGGGCGTGCCGGGCATCATGGATGTCTATCGCGCGGGCGGAATCACGCTCGCCAATGCTCCGGGTACCGGGATTGCCGACGACAAGGCGATCTACAGCTACATGCCGGAGATTGTGGAGTTCTACACCGGCGAACGCCCGATCCTGAACAACGTACCCACATGGCGGTGCTCGGAGCCGGAGGCACTGGCCCATGTGCTCGACCACCTGTCGGAACTGGTAGTGAAGGAGGTGCATGGCTCCGGCGGCTACGGCATGCTTATCGGCCCCGCCTCCAGCAAGAAGGAACTTGCGTCCTTCCGCGACAAGTTAAAGGCGCGGCCCGCGAATTACATTGCGCAGCCGACGCTCAGCCTGTCGACCGTGCCAATCCTCACGCAAAAAGGCCTCAGCCCCCGGCACGTGGATCTGCGGCCATTCGCGCTTGTTTCACCGCTCGGCTTAAAGATTGTCCCCGGCGGGCTAACCCGTGTGGCTCTGAAGAAGGGTTCGCTGGTCGTGAACTCCTCTCAGGGCGGGGGGACCAAAGACACATGGGTGCTGGAAGACTGATGCTGGGGCGGAAGGCAGATGGACTCTACTGGATGTTCCGCTACCTGGAGCGGGCGGAAAACACTGTGCGTCTGATTGAAACCGGACAACGCATTGCCCTGACCCGGCTGGGATCCAACGAAAGCGAGTGGCGATCGGTTCTGCAAACGGCAGGCGTATTGGACGGCTATGAGGCGGAACATGACGCGCTGACCAAAGATGGCGCCATTGACTGGATGCTGCGCGGCAAGGAAAACCGGTCGGCGGTATCCGCCACGATCGCCGCCGCCCGCCAAAACGCGCGCAGCGTGCGCACCGCGATCACTAATGAGGTCTGGGAAGCCACGAACGAAGCCTACATGATTGCCGGCAACCTGATGGCCCGCAAAGTGCGCGAGCGGGATCTGCCAACGGTGTTAAGCGCTATACGACGACACACGGCGCTTGTGCGCGGAGCGACACACGGAACAATGCTGCGCAATGACCTCTACGACTTCGCCCGAATAGGCACTTTTATCGAGCGAGCCGACAACACCGCTCGCATCCTTGACGTGAAATACTATGTCCTGCTGCCGTCGATAACCTCGGTGGGCGAAACGCTCGATAACGTGCAATGGGAATCCGTGCTGCGATCGGTGGCTGCCTACCGCGGGTTTCGCATGGCCCATATCAGCAGCACCGGTCCGCGCGAGATTGCGAATTTCCTTATCCTCGACCGTCGCATGCCGCGGTCACTTGCTTTTTGCGTTGGAAAGCTTTGCGACAATCTCGGCTACCTGGCCGCCGACTATGACTTCAAGGCCCCATCTCTGGCTCTTGCGGAAGAGATGGAGGACACCTTCAAATCCCAGGATATTGACGGCGTCTTCGACCTCGGACTGCACGAATACATCCAATGGTCCATTGATGCACTGGCCAGGCTTGGGCGCCAGATTGAAACCGACTACCGATTCTATGCCTGACACATGCGCCTGAAAATCAACCATACGACCCGATACCATTTTGATCAGCCCGCCAGCTATGGCCTGCAACAGCTGCGCAAGACGCCGAAGACATTGCACCATCAGAAGGTTGCCGAGTGGAATACGGCGCTGACCGGGGCAAGTCGTCAAGTAAGCTTTCAGGACCACCACAACAACGTTGTTGAACTGATTAGCTTCGACCGGGACACCACCGAATTGATCGTGCAAAGCGAAGGCCTGGTTGAGGTGGACGAAACCCACGGCGTTCTTGGGCGTCATCTCGGACCCTCGCCGCTGTGGCTCTACAAGGCGCCGTCGCCGCGCACCCAGCCTGGCGCGCGGGTTCGCGGCCTTGTTCGCGCGGTCAGCGGCGACACCGACCTTGACCGGCTGCACGCCCTGATGGCTGCCGTGCATGGTACCGTCGCCTATGAGGTTGGCGCAAGCAAGCCCGATTGGTTCGCGGAGGACGCGCTCGCCGCGGGCCGCGGAGTCTGTCAGGACCATGCCCATGTCTTTATCGCGGCAGCCCGCGAAATGGGTTTTCCCGCGCGCTACGTGTCAGGCTACCTAATGCTGAACGACCGCACTGTGCAGGAGGCCATGCATGCCTGGGCAGAGGCCCATGTGGACGGGCTCGGCTGGGTGGGCTTTGACGTGTCTAACGGCATATCGCCCGACCAACGCTACGTGCGAGTCGCAACGGGGCTGGACTATGCCGACGCGGCCCCTGTATCTGGCATCAGAATCGGCGGCCTTGGCGAAGCGCTCGAGGTCCAGATCAACGTGGCGCAGCAGTAGAGACGGCAGGACGGTAGATGACCTATTGCGTGGGAATGATTCTCGACAAAGGGCTTGTGTTCATGTCCGACACCCGGACCAATGCCGGGCTCGACAACATCTCGACTTTTAGCAAGTTGAAGACGTGGGAAGCCCCCGGTGAATGCGTGCTGACGTTGATGAGCGCAGGCAACCTGGCAACCACACAGTCCGTGGTCAGCATGCTTGACGAACCGATCAGGAGGACAGATGAAAGGCAATCGACACTTCTGTGTGCGCCGTCAATGTTCCAGGCCGCGCTGCTGGTGGCCGAAACCCTGCATGAGGTGATCGAAACCCGCGCGGACGCGGGCCAGAAAGCCGAAAACGCCTTCAACGCCACCATGATCCTTGGCGGTCAGGTGGCGGGAGGCCCGCCGCGGCTTTTCCTGATCTACCCCGAGGGGAACTTCATTGAAGCCGCAGAGGACACGCCTTTTTTCCAAATCGGCGAAATGAAATACGGCCGGCCAATACTTATACGGGCCTATGATCGCAAGATGAATTTTGAAGAGGCCATGAAGTTGCTTCTGGTCAGCTTCGACAGTACCTTGAAGGCCAACCTGACCGTTGGCGCGCCCTTCGACTATCACCTCTATGAGGCGGACAGCCTCGTAAGCGGGCATGCCGGGCGCATCGAAATCGACGACCCGTATTTTCAGAAGGTAAGCGAAAGCTGGGGCGATGCGCTGAAAAGCGCGCTAGACAGCCTGGAAAACTTCAAATTCTAGCGCGGCAGCGCATCAGCGACTTGAGAACGACCACTTGTCAGCGCAGGGTCTCGTCTGGCGGAGGGCGGATGTCATCGGGTGCGGCGCAAAGGTCTTTGACGGCAGCGGGCCCGACATTACCTCTCCGATGCGCTCCACCGCCGCGCAAGTGCCGGTTTGCAAAGTGAACATGGCGGATTGCCGTCTTGGTGCTGGAGCGGCCGAGGATGCGCGAGACCGTTCTTTCTGATGGCGGCCGGAATCGCAGTGATATGCGTGCGCCCTCGCCGGCGCAATGTGGCCGGTGCAGCCGGCGGGCTTCCAGATGAGCCCGCCCTCGCATGACAGTGGATGAAGTGGCGCTTTCCGCCCGAAGACCGCACCCGGAGGCCGAAGTGTCTCGGCGTTCCGCCGCTGATGTCGCTGGCGGTTCCCCGGGGTGGTGTGAGCGCCCTGACCCGGGCGGAGGCAAGATCTGGTGATGCCATCCATCCGTTTACCCGTTTGGTTGCGGCGGAGAACGGGAAGCTCTCGCGACTCCATCCGACGATGCGGGTTTGAGAGAAAAAAAGAAAAGCAATATCAAAGGTCTGCGGATCAGTCATTCCCGCTAACTTTTCTTTTTCGCAAACCATGCCTTTCTCCATGAAAAAGCTGATTTTTAATGATTTTTTTTGCCGCACAGGTATAAAAATTCCTGCAAAGCCAGACAAAAAGTCTACGAAAAAAATTTCAAAAAACCTCGTAAACCATTGAATAATTTAATGAAAAAAAATTAGCGGGAATTACTGTCTGCGGATCAAGGCGCGAGAGACGAGGAGAGCGGGCTTGTCATGAATGCAGAGAGTCGGCGATTTTAACTTAAAAACAGCAACAGCGCGCCGCAATTCATCCCTGAACGCGGGAAATTGGCTCGGCCTTTAACCATATGCCGTTATCGGGGCGCAATGTCATGATCATGACAAGGCCAGGCGCGTGTCCATCGGCAATCGTGAATTTAAAGCGATTGAGCAATGTTCCCAATATTATTGTTGCTTCCTGTATGGCAAGACTGGCGCCAATGCATATGCGAGGCCCGTCGCCAAAGGGAAGATAGGCATATCGCCTGGTTGCCGAATGATCGGCAAATCTGTCGGGGATAAAGGAATCGGGTTCCGTCCACAGGTTGTGATGACGATGCAATGCATATATCGGAATGATGATTATGTCCCCGCGCTTTACTTCACGGCCGCATAAAGTGTCGTTTTCCATGGCTGTGCGCGAAATCAAACTGGCGGGAGGATAAAGTCGAAGCGCCTCGTCAATGACGCGACGTGTAAGCTTCAGGCTGCCTGCGTGGATTCCCAAAACGGGACCGCTGCCGCAGGCACTCGAAAGCTCGTCGCGCATTCCGGATTGGACGGATTGATCAAATGCGCATAGATAAAGAGACCACGCCAGAGTAAGCGCGGTTGTCTCGTGCCCGGCTACAATGAATGTCAGTAGATTGTCCCGAAGTTCGGCCGTGTTCATTCGACGGCGCGTTTCAGCGTCTTCCCCCTCCATAAGCAAATCAAGCAAATCGGGAGTTTCTCCCCGCCCGCGGGCCCTGCGCGCCTCGATTGACGCATCCGCAATCCGGCGCATCCGGGACAGAAGCTTCCGCGAGTTTAAAAAACGGCCTGGTCTGGGAATCCACTCCGGGACGCCAAGCATGTCCATAAGAGACATTTTTCCGGCTTCCCTGATGTACTCGTTGATGCCCTGATGCACCGCATTGGCGTCAAATCCGGCGTCGCCCGAGAACGTCACTTCGGCGATAACGTCAAATGTTGTTCGAACCATTTCCTCTGCAACGTCATAGGGACGGTTGGCCGAATTTGCGATTCTTTCGGAACTGCGCATTGCGGCTTCGGTCATGATGGGGGACAAGTTGATCATGTTGCGATGGGAAAATACCGGGGATGCCGCTCTTCGCTGCCAGCGCCAGTGTGAACCTTCGGCTATAAAAAGCGAATCGCCAATCGCCGGTTTTAATAGACTTTTGGTGACTTGCGATTTCGGATAGTTGTCAACGCGCTCCAGAAGAACTCTCCTGATCGCTCCCGGATCCATAATCATGTGCCACCGCATTCCCGTGCGACCGGAAACCATCGGCTGACGCGTTGCGATTTCCGGAATTATGGAAAGGAGGTTTCGCCTTGCGGCGCTGAGGCTCGCCAGCATGCCCATTGGTCTGGTGGCAAGGGGTGCTCGTGATGGAATTGCTTGTGTTGACATGTCGCGCTCTATTGCCGGTTTTCAATATATAGGCCGCGGCCGGCATTGTGGCAAACTGCGCTTCACCAGATGCGTGAAGACGTTTCCGGCCATGCGGGAAACAATGGGCCATCGGGATAATGATGCGCGCGACGCATTGTCGAAAAAGCGTTTTTGGCAAACATTGACAGAGCCGGTGCGGTATTGCGCTTTTCCAAAAATGGCGCTTGATTGGTTTGTGGAAACATATTAAGTGTCATGGCGGCGGAAGGGGTATAGCTCAGCTGGTAGAGCGACGGTCTCCAAAACCGTAGGTCGCGGGTTCGAACCCTGCTGCCCCTGCCAGACAGGCTGTGTGTCGCTTAATGCACGAGATGAGCACTCGTGATTGCGGGCGCTTCTTGAAATTTGCCATGCGGTTGCATAAATGGTCGCAGGTGCTTGAGAAAAGGAAAACACGGAAGGTAAAATGGCTGTAAATCCGCTTCAATTCATGCAGCAGGTTCGCTCGGAGGTTAGCAAGGTTGTCTGGCCAACGCAACGCGAAGTGCTCATGACCACAGTGATGGTTTTCATTATGGCCACCATAACCGCCATATTTTTTGCGCTGGTGGATTTGCTGATCCGAACGGGATTGCAGGGATTGCTGGGCCTCTTTTAGAAATTGCGCTTCATGTTCGGCATGCGTGTGCTTTCGGAATAGCCGAATAAAATGTAAAATCGCGCCGTAAACTCCCGGCAGTGCCGGTTGCGCGTAAACAGCCTCAATGCAATCGAGAACTCGGGAAAATTTAGCTATTGAAATGCATTTGGACTTGTGACATTGGTGCCCGCATTCCAAATGCGGGTGCGCTTCAAAAAGGGATGCGCGCCGCTTTGATGTGAAAATCCCCGGGCCGGGATTGCGGAAAATCGAAATATGGGGCTGTCGGCTTAACGGGTCGAGAGAATTGGGAAAGGCATGGAAAAAAGTTGGTATTCGGTTAGCGTTCTTTCAAATTTCGAAAAGAAGGTTGCCGAGCAGATCAGAATATCCGTCAAGGACAATAACATGCAGGATCAGATAGAGGAAGTTCTGGTTCCGACCGAAGACGTGATGGAAATCAGGCGTGGCAAGAAAGTGACCGCGGAACGCCGTTTCATGCCTGGATATCTGCTTATACGAATGGCCATGACCGACAAGGGCTACCACCTCGTAAACTCGGTAAATCGGGTTGCGGGCTTTCTTGGCCCGAAGGGTCGGCCAATGCCGTTAAAGGACTCGGAGGTGGATGCCATTCTAAACCGCGTGAAAGAGGGCGAACAGGCGCCCCGGACACTGATCCATTTTGACGTGGGAGAGAAGGTAAAGGTAAACGACGGCCCATTCGAGGATTTTGAGGGCATGGTTGAGGAAGTGGATGAAGACAACATGCGCCTAAAGGTGACTGTATCGATATTCGGGCGGCAGACGCCGGTTGAACTTGAATTCACCCAGGTCAAGAAACTGATCTGACGCGAATCGTGGGAGGTCGGAGCATCGCGATGCGCCAACCGGACCACGCAACACTGCAAGCCTGGGGGCGCGCCTGCAGGCGGTTGAATAAAGGAGAGGCCAAATGGCCAAAAAACTATTGGGTGTGATGAAACTGCAAGTGCCTGCGGGCAAGGCGGCGCCAGCCCCGCCGGTGGGACCGGCGCTGGGCCAGCGCGGCATTAACATCATGGAGTTCTGCAAGGCGTTCAACGCGAAAACGCAGGATATGGAACCCGGAGCGCCATGTCCAACGGTGATAAAATATTATCAGGACAAGTCCTTCGAAATGGAGATCAGGACTCCGCCGGCGTCCTACTACCTGAAAAAGGCGGCTAAAATCGCATCTGGCGGCAAGACGCCGGGGCGGGTAACCACCGCCACGATTTCAGCGAGGCAGGTGCGTGAAATCGCCGAGGCCAAATGGAGGGATTTGAATGCGAACGACGTCGAGGCGGCAATGAAAATTATCGCCGGCAGCGCGCGTTCCATGGGGATAGAGGTGAAGTGAAATGGCGAAATCGGGAAAACGCATTCGCGCGGCTCGCGAGACATTTGCGGGCAAGGCCACTCTGTCGGTGGAAGACGCAGTGGCGCTGATCAAATTGGCCGCCAGCGCAAAATTTGACGAGACCGTCGAAATTTCAATGAATCTCGGGATAGATCCGCGTCACGCCGACCAGATGGTTCGAGGTGTTGTGGGATTGCCCAATGGCACCGGCAAAGTCATGCGGGTGGCGGTTTTTGCTCGCGGTGCCAAAGCCGATGAGGCAAAGGAGGCCGGAGCCGATATTGTCGGGGCCGAAGATCTCATGGAATCCGTTCAGGGCGGAACAATAGACTTTGACCGCTGCATCGCCACGCCGGACATGATGCCGGTGGTCGGGAGACTTGGAAAAGTGCTCGGACCGCGCAATCTCATGCCAAACCCGAAGCTTGGCACTGTCACCATGGACGTGGCAAACGCAGTCAAGTCGGCCAAGGGCGGTGAAGTGCAGTTCAAGGCGGAAAGAGCCGGTGTCGTGCATGCCGGTGTTGGCAAGGTTTCATTTGATGAAGGCAAGCTGGTTGAAAACATAAGGGTATTTGTGGGGGCGGTTCAAAGAGCAAAACCCGCAGGGGCCAAGGGAACCTACATGAAATCGATATCTCTTAGTTCAACCATGGGGCCGGGAATTACCGTTTCAGTCGAAAACGCCGCCGGGAATTGAATTTCGATGCCGGGAACATGGACGCGAAATTGCCGGACCGGATTAATCCGCTTCCCGATTGTTCCGCGATGCAATGGAGGTTGAATGGAAACCGTCGCCCGAAGCTCGTTTTTTTCTTGACATTTGCCATCATTTCATATAGCCGCAAACCGCCAATCCATCGCTTGATTCGATTGCTTGGCGATTCGTCCAAGAAGGCGGGTGGGTCAGTGCCCCTTAATTACCTGCCTGAGACGGGAATGTTCTGGATTGTTCGAGCTTTGCCGCGGACAATTTGGCGGTGCCCCGTAATACGGACCTGAAAGCTCTGGCGGAATTCGCCAGGCGAAAAAGAGCCGGGGGGCGTTGGCCTTCCAAAACTGGAGTGAAACTGTGGATAGAGCCCAAAAAGAGAAGGTGGTCGAGGAACTCGGCCAAATCTTCGAGAGCTCTGGCGCTGTTGTGGTCGCCCGTTATACGGGTCTCACAGTTGCCGAGATGCAGGACCTGCGCGCGCGCGCGAGAGAGTCAAACGCATCCGTGCGCGTTGCAAAAAACAGGCTCGCGAAAATAGCCCTTGACGGCAAGCCGTGCGCCGGCATTGCGGAATATCTCACGGGCATGACCGTTCTCACTTTTTCCGAAGATCCCGTGGCGGCGGCCAAGGTGTCCGAGGGATTTGCAAAAGCCAATGGCAAATTTGTCATCCTTGGCGGAGCCATGGGCGAGAACGTTCTTGACCGCGGCGGTGTCGCAAACGTGTCGAAAATGCCCTCTCGGGATGAACTTGTTTCCTCGATTGCCGCATGCATCGGTGCACCGGCAAGCGGCATTGCAGGGGCGATTGGCGCGCCCGCGTCGAATATTGCGGGCATCCTTTCAACTATCGCGGAAAAAGCCGAAGCGGCTTGAGGCAACCTTGAATGCCGGTATCGGGTCGACATGCCGGCGCTGGAACACACCAAAATGGAAAGAACTGGAAAATGGCAGATCTGAAAAAACTCGCTGAAGAGATCGTTGGATTGACGCTTCTTGAGGCACAGGAACTTAAGACAATCCTAAAGGAGGAATATGGAATCGAACCCGCCGCCGGCGGTGCGGTAATGATGGCCGGACCCGCTTCGGACCGCGATGCGGATTCAGGTGGCGGTGCCGAGGAAAAAACCGAATTTGACGTCATATTGAAATCGTTTGGCGCTTCGAAAATAGGTGTGATCAAGGAAGTTCGCGCCATTACGGGACTGGGCCTCAAGGAGGCCAAGGAACTTGTCGAGGCTGGCGGCAAGGCGGTCAAGGAACAGGTTTCTAAAGATGAAGCGGAGGAGATCAGGGGAAAGCTGGAATCCGCGGGGGCCGAAGTCGAACTGAAATAGGCGATTGCCACTCCTTTAAATGCAGGCACTGGCTGGATCCGGCTTGCCGGTTCCGGCCTGGCCGGCCTCGGAAAGCCCCTTCGGATTCGGGGGTTTTCCCGGGCGCGGTTGAATTGATCGGGAGGCCCCTTGTGGGATGGGGGTCGGGAATTGATCAATGGCGCGCCAACTCCGAATGGAAACGCGGCGGTGGCCCAACCGTCTGCGAACCAGTGAGATTATGAAAGGCAATCCTCCACATGGCACAGACCTTTATTGGCCGCAAGCGTTTGCGCAGATATTACGGAAAAATTCGCGAAGTACTGGAAATGCCAAACCTCATAGAGGTTCAAAAGGCGTCATACGACCATTTTCTGAAATCCGGAGACCAGGAGAAGCCGATAGAGGATGAAGGTCTCATGCGCGTGTTCCATTCGGTGTTTCCAATCTGGGACAACAACAAAACCGCCGAATTGTGTTTCGTGAGCTATGGCGTGGCCGACCCGAAATATGATGTTGATGAATGCATGCAGAGGGGGATGACATACGGCGCGCCGCTGAAGATCAAGCTTCAGCTTAGGGTATATGATGTTGACGAGGAGACCGAGGCAAAATCCCTGAGAGACATGAAGGAGCAAGATGTCTTCATGGGTGAAATCCCACTGATGACGCCCAACGGCACATTTATCGTCAACGGCATAGAACGCGTTGTCGTAAGCCAAATGCAGCGATCCCCCGGCGTGTTTTTCGATCATGATGCCGGCAAGTCGCATTCATCTGGAAAGCTGCTTTTCTCATGCAGGATAATTCCCTATCGCGGCAGCTGGCTCGACATTGATTTTGATGTCAAGGACATGGTGCTTGTTCGGATCGACCGTCGGCGCAAATTACCGGTCACAACGCTGCTTTTCGCGTTTGGCATGGACCAGGAAGACATAATGAGCGCCTATTACGACACGGTTTTCTTCAGACTTCAAGACGTCGAAAGCTCAATGAAGTGGGCTACGAGGTTTTTTCCCGACAGGGTTGTCGGGAAACGGCCGGCATACGATCTGGTAGATGCAAACTCGGGAGATGTAATTGCCAAGGCGGGTCGAAAAATCACCCCGCGTTCGGTAAAGGCAATGCTGAGCAAAGAGCATGCAACCGAGATTGTCGTTCCATTTGACGAGATCATCGGAAAATTCGTGGCCAGAGACATAATCGACGAGGAAACCGGAGAAATCTTCGTGGAGGCCGGTGACGAGCTGACGCTGGAACATGACAGGAACGGTGAAATTTCCGGCGGAACCCTGAAGCGGCTTCTTGACTTCGGAATCGTGGAGATTCCGGTGCTGGATATCGATAACGTGAATGTTGGACCTTACATAAGGAACACCATGGCGCATGACAAGGTCGCGGACCGCGAATCGGCGCTTATGGAGATATATCGCGTGTTGCGCCCTGGCGAACCCCCCACGTTGGATGCCGCCGAGGATCTCTTCATTTCCCTGTTCCAGAATTCCGATCGCTACGACCTTTCCGCGGTCGGCCGGGTAAAGATGAACATGAGACTGGCGCTTGAAAAATCCGATAAGCAGCGCACACTTGACGTTGAGGACATCGTGGCTTGCGTAAGGGCCCTCGTGGAATTGCGCGACGGCAGAGGTGAAGTGGACGATATAGACCATCTTGGAAATCGACGCGTTCGATCGGTTGGCGAATTGATGGAAAACCAGTATCGAATGGGGCTTGTGCGCATGGAGCGCTCAGTCAGGGAACGCATGTCGTCACTGGAAATTGACAATTTCATGCCGAATGATCTCATCAACTCCAAGCCCGCCACATCTGTTGTAAGGGAGTTCTTTGGATCGTCCCAGCTGAGCCAGTTTATGGATCAGACCAATCCCCTGTCGGAAGTTACGCATAAACGCCGTCTGTCGGCTCTGGGTCCTGGCGGACTTACGCGCGAGCGCGCCGGTTTTGAGGTGCGTGACGTGCATCCGACTCATTACGGGCGCATATGCCCCATCGAAACGCCTGAAGGTCCAAATATCGGTCTGATAAATTCCCTTGCGACATTTGCCAGAGTGAACAAATACGGCTTTATCGAGACCCCCTATCGAAAAGTGGCAAAAGGGCAGGTGACGGATGATGTAACATACCTTTCCGCGACCGAGGAAATGCGCCACACCGTTGCGCAGGCAAATGCCGTTCTCGATAAAAGGGGCAGATTCGTCAACGAGATGGTAAATACCCGCAAGGCTGGCGATTACACGCTGGCCCCAAATGAGCAGGTGGAGCTTATAGATGTCAGTCCCAAGCAGATGGTTTCAGTGGCGGCGTCGCTCATACCGTTCCTGGAAAATGACGATGCCAACCGCGCTCTTATGGGATCCAACATGCAGCGGCAGGCGGTGCCCACCATGCAGTCGGAGGCTCCACTGGTTGGAACCGGCATTGAAAGGGTTGTCGCGCGGGATTCCGGCGCTGCCGTTCTGGCGCGGCGGGCGGGGGTTGTGGATCATGTCGATTCAAGTCGAATCGTGATCCGCGCAACTGAAGAGCTTGAAGCGGCCGACCCCGGTGTCGACATCTACAGGATGCGGAAGTTTCAGCGCTCGAACCAGAACACCTGCATCAACCAGCGCCCGCTGGTCAAGGTGGGTCAGAACATTGTCAAGGGTGAAGTCGTTGCCGACGGGCCGTCAACGGACCTTGGTGAACTGGCGCTGGGCAAGAACGTTCTTGTGGCGTTCATGCCGTGGAATGGATACAACTTCGAGGATTCAATACTGATCTCCGAGAGGATCGCGCGCGATGACGTCTTTACCTCCATTCACATAGAGGAATTTGAGGTGTCGGCGCGCGACACCAAGCTTGGTCCGGAGGAAATCACGCGAGACATTCCGAATGTTAGCGAGGAGGCGCTCCGAAATCTTGACGAGGCGGGCATAGTGTACATTGGCGCTGATGTCGAGCCCGGGGACATTCTGGTGGGCAAAATCACGCCAAAGGGCGAAAGCCCGATGACACCGGAGGAAAAACTGCTGCGGGCGATATTCGGGGAAAAGGCGAGCGATGTGCGTGATACGTCTCTGCGGGTCAAGCCGGGCGATTTTGGCACCGTTGTGGAGGTGCGCGTTTTCAATCGGCATGGCGTGGAAAAGGATGAGCGGGCGATTCAGATTGAACGCGAGGAAATCCAGCGTCTTACACGGGATCTGGATGATGAAACGGCCATTCTCGAGCGAAACATATACAATCGTCTTAAATCCCGCATATTGGGAAAAATTGTCGTAAAGGGGCCTCTTGGGGTAAAGTCAAATTCAAAAATCACCGAGAATCTTCTCGAAACCCTTTCCAAACGCCAATGGTGGCAGTTGGCGCTTAAGAGCGGGAAGGATGCAAAGGCCATCGAGATGCTTCACGAGCAGTTTGAGGCGCAGAAAAAAACCCTGAAAGCCCGATATGAAGACAAGGTTGACAAGATACGCCGAGGTGACGACCTGCCCCCCGGGGTGATGAAAATGGTCAAGGTGTTTGTGGCCGTGAAGCGAAAGCTGCAGCCGGGAGATAAAATGGCGGGACGTCATGGCAACAAAGGGGTGATTTCCAAAGTCGTTCCGATGGAGGACATGCCATTTCTCGCCGATGGTACGCCGGTTGATTTTTGCCTGAATCCGCTCGGCGTTCCCAGCAGGATGAACGTTGGCCAGATTCTTGAAACCCATATGGGCTGGGCGTCCAGAGGGCTTGGTCTTAAAATAGACGAAGCGCTCGATGAATTCCGCCAATCGGGAGACATGGGGCCTGTACATGAGGCCATGAAATTTGCATATGGTGAAGATGTTTACAGCGAGGGCATAAGAGACATGCCGGAAGAGGCGCTTATTGAAGCGGCCGGCAATGCCGTAAACGGAGTGCCAATAGCGACCCCGGTCTTTGACGGGGCCAAGGAGGCGGACGTTAACGATGCTCTCAAGCGAGCGGGGTTTGACGTGTCGGGCCAGTCAACTCTTTATGACGGGCGCACAGGCGAGCGGTTCAGTCGTCCCGTAACGGTGGGAATCAAATATCTGCTGAAACTGCACCATCTTGTCGACGACAAGATTCATGCGCGCTCCACCGGCCCATATTCGCTTGTCACACAGCAGCCGCTTGGCGGAAAGGCGCAGTTTGGCGGACAGCGCTTTGGGGAAATGGAGGTATGGGCTCTGGAAGCCTATGGTGCGGCATATACATTGCAGGAAATGCTGACAATCAAGTCCGACGATGTGGCCGGACGAACGAAAGCATATGAGTCAATAGTCAAGGGCGAGGAAGAGTTTGAGGCCGGCGTGCCGGAAAGCTTCAACGTTCTGGTCAAGGAAGTTCGGGGGCTGGGATTAAACATGAAGCTTCTCGAACCGGAGGAGAAAGCATGACCTTCCCGGCAGGCGAAAACGGCTTCTGATGCAGACCAATTCGTGCAGTGCCGAAAGTTTTCCATCGGCAACGAGATCTCCAATCAAATCGGCAAGACAAGATTCCCGCGAGGATTTCAAATGAACAAAGAGCTGACCAACAACCCTTTCAACCCATATTCGCCGGCGGGAACGTTTGACTCCATAAGTGTCAAGCTTGCCAGCCCGGAGCAAATACTGAGTTGGTCTTTTGGTGAAATAAAAAAACCGGAAACGATAAACTACAGAACATTCAAGCCCGAGCGCGACGGTTTGTTTTGCGCCAGAATATTCGGTCCGATAAAGGACTATGAATGCTTGTGCGGAAAATACAAGCGGATGAAACACCGTGGTGTTGTCTGCGAAAAATGCGGCGTTGAAGTGACGCTTCAAAAGGTTCGCAGAGAACGCATGGGCCATATTCAGCTTGCCGCGCCATGCGCCCATATCTGGTTTTTGAAATCGCTGCCCAGCCGAATCGGTCTGGTTCTTGACATGACGCTCTCGGATATTGAGCGGATACTGTATTTCGAGAAATTTGTCGTGATCGACACGGGCCTGACGGAACTCGAATATGGTCAGCTGCTAACCGAAGAGCAATACCTGGATGCGCAGGACATGTATGGGGCCGATTCATTTCAGGTCAGCATCGGAGCTGAGGCTGTTCGCGAACTGCTGCGAAATATCGATCTTGAGATTGAGGCGGAAAATCTTCGAGCCGATCTGGCGGTGGCCACTGGCGAGCTAAAGCCGAAGAAGATAATCAAGCGCTTGAAAGTGATTGAAAACTTCATCGAATCCGGGAACCGGCCGGAATGGATGGTGATGACTGTAGTACCCGTGATTCCGCCGGAATTGCGTCCATTGGTACCTCTTGATGGCGGCCGGTTTGCCACATCCGACCTGAATGAGCTTTATCGCAGGGTTATAAACCGCAACAATCGCCTAAAGAAGCTCATTGAACTGCATGCGCCGGACATCATTTTGCGAAACGAGAAGCGAATGCTTCAGGAATCCGTCGACGCGCTTTTTGACAACGGGCGCCGAGGAAGGGCCATCACCGGCGCCAACAAGCGGCCTCTGAAATCTCTGAGCGACATGCTAAAGGGCAAGCAGGGTCGCTTTAGGCAGAATCTCCTGGGCAAGCGCGTGGACTTTTCGGGCCGCTCCGTGATTGTAACCGGCCCCGAGCTGAAACTGCATCAGTGCGGGCTGCCCAAGAAAATGGCGCTCGAACTGTTCAAGCCGTTCATCTATTCGCGGTTAAATGACCGTGGCCTGTCCTCAACCGTCAAGCAATCCAAAAAAATGGTTGAGAAAGAGCGTCCCGAGGTCTGGGACATTCTGGAAGAGGTGATACGGGAACATCCGGTTCTCCTTAACCGCGCGCCGACACTTCACAGGCTTGGCATCCAGGCGTTTGAACCGGTTTTGATCGAGGGCAAGGCAATTCAGCTGCACCCGCTTGTATGCTCTGCCTTCAATGCGGATTTTGACGGTGATCAAATGGCGGTACATGTGCCCTTGTCGCTGGAATCCCAGCTCGAATCGCGGGTTCTGATGATGTCGACAAACAATGTTCTGTCTCCCGCAAACGGTTCGCCGATCATTGTGCCGTCCCAGGACATGGTGCTGGGTCTTTACTACACGTCGATAATGCGCTCGGGCATGGTCGGAGAGGGAATGAGCTTCTCGTCTCTTGGCGAAATGCAGCATGCGCTGCATGAAGGATATGTGCATCTGCATGCCAGGGTTTCCGCGCGGATGCCGCAAATCGACGAAGAGGGCAATGAAGTCTACAAGCGATACGAAACCACACCTGGACGAATGGCAATCGGCGCGCTTATGCCGCTAAACGCAAAGGCCCCGTTTGACATGGTAAACCGGCAGTTGAGAAAAAAGGAGGTTCAGCAGGTCATTGACACCGTCTACAGATACTGCGGCCAAAAGGAAAGCGTCATCTTTTGCGATCAGATCATGTCAATGGGATTCAGGGAGGCGTTCCGGGCGGGAATATCCTTCGGCAAGGACGATATGGTTGTTCCAGACGAAAAATGGGCGGTTGTGGACGAAACCCGTGAAATGGTCAAGGAGTTCGGCAGGCAGTATATGGACGGACTGATCACGCAGGGCGAGAAATACAACAAGGTTGTAGATGCCTGGTCAAAATGCAACGACAAGGTTACCGCGGCGATGATGACCACCATCTCGCAAAGCGGGCATGAGGATGACGGCGCCGAGGAAGACCCCAACAGCGTCTATATGATGGCGCACTCGGGCGCTCGAGGGTCCGTTACGCAAATGAAGCAGCTTGGCGGCATGCGCGGCCTGATGGCCAAACCGAACGGAGCCATTATCGAAACCCCGATCATCTCAAATTTCAAGGAGGGTCTTACGGTGCTGGAATATTTCAATTCCACGCATGGCGCGCGCAAGGGCCTGTCGGATACGGCGCTGAAGACCGCGAATTCAGGGTATCTGACCCGTCGTCTGGTTGATGTGGCTCAGGACTGCATAGTTCGCGAGGAGGATTGCGGCACCGAAAACGCGATTACCGCGCGCGCCGCGGTAAATGATGGCGAGGTTGTGGCGACTTTGAGCGAGCGCACGCTGGGTCGTGTTGCCGCTGAAGATATTCTGCATCCGGCGAATGGCGAGGTAATAGTCAAATGCGGCCAGCTAATTGACGAGATAATGGCTGATAAAATCGAGGAGTCCGCCGTCAGAACCGCCCGCATACGCTCGCCGCTCACATGTGAAAGCGAAGACGGTGTTTGCGCAAAATGCTACGGAAGGGATTTGGCCCGCGGTACTTTGGTGAATGTCGGCGAAGCCGTCGGCATTATCGCCGCGCAATCGATTGGCGAACCTGGAACGCAGTTGACAATGAGGACTTTCCACATTGGCGGCGTTGCCCAGGGTGGACAGCAATCGTATCTTGAAGCAAGTCAGGAAGGTGAAATCGAACTTGAGCACAATCAGTCGCCGGCAACCCTCAAGGACAAAAACGGCGACCTGCTTGTCATCGTCCGCAACATGAAACTCAAGATAACGGGTGAAAATGGTGAAGAACTGGCAAGTCACAAGGTTGGTTACGGCTCGAGGCTTTTCGTGGCCGGGGGAGACGGGGTAAAGGTCGGAGACAAACTCTTTGAATGGGATCCGTATACACTGCCCATACTGGCCGAAATGGGCGGTAGGGCCAAATACATTGATCTGACAACGGGCGTGTCCGTTAGAGAGGTTACCGACGATGCGACCGGCATGACCCAGAAAATAGTTGCAGACTGGAGGTCTGCGCCGAAAGGAAGCGAACTCAAGCCCGAGATTCAAATAACAGACGGCAAGGGGGATCCGATTGTTGTCGATAATGGCGCCGATGGTCAAATTCTTTCATATCCGATGTCTGTGGATGCCATCCTGTCCGTGGAGGACGGACAGGAAATTTTGCCGGGAGATGTGATAGCGCGCATTCCGCGCGAAGACTCCAAAACCAAGGACATAACTGGTGGTTTGCCCAGAGTTGCGGAACTGTTCGAGGCGCGCCGGCCAAAAGATCACGCGATTATTGCCGAAGTTGACGGGCATGTCCATTACGGGCGCGATTACAAGAGCAAGCGAAGGATTGAAATCATCCCCACGGACTCATCGCTGGACCCGGTCGAGTACATGGTGCCAAAGGGCAAGCACATACCCGTTCAGCCCGGGGACTATATTCAAAAGGGCGAGAATATCATGGATGGAAACCCTGCGCCGCATGACATTCTCTCGATCCTCGGGGTGGAGGCTCTGGCCGATTACATGATTGACGAGGTGCAGGATGTCTATCGGCTTCAGGGTGTAAAGATAAACGACAAGCACATTGAGGTAATCGTTCGCCAGATGCTGCAGAAATGGGAGGTAACCGACAGTGGGGGCACCACTCTTCTGAAAGGCGAGCACATTGATAAAATCGAATTTGACGACATCAACAAAAAGGCGGTCTCCGAAGACTTGAAACCCGCCAGCGGGCAACCGATATTGCTTGGAATTACCAAGGCGGCACTGCAAACAAGGAGCTTTATTTCCGCGGCGTCGTTCCAGGAAACGACCCGTGTGCTCACGGATGCCGCGGTTCAGGGCAAAAAGGACAAGCTTATCGGGCTTAAGGAGAATGTCATTGTGGGAAGATTAATTCCCGCCGGCACCGGAGGCGCGACCATCAAGGTCGGTCAGATAGCGGAACAGCGTGACAAGCTGGTTATCGAAAACCGCCTCAGGCAGTCCGAGAAGAATTTGGATGGGGATTTGGCGCCAGAGGACGGTCTCTTTATGGATGTTGTCGATGAAGGGTAAAGCGAGATGGTCCATTCCGCGGTCCCTTGCTGGCGGCTTGCGGCACCGCGCATCGCGGGGTCCTTGTCTTGGGAGTGCATGAAACCGCAACAGCGGAGGCCCGGCGCGAAAATGCGGGATTAAAATGCCACTGTTTTGCGGCAATCTCCCATACCTCAACCGGGAAATTTGCGTTCAGTTGCTCAACCCGTTCCCAAAAACGTCATTTGCTTGAACAAGTCCGCTTTTGCGTTTACCCAAATGTCGCGGTTTCGGGATGCGGTCAAGCAGATGATCAAAGATGAATTTTCTACTGTCGAAAGGTGCCGAGACATGGCTCCCGGGGATCTGGTTGTTACGCCAACCGGATTGAGATATAATGGAAAAAGGTATCCATGCGCAATCGGAAGAGGCGGGCTTTCTTCAAGGAAAACTGAAGGCGATGGCGCAACGCCTGTCGGCATCCATCGCATAGTCGCTCTTTTGTATCGTCCGGACAGAATGAAAAAACCCGCAAAATGGGCTCTTCCAATCCTTCCGGGGGATTTGTGGTCAGATGATCCCGCCATGCCCGACTACAACAATCAGGTAAAAAGACCCTATGAAGGGTCTCACGAAATCATGCGCAGAGCCGACCCGCTTTACGATCTGGTATTGGTGATCGACTGGAACTGGCCCAAAGCCGAATCCGGACGCGGTTCGTGCATATTTATGCACGGGTGGCGTGGACCAGGTCACCCAACGGCTGGATGCATAGCTCTAAAACCGGAGCATTTGAGGTTGCTTGCGGCACATGTTGGAATTGGCTGCAGGCTGATTGTCGCGCGCGGAATATAGTCTGCGGCCGGCTGTTGAAATTTCATGTTTGAGGGTTCATCTTGAAATGCGGGATCCAAATACCGCGGTTCCCACGCGTACATGGGTGGCGCCAAATGATATTGCCTTCTCGAAATCGTCGCTCATGCCCATGGACAAAAGCTCAATCCCGTTGCGTTCGGCTATTTTAGCCAGTAACGCGAAATGCGGACTTGCTTCCTCGCCAATTGGCGGAATGCACATTAGACCTTTTACCGGCAGATCTTTTGATCGGCAATCCGCGATAAATTTGTCCGCGTCGGAAGGCGCGAGACCAGCTTTTTGAGGCTCTTCACCGGTGTTTACCTGAATGAGCAAATCAGGGCATCGGCCTTCCTCTTGAGATATGCGCGCAATTGCATTTGCAAGCTTGGGACGGTCAACGGAATGGATCGCCTGAAACAAATCAAACGCCTGTCGAACCTTGTTGGTCTGCAATGGCCCAATTAAATGCACTTCAACGCCATTGTGTCGTTTAATTAAATCCGGCCATTTTTTTGCCGCCTCCTGAACCCGATTTTCGCCAAAAACCCCGTGACCCTGTTCCAGCAGTGCCTCAACGCGACTGTTTGGCTGCATCTTGGAAACGGCGATAAGGGTAACGTCTCCAGGTTTTCGGCCATGTTCCGCTTCGGCTTTCCGGACTCGGGAAACAATTTCTGCAAGTCCCATGGGAATCTCCTTTTTCCCGCCATTGAAGATTTTCACACAGAGCTTCATAAATATGCAATCCGTAACGTTTGCGCCAGCGCCCGTCAAATCGGCGCTTGCGGGATTGACGTTTTCCAGGTCTGCCACGTTGAACTTCGTGAGGCGATTCCGAAGTTCCCGGAAGAGTGAACTCATGCTGGCTGGACAGTGTTCTTAAATCGCCAGATGCCGATGCTTCCGCCTGTAGCCGGCCCTTTTGGCGATAAAGCGACTCTGGCGGAAAGGGAGCCCCGCGCGGTATTTCGGCAACGCTCCGAGCCGTGGCAATTGCGCGGTGGAGACGGAATGGGCCGACATGCATTCGGTGACGGCTGGAAGATATCGCAGGTGGGCCTGCGCCTTGTGCGCCGCCGCGAAATTGCAGCCTGCACCCTCGGTCCTTTCGCGTGGAGAAGCAGGCTCCCGGCAAGCCGCTTGCCGCCGCCATGCTTCGCGCCGAACGTTCGGGCATTGCGTGAAATGCCCGATTCTTGCGCAACTCGGTACCGCTTTGGTCCCGGCAACCTGGCAAGAGACGGCCGATGCGTCGGGCAATTATGCCGGAAGTGCCGCAATGATTGGATTCTCTCGGCAATGTTTGCCGGTTTTGGTGAAGGTTGCCGTTGAGGCGATTGGTGTTGCGATAATTCTGTTGTTGATATCTTGCCTGGCTATTTATTATTGGCTACTACATTTCTTAAACAGCAACGGATGGTATTAATGCCCATGTTCCGATTAAAGACCGCCTGCATTGTTATGGGATGTCTAAGCCTTACCGCGTCATGCGAAACGTGGCGCAACGCAAAACTGGATCCGGACGCCTACACGCCAAACCCCGGTCGCGGTGCCACCGGTGATGGCAGCAGCATTTTCGATCCCTTCAGAAGCGGTGCCGCCAATGTAAAAGTCAACAGGCATCTATGGACCGCATCGCTGGAGGTTCTGGATTTTCTTCCCGTGCAGAGCGCCGATCCCTTTACCGGTGTGATTGTTACCGGTTATGGACGTCCGCCCGGTGGCGGCTCGTCTTATCGCGCGACTATTCTCATTAGCGACCCTGCGCTGGATGCGCGCTCGCTTAACGTGGCATTGCAAACCAAAAACGGTCCCGTAAGCGTTGCAACGCAAACCGCGGTTGAGGATGCCATATTGGCTCGAGCGCGCCAGCTTAGGGTAAATTCGAAAAACTTCTGACCGCGGCTTTTAGGACGCAACCGAAATTGCCGGTTCGCGCGATGTGGACGGGGCCTTTCTGCCGGTGCGGGCAAACACGGAGCGCAATGGCCGATGATTTGATGCGTGCTGATTTGACGGAGAAATGCGCATTGCCGAATCCCGAACCGCAAATGTCGGTGCGAGAGGGACTATCGGCCGCATGGACGGTCTCGGAGATGGCGTTTGCCAATCCCGAATATATGAAGCATATGTACCTTATGGTCCGGAATTGAAATCAGGAGAGGGCAGGCGAAAGATGATGCGCTACAATGCCGCGGAAATCGAGCGAAAATGGCAGGGCAAATGGCAAAAGGCCGGGATTTTTCAAGCTGTCAGATCCAAGGATCGACCCAAGTATTACGTGCTGGAAATGTTTCCCTATCCCTCCGGTCGAATACACATGGGTCATGTCCGCAACTATACGATGGGCGATGTGATCGCCCGGTTTAAAATGTCAAACGGATATAATGTTCTGCATCCATTTGGCTGGGACGCCTTTGGGCTGGCGGCGGAAAACGCCGCCATGGAAAAGCGCATACATCCCGCGGAGTGGACGTATCGGAACATTGAGGACATGAAGTCCCAGATGAAACCGCTTGGACTGTCTCATGACTGGTCGCGTGAAATCGCCACATGCCATCCGGAATACTATCGGCACCAGCAGACGATGTTTCTCGATTTCCTCGAAAGGGATATTGTCTACCGAAAGAGCGCGGTTGTCAACTGGGATCCCGTGGACATGACGGTGCTTGCAAACGAGCAGGTGGAAAACGGCCGGGGCTGGCGTTCCGGAGCGGAAGTCGAGCGCCGGGAGTTGACGCAGTGGTTTTTTCGGATTTCGGAATATTCGGAGGATCTCCTGAATTCACTGGAAAAGCTGGACAACTGGCCGGCAAAAGTGCGCCTCATGCAGGAGAACTGGATAGGAAAATCCCGGGGGCTGGAAATACCGTTTCACAGAATTGACGGCGAGGATCCGATCGTCTGCTACTCGACCCGACCCGATACAATGCGGGGAGCGACGTTTGTCGCAATTTCCCCGGAACACCCGGTGTCCCGCGCTTTGGCGGAAAATGACACGGTTCTGGCGGAGTTCATTTCCGAGACTCGCAAGATGGACACAACCGAAGCGGCAATGGAAAAGGCGGAAAAGAGGGGGGTTGATACAGGCATAAGGGTTCGACATCCAATTGATGGCGACATTGAGCTTCCTGTTTGGGTGGGCAATTTTGTCATGATGGATTATGGAACCGGCGCGGTGTTTGGTTGCCCCGCCCATGATCAGCGAGATTTGGATTTTGCGCGCAACTACGGCATCGACGTGCGCAACGCATTCCATATGCCGGGTGATTTCAGCGAGGTTCAAAACGAGGCTCTCGTTCCACCCAAGGAGCGGAAGGTCGTTTATGTAGATCACTTTGCCGGGATTTCCGATGCGACCGGCCAGCAGGGAATTGATGCCTCGATCAACTGGTTTGAAGCCAGCGGACTGGGTGATGAAAAGGTAAAATACCGACTCAGGGACTGGGGTCTTTCGCGTCAGCGATATTGGGGGTGTCCAATTCCCGTGGTGCATTGTCCAGATTGCGGGGTGGTTCCGGAAAAAAGGGAAAATCTGCCTGTCAGACTGCCGGATGACGTGAGTTTCGACAATCCGGGAAATCCGCTTGACCGGCATGCGACCTGGTTGAACTGTGTCTGTCCAGATTGCGGAGGTGCGGCAAAACGCGAAACCGACACCATGGATACATTTGTGGACAGTGCATGGTACTATGCCCGCTTTACCGCTCCGAGGTCAAACTCGCCCACTGAATTGGAAGAAGCCGGGTATTGGATGAATGTGGACCAGTATATTGGCGGAATAGAGCATGCGATTCTGCACCTTCTCTATTCGCGCTTCTTTGCAAGGGCGATGCGCGTTTGCGGACGTCTGCCCGCCAAGGCCGTTGAGCCTTTTGATGCGCTTTTCACTCAGGGGATGGTCACGCATGAGATTTACCGGACAAGGGACGGGAATGGACGGCCTGTTTACCATTTTCCGGATGAGGTGGAGATTGCCGAAGGCGAAAAAAGGATTGCGGTAGTAAGATCCACCGGGGAGAAAGCCGAGATTGTTCCATCTGCGAAGATGTCCAAATCCAAGAAGAATGTTGTCGACCCGATCGACATAATCAATAAATACGGCGCGGACACCGCGCGCTGGTTCATCCTTTCCGACAGCCCTCCGGCGCGGGATGTGGAATGGACATCTTCGGGGGCGGAGGCCGCGCACAGGCATCTGGCGAGAGTGTACCGGCTCTGCATGGACATCGTTGACGAAGACGCGCCCCCTGCAGCCGATGACGAGAGACTTTGTCGCGAAATTCACAGAACAATCAGAGATGTAACCCTGGGAATCGAATCGTTTGGATTTAATGCCGCAATAGCGCGATTGTACGCATTCGCCAATACGCTGTCGAAATCCGAAGCCGGTGCCGAAGCAAAGCGCGAGGCCGTTAAGGTCATGGCTCAACTGATGTCGCCGATGACTCCGCATCTGTCCGAGGAGATATGGTCGTCGCTAGGCTGCGAGGGACTCGTTTCGGTTGCGCCCTGGCC
This sequence comes from Roseovarius sp., assembly GCA_026709325.1. Taxonomy (GTDB): domain Bacteria; phylum Pseudomonadota; class Alphaproteobacteria; order Rhodobacterales; family Rhodobacteraceae; genus JAPOTF01. The sequence goes on from JAPOTF010000130.1 coordinate 24,562, forward strand.
AGAGGCGGATGAGACGCTGCTGATTGATGAGAATGTAAAAATGCCCATTCAGATCAATGGAAAGCGGAGGGCGGAGATTGAAGTTCCAAGAGAGATGTGCAAGGAGGAACTGGAGAGGGCCGTTATTTCCCATTCGGCGGTTCAAAAGGCGCTCGAAGGTATGAGACCAAGAAAAATCATCATTGTTCCAGGGCGGATTGCAAATGTCGTTATCTAGCCGAACCGGCATTCTCGCCTGCTGCATGGCCATCATGCTTGCAGGTTGCGGGTTTGCTCCGGCCTATGGCCCATCCGGATCGGGAAGCCTGTTGCAGAACTCAATTGCAATAGATGAACCATCCACAAATACCGAATACCTGCTTGTCCGTTATCTTGAAGAGCGGCTCGGGCGCGCCGCGTCGGCAAAATACGGATTGAGCTACTCAATCGGGGTGGTGGAGGACGCCATTGCGGTTACGACGGACAATGTCAATGTGCGTGTCAATTTAGTGGGTAGTGTGGACTGGGAACTAAATGACATCGAAGAAGGCGAATTGCTGGCCAGCGGCAGCGAAAGCGGTTTTACCAGTTACAGGGCAATAGGTTCCACTGTGGCCATAAGCGCCGCCAAACGTGACGCCACGGAAAGACTTGTGAATATTTTGGGCGATCAGACTGTGGCCAAGCTGCTTGTAGAGGTTGGCCGATTGCGTCAATGAAACTTGCCGCGAATAAAATTGACGAATATTTCGAAAAACCGGAAAGCAACAGAGCCGGCATATTGATATATGGAGCCAACCCCATGCGGGTGGCCATGCGGCGACAGCAGATAATCGCCAATCTCATTGGTCCCGACGGTCGGGATGAAATGCGGCTGGATCGCATGTCGGCGGGCGAGTTGAGCAAGCAGCCGGCCAAATTGCATGATGCAATCAAGGCGCACGGATTTTTTCCCGGACAGCGGGTTGTATATGTTGAAGAAGCCAATGATCTGGCCGCAGGCGCCGTGTCCGCGGCACTGTCGGACTGGAGCAGCGGCGATGCGCATCTTGTGGTTACGGCCGGGACACTGAGGGTCAAGTCAAAGCTCAGGAAGTGCTTTGAGGAACATCGCAACGCATATGCGGCGGCGATTTACGACAATCCGCCGTCGCCTTCGGAAATCGGGAAAATCGTGAAGGAAGCGGGTCTTTCGACTCCGGAAAGCGATGCGATGCGTGATATACATGCATTGGCAAAAGAATTGGACCCCGGAGATTTGCGGCAGACCATCGAAAAAATTGCAATCTATAAGCTTGGAGACAAGTCGCCCTTGACTTCAGGGGATGTTGCGGCCTGCGCCCCGGCCTCAACGGAAGCGGACATGGAGGACATGATACACATGGTTGCCGAATCCCATTCCGACAAAATAGGCCCATTAATGAAGCGTTTGCGCGCGCAGGGCATGCAACCCGTGGGGCTTTGCCTCGCAACTTCAAGGCATTTCAAAATTCTCTACACTGCGGCAACTGATCCGAAGGGGGCGGTTAGCGGAATGGACGCCGTCCGTCCGCCGGTATTTGGTCCGAGACGCAATCGGATGATCAAGCAGGTGCAAAACTGGGGGGCTCCGAAGCTAGAGCAGGCATTGGTTCTGCTCACTCAAACCGATATGAAACTGCGCTCGGCGGGACAAACGGCCCCGCAGATGGCTGCAATCGAACGAACGCTTATACGCCTTGCAATGATGGTTCGTCGATAGATATTTCGGGAATCATGCTCTTCACTCACTGCAGGCCCAATGGTCTGTTTTCGTTTGGCGTCATCCCGAAAATTTGCGCAAATCAACGGTATGATTGCGGCAGGCCACCACAAATACGCCTGAAGTGCCGTTTGGACCGCAACAACGATTGGCCTGTTTCTCCCTCGGCAAGTCATATCAGTCCCACCCTTCGCCGTATCTCGGAATCGCGCAATTGTATTTCCCGTCCAACAAATTCGTCCGCGTCTTCCGTGCACATCCAGACCAGAGTTTTCGCGGGCCACTCGGGAGGTATGTGCTCCGACCAGTCCAACTGACTGACCGGATTGATTCCAGAGGCCTTGATCTTCCTTTGCATCTGCGTTGCGACGGTGCCTGGCGAAAGACTCACCGCGCGAATTCCCGCATCTCGCCCCTCTTTGTTCGCGCAAAGCATCAGCATGGCCACGGCCGCTTTTGAGGCGCAGTAGCTGCTCCAGCCTTCAAGAGCGTGACTGGCCGCTCCCGAACCAATGGTGATGATCGTCCCGCCGCCCGAAGCCCTCATGATGGGCATGGCGGCGCGGATCCCGTAGAAAACGCCTTTGACATTGATGTCCAGAGATTGGCTCCAGGCATTGTGATCGGCTTTTTCCAGATGCGAGATTGGTTCAATTGCGGCGGCGTTTCCCACAAGCACATCCAGACTCCCAAATCTGTCGATGCACACGTTAACGGCCGTGGCAATGTCTTGAAAGCGACTGACATCGCAGGGTACCGCATGCGCACTTCCCCCGATGCTCTCGGCAAGTGAACTTATGGCGTCGCGGCTGCGGGCCGATAGTACAACATTCGCCCCGGCCTCCGCGAAGGCTCTCGCGGCTGCGGCACCTATCCCCCGGCTTGCACCGGTAATTAAAATTGTCTTGCCATTCACTGACATTATATCTCCCCTTGCAATCTGCGGGAATTCCCGTAATGCCAATTGGTAGTGTCGGTCCGGACAATCGTCCAGTGCAAACGACTTGACCGGATTTTGCACCGATTATTCTCCGCCGCCGAGTCTTTGGTTGGGACCATGCCAATGATAAGAAAGTTTTTTGCCGGTTGCGCGCTTGCAATCGGAATTCAATCATCCTGTCCGGCCTGTGCTGCCGGCATGGCCGCGCAGGACATGTGGGAAATCTGGAAGTCCGGTATGGAAGACTGGGGTTTTCCGGTGCTCGCAACTGAAGAACGTTCCGATGGCGCGCTTAAAGTGTCGGACATGATCGCCAGCATGTCGGCTTTCAGGGGATCGATGCCGCTGACAATCGACGTGCCGGAAACGACTTTCCTTGAAAGCGGCAATGACACGGTGTCCCTCGGGATATCCAATTCAGTCAGAGTTGCGATGGGGTTTGGAGATGGCCGTAATGAAGATGTCCGGGCCATATGGAAAATTGGCTTTTCAGACATGGACCTGACCCTGTCAGGCGCCAGCGGAAGCATTTCGACCGAATATTTTGGGGATGAATTTTCCATGGAGCTGACGGAATTCGCGATTGGGGACGAGCATGTCCTTCCAGCGTTTCTGGAGCTGAAAGCATCTGACCTGGTCGGCATGCCAAATTTAAATTCGGAAACGGATATTGCGATCGAGAGCAGAGTCGATATCGGAAAGTTAAGCTATTCGTTTAGTGTCGCGGATGGGGAATATCGAAATCTGATGTCATCGCGGGGCGCGGCGGACGGCGCGGAGACGCAAACGTTCATATGTAGAACTCTCCAGAAAATGGAGAGTACGGAGGCAGATTGCTCGGAATACTTGAATCGGTAAATACCAGTGTCCTCTACGAGAATTACTTCAGCGTCAGCGAATATCGGAAAAGTGGCTCAACCGTTAAATACAATGACGCCTTTTCACGTGGCGAAATGCGGATTAATGGAACAACTGTAAATTGAATTGAAAGCCCCGGAAGTTTCCGGAAGGACGGCGCGCCGACTGCCGCGTGACGCTCAGGGAGGGATGCAATATGAATGTCGGATTGGATGTTCTTGCCGAAAAAATGCTTGCGGCCGCCCGCAGGGCCGGGGCGGAATCCGCCGACGCCATTGCCATGACGGGAAAATCCATCATGATTGACGTGCGTGGCGCGGAGTTGGAGCAGGCCGAAAGATCCGAAGGGGCCAATATCGGATTGAGGGTTTTTATCGGTCGCCGGCAGGCATGCGTCTCGGCAACGGATACGGGGGACACAACCGTCGCGGAACTGGCCGAGCGAGCTGTCGAGATGGCAAGACATGCGCCGGAAGACATTTATGCCGGGCTGGCGGAGCCCGGACAAATAGCCGGCAAGGCGGATGCAAACGATCTCGAGCTTGCCGATCCGTCATCCGAGCCAATGCCCGAATGTCTAAAGGAGACGGCGCTTGAAGCCGAAGCGGCGTCTCTTGCCGTCAACGGTGTCTCTCAAGTCGAATCCGCCGCGGCCTTTTGGATGTCGAGATCAGTGCACTTGGCGGCAACGAACGGGTTTTCCGATGGATATTCCGTTACGGAAAGCGGAATTCACTGCCTCGCAATTGCGGGCGAGGGAACTTCCATGGAGAGTGACCACGATGGCGACAGAAGGATATTTGCATCAGACTTGAGAAATGCCGACGATATTGGCAGAACCGCTGGAGAGCGCGCGGTTGCAATGCTCGGCTCGCGCAAGCCGCCCACGGGCGCATATCCCGTATTGTTTGATGAACGCGTCTCCGGAAGTCTTGTGGGACATCTGCTCTCGGCCGCCAATGGCGATGCGGTGGCTCGCGGCTCGTCCTGGTTGCTGGACAAGATCGGCGAACGCGTGCTGCCCAATGGACTTTCAATTGTGGAGAACCCCCGCAGAACTCGCGTTGGAGGATCCAGGCTGTTTGATGCCGAAGGGCTTCCCACATGTCCACGTGAAATTGTGCGCAACGGAATTCTGGCAGGCTGGACTCTGGATCTTGCCACAGGCCGCAAACTTGGAATGGCTTCAACCGGAAACGCATATCGTGGCGTCTCGGCGCCACCGCGTCCGGCGAACTGGAATGTTGAGCTTACACAGGGCGATGCCGGGCGAGACGAACTTGTTCGGAAAATGGGAACGGGCCTTCTTGTCACATCCATGATCGGCGCCACAATCAACCCCAATACGGGAGACTATTCGCGGGGCGCTTCGGGATTTTGGGTTGAGAATGGCGAAATCGCTCATCCGATTAGCGAATGCACCATTGCAGGCAATCTGGCGGATATGCTGCTTCGCATAATTCCCGCCAATGACGCGCGGCCGTGGCTTGCCGCCGTTGTGCCATCTCTTTTGGTGGAGGGGCTGACTCTTGCCGGCAACTGACCTGCCTCTCCTTGTTGAAGTGGCATTGGATGCCGGAAAACTGGCAGTTGGGCTCGCGAATTCATCATTTGACGTCTGGAGCAAACCCGATGGCGAGGGGCCGGTAACCAGCGTCGACCTTGCGGTAAACGAATTGCTGAAAACGCGGCTTCTGAACGCGCGCCGAGATTATGGCTGGCTGTCGGAGGAGTCAAAAGATTGCCGGGGCCGCCGCAATGCCAAATGCGTGTTTGTAATCGATCCGATTGACGGAACCCGCAGTTTCATTGACGGATCCGGAACCTGGGCGCATTCCATCGCGGTTGCCGAGCAGGGTCTGATTACGGCGGCGGTTGTGTACCTTCCCATGCTGGACAAGCTTTATTCGGCTGCAAAGGGGCGGGGCGCAACGCTTAACGGCAAGCCTGTTCGAGTGGGGAAAAGAACCTCACTCGCCGGTGCAAATGTTCTTGCCGCGAAAAGCGGATTGGCGCCGGAGCGCTGGAAAGAGGGAGTTCCAGATGTTAATCGCGCATTTCGGCCTTCTCTGGCATATCGGCTTTGCCTTGTGGCCGAAGGGTGCTTTGACGCCACGTTTACCCTCGGAAAAACATGGGAGTGGGATATCGCCGCCGGCGATTTGATTCTTCGGGAGGCGGGAGCCGCGACCTCCGACAGACACGGGAACCCGCTCGTGTTCAATACGTCCGCCAGGCGTCTTGAAGGAATGCTTGCGGCAAATCCCGCCCTGCACGAAGAGCTGCGCGGTGGCTTGAACTCAAGATGAGACTTTCCGGCAATGTGGCCGGCGCGCTGTTAATGATGGCGTCCATGGCTTCTTTTACAATTAACGACACCTTGATAAAGGCCATGGCTGGAGACGTGCCTTTAAATCAAATACTGTTTCTGCGAGGGGTTTTAACATCCGCAATGGTGGGAGCGGCCGCCTGGCGGATGGGGAATCTATATGCCCGGCTTTCGCGGCGCGACTGGATTCTCGTTGTCATCCGAACAATGGCGGAAACCGCCGCAGCCTATTTTTTTCTGACAGCTCTTTTTCACATGCCCATAGCCAATGTCACGGCAATTTTGCAGGCGCTTCCCCTGATCGTGACTTTGGCGGCGGTGTTTTTCTTCGGCGAGCACGTGGGGTGGAGGAGGATGATCGCAATATTGCTGGGACTTGCGGGAGTCATGTTGATCATTCGGCCCGCATCGGATGATTTCAACTTCCATTCCCTATACGCGCTTGTTGCGGTCTTTTGCGTCGCATTGCGCGATCTCTCCACCAGGAGACTCTCGCGAAGGGTTCCAACCATGTTTGTGACGCTTTTCACTTCGGTGTCGATGACGGCTTTTTTTGGCTTTGCGGGACTCGGCACGGATTGGGTGCCGATGGGAACAAGGGAAATCTCTCTGACATCGGCCGCGTCTATAATGATTATGTGCGCATATTTGTTCTCGATAATGGTGATGCGCGTTGGAGAGGTGAGTTTTGTGGCGCCTTTTCGCTATACCGGGTTGCTGTGGGCAATGCTGTTGGGCTGGCTGGTTTTTAATGAATGGCCGGATAACGTAACGCTGCTTGGCGCCGCTATACTGGTTGGTTCGGGACTTTTCGCGTTTTATCGTGAAACGAGTTTGGGTTTGGCAAGGCGAAATCGGGCAAGGTGATTCGGCAAAATGAAATCCATGGCCGGTCTCTTTCGCCGAGATGCCAATGGTGACCGGACAATGGGACTTGCGCGCGTTGATAAATATTTGATTAAAGGCCGGTGCCGACGGACAATGGCCCCGGTGCCGTTCGCGCGATTTTTTTTGCATTGCATGTTGACAAATTGCCGGACCATGTATAACTGCACCTTTCATTCGGCTGTCGGGAACTGAATCCCCGAGCCGCAATCAGAATTGAATTGGTCATGATCCGGGATCTTAAAGTGCCCCGATCCTCTGTAAACCAGCCGCGTCGTTCCATGCGAATGTGCACGTTTGCGGCAGTTGCATTTTGCCACGGTGCGGAATGCGGGAACTTGAGAATGCCGCGCCTTTAAAGCGCGGGATGAAATGTTGAAGGACGGAAAAGTCTATGCCTACGATCCAACAGCTTATCCGCAAGCCTCGGAAGCCCAAGGTCAGGTCCACCAAGTCGCTGCATTTGCAGGCCTGTCCGCAAAAGCGCGGCGTGTGCACGCGTGTTTACACCACGACACCCAAAAAACCCAACTCGGCAATGCGAAAGGTTGCCAAGGTGCGTCTTACGAATGGATTTGAGGTCATAAGCTACATTCCCGGTGAAAGTCACAATCTCCAGGAACACTCGGTTGTGCTGATTCGCGGTGGACGGGTGAAAGACCTCCCCGGGGTTCGCTATCACATACTGCGCGGGGTTCTTGACACGCAAGGGGTCAAGGACCGCAAGCAGCGTCGTTCGAAATATGGCGCCAAACGTCCAAAGTAAAAGGAACAAGAGATGTCCAGACGTCATGCCGCGGAAAAGCGCGAGGTGCTTCCCGATGCTAAGTTCGGAGAGGTGGTTCTTACGAAATTCATGAACAGCCTGATGAAAGACGGCAAGAAATCAATCGCCGAGCGAATTGTTTACAACGCCCTTGACAAGGTTGAAAGCAAACTCAAGCGTTCTCCAAGCGAGATATTCCACGAAGCCATCGAGAACATAAAACCGGCTGTCGAAGTGCGTTCGCGCCGTGTTGGCGGCGCAACCTATCAGGTGCCCGTGGAAGTACGCCCCGAGCGGCGCGAGGCATTGGCGATACGGTGGCTGATATCGGCAAGCCGCGGACGCAACGAGCACACGATGGAAGAGCGTCTCGCGGGTGAAATTCTTGACGCGTTCAATTCACGGGGAGCGGCCGTAAAGAAACGCGAAGACACGCACAAGATGGCTGAAGCCAACAAGGCGTTCAGTCACTACCGATGGTAAAACATTAATGGGGCATCACATACATGGCACGCGAATACACGCTTGATCATTACCGAAATTTCGGCATCATGGCGCATATCGATGCGGGTAAAACCACCTGCACCGAGCGAATACTCTACTACACCGGAAAATCGCACAATATAGGCGAGGTCCATGATGGTGCGGCCACCATGGACTGGATGGAGCAGGAGCAGGAGCGGGGGATAACAATCACGTCGGCGGCGACAACCACGTTCTGGGAACGTACTGAGGACGGCAAAACCGCCGATACACCCAAGCACCGGCTGAATATAATCGACACGCCCGGCCACGTTGACTTTACCATTGAGGTTGAGCGTTCACTGGCGGTTCTGGATGGCGCCGTTTGCGTTTTGGATGCAAACGCGGGGGTGGAGCCCCAGACTGAAACCGTCTGGCGGCAGGCGGACAGGTATAAGGTTCCAAGAATTGTCTTTGTGAATAAAATGGATAAAATCGGGGCCGATTTCTTTAACTGCGTCAAGATGATTGAGGACCGCACGGGCGCCAAACCCGTTCCGGTCGCCTTGCCGATAGGCGCGGAGAACGCTCTTGAGGGTCTTGTCGATCTTGTGACAATGAAAGAGTGGTTGTGGAAGGGCGACGATCTCGGCGCCACCTGGATACAGTGCGATGTTCGGGAAGATCTTCTGGCACAGGCCGAGGAATGGCGCGGCCAGCTTATCGAGAACGCCGTCGAAATGGATGACGACGCGATGATGATGTATCTTGAAGGCGAGGAGCCGGATGAGGCCACTTTGCGGAGTCTTGTTCGCAAGGGGTGTCTGTCTTTGAGCTTTGTTCCGGTTCTCGGAGGCTCGGCGTTCAAGAACAAGGGCGTGCAGCCTCTTCTTAACGCCGTGATAGACTATCTGCCAAGTCCGCTTGATGTTGTCGACTACATGGGATTCAGGCCTGGAGACCAGAGCGAGGAGCGCTCCATCGCGCGCCGTGCCGATGACGACATGCCCTTTGCCGGTTTGGCGTTCAAGATCATGAACGATCCTTTTGTGGGGTCGCTGACCTTCACGCGCATATATTCCGGCACAATGAGCAAAGGCGACAATGTGCTCAACTCCACCAAGGGCAAAAAAGAGCGCATTGGGCGAATGATGATGATGCATTCAAACAACCGCGAGGAAATTGACGAGGCATTTGCCGGCGACATAATCGCGCTTGCCGGTCTGAAGGATACCACCACCGGCGATACCCTGTGCGACATGAAGGAACCGGTTGTTCTTGAAACAATGGCGTTCCCGGATCCGGTGATTGAGATTGCCGTTGAACCGAAAACGAAGAATGACCAGGAGAAGATGAGCCAGGGCCTGGCGCGCCTCGCCGCGGAAGATCCGTCTTTCCGGGTTGAAACCGACATGGAAAGCGGACAGACGATCATGAAGGGCATGGGCGAACTTCACCTTGACATTCTGGTTGACCGTCTCAAGCGGGAATTCAGGGTCGAGGCGAATATCGGCGCTCCTCAGGTGGCGTATCGCGAAACCATCAGTCATGAAATCGAGCATACCTACACCCACAAGAAGCAGACCGGCGGGTCGGGCCAGTTTGCCGAGGTGAAAGTGATTATCACGCCGTCGGAACCTGGCGAGGGATATGAGTTTGAAAGCAGAATTGTTGGTGGAGCCATACCCAAGGAATACGTCCCGGGAGTTGAAAAAGGCATTATGAGCGTCATGGACAGCGGACCGCTCGCCGGATTCCCGGTAATCGATTTCAAGGTTGCCCTGATTGACGGCAAATTTCATGATGTGGATTCCTCCGTTATGGCCTTTGAGATAGCGGCTCGCATGTGCATGAGGGAAGGTTTGAGAAAAGCCGGCGCCAAACTGCTTGAGCCGATCATGAAAGTCGAGGTGATAACGCCTGAAGAATACACGGGCGGCATAATCGGCGACCTTACCAGTCGTCGCGGACAGGTGAGCGGACAGGAACCCAGAGGCAACGCGATTGCGATTAACTCGAACGTGCCTCTTGCGAATATGTTCGGTTACATCAATACCCTGCGCTCGATGTCTTCCGGCCGCGCGCAGTTCACAATGCAGTTCTCGCATTACGATCCCGTTCCGCAGAACATCTCAGAGGAAATCCAGGCGAAATACGCCTGATTGAGCAAGTGGACCGAATGGGGGTCCGAAAACCAGAAGGAGGCCACAAACATGGCGAAAGAGAAATTTGACCGTTCCAAACCTCATGTAAACATTGGAACCATTGGTCATGTCGATCATGGCAAGACAACCCTGACAGCCGCGATTACCAAGCAGTTCGGTGAATTTCAGGCATATGACCAGATTGATGCCGCTCCGGAGGAGAAGGCTCGCGGCATCACGATCTCGACCGCTCATGTGGAATACGAGACGGAAGCGCGACATTATGCGCATGTTGATTGCCCGGGGCACGCCGACTACGTGAAAAACATGATTACGGGCGCGGCCCAAATGGACGGGGCCATTCTTGTTGTGAGTGCCGCCGACGGTCCAATGCCTCAAACCCGCGAACATATTCTGCTTGCCCGCCAGGTTGGCGTACCCGCTCTGGTGGTCTTTATGAACAAGGTGGATCAGGTGGATGACGAAGAGCTTCTTGAACTTGTCGAGATTGAAATCCGCGAGCTTTTGAACGAGTATGATTTCCCCGGAGATGACATTCCAATTGTTTCCGGCAGCGCATTGGCCGCTCTGGAGGGTACGGACGACAGCATTGGCAAGGCAAAGGTTGCGGAACTCATGGATGCCGTTGATTCCTATATTCCGCAACCCGAGCGGGCAATCGATCAACCGTTCCTAATGCCGATCGAGGACGTGTTCATGATTCAGGGCCGGGGCACCGTTGCGACTGGCCGGGTTGAGCGCGGCGTCATCAATGTTGGCGAGGAAATCGAGATTGTGGGCATTCGCGAAACCAAAAAAACAACCTGCACGGGTGTTGAAATGTTCCGCAAGATTCTGGACCGCGGCGAGGCGGGCGACAACATCGGAGCGCTGCTGCGTGGAATCGACCGGGACGGCGTTGAACGCGGTCAGGTGCTGTGCAAGCCCGGCTCGGTCACGCCGCACACAAAATTCGAGTGCGAGGTTTACATTTTGACCAAGGATGAAGGCGGTCGCCACACGCCGTTTTTTGCCAATTATCGCCCGCAATTCTATTTCCGGACCACCGACGTTACCGGAACGGTGACACTGCCGGATGAAACCGAAATGGTGATGCCGGGCGACAACCTCAAGTTCGCCGTGGAACTTATCTCTCCAATAGCCATGGAGGAAGGACTGCGTTTTGCCATTAGAGAAGGCGGCAGAACCGTTGGTTCCGGCGTTGTGTCAAAAGTCGTAGAATAATCGGGACTTGAATGGGCTTGGGGAGCCGGCAATCCGGCTTTTCCAATTCCAGACCATGGGTGAGGAAGGCCAGGACAATGCAAAACCAGAACATTCGCATAAGACTGAAGGCATTTGACTACAATGTACTAGACGCGAGTACACAGGAGATAGTCGTAACCGCGAAACGGACCGGAGCCGATGTGCGCGGACCGATTCCACTGCCAAACAAGATTGAGAAATTCACCGTTCTGCGCGGTCCGCATGTTGACAAGAAATCTCGCGACCAGTTTGAGATTAGAATACACAAGCGCCTCCTCGATATCGTTGATCCCACGCCGCAGACAGTCGATGCGCTTATGAAGCTCGACCTTGCGGCGGGCGTGGACGTGCAAATTTCGGTCTGAGGAGGACAGAGTGATGCTACGCTCTGGCGTTATTGCAAAGAAAGTTGGCATGACCCGACTGTTTATGGAGGATGGCAGGCAGATTCCGGTTACCGTCCTTCAACTTGACAAACTTCAGGTGGTTGCGCAGCGGACCCGAGATCGAGATGGCTATACGGCCGTTCAACTGGGTGCGGGCACTGCCAAGGCAAAAGTTGCACCAAAGGCGATGCGCGGCCATTTTACAGCCGCAAACGTGGAGCCAAAGCGAAAAGTTGCGGAGTTTCGCGTTGCTCCCGAAAACATGATAGATGTCGGCGAGGAAATAACCGCAAACCATTATTTCGCCGGACAATACGTGGACGTCTCCGGCACGTCTATTGGAAAGGGATTTGCCGGCGCCATGAAACGGCATAATTTCAGGGGTTTGCGGGCGTCGCATGGCGTTTCCATAAGCCACAGGTCGCATGGCTCCACTGGCCAGTGCCAGGAACCCGGACGGGTTTTCAAGGGGAAGAAAATGGCCGGTCACATGGGGGCCGCAAAGGTAACCACGCAAAATCTGCAGGTTGTAAAAACGGATGTCGAGCGCGGGTTGATCATGGTTAAGGGTGCCGTCCCCGGAGCGAAGGGCGGATGGGTCACAATCAAGGACGCGGTCAAAAAGCCGTTTCCCGATCAGGCGGTTTTGCCGGCGGCATTGAAATCGCGCGAAAATCCAGATGAAGAAATAGAGATGGCTTCTTCGAATCAGACAAGTCTTGCGGAACGGGATGATGCGTTTGCGGCCGGTTCGACGGATGGCGATTTATCCGAATCCGCAGTGAAGGATAGCGAGTGATGATATATGATGTGATCAGACTCGCCGACGGTGAAAAAGTCGGCTCGGTGGATCTTGTGGACGACATTTTTGGCCTGGAACCGCGCGCCGACATACTTCATCGCGTGGTTCGGTGGCAGCGCAACAGGGCACAGGCCGGCACCCACAAGGTCAAAACCCGTTCCGAGACAAATTTTTCGAAGAAAAAAATTTACCGCCAGAAGGGAACCGGCGGAGCGCGGCACGGCGACCGCAATGCGCCCATATTCAGAAAGGGCGGGGTGTACAAGGGGCCCGTTCCACGAAGCCATGGGCACGGATTGCCAAAGAAGGTTCGCGCTCTGGGATTAAGGCATGCTCTTTCATCAAAGGCGATGATGGGCAAACTGGTAATTCTGGATAAAGCCGAGTCCGAGGGCAAGACAAAAACGCTTGCCGGCCAGTTGGAAAAATTCAAGTGGAGGCGGACACTTGTTATTGACGGGTCCGTAATCGACGAAGGATTTGCCCGCGCGGCAAAAAACATTGAAGACATCGACATTCTCCCAACTGCGGGAGCCAATGTATACGACATTATGCGTCGCGATACGCTTGTGCTCACCATGGAAGGCGTCAAAGCATTGGAGGCTCGACTTAAATGAGTGTGAGACCCGAATTTTACGATTTAATCCGCAAACCGATTGTCACTGAAAAGTCCACAATGGCATCGGTAAATGGCGCGATAGTGTTTGAAGTGGCAATTGACAGCAACAAGCCGCAGATCAAGGAGGCTGTTGAAGCCATTTTCAAGGTCAAGGTCAAAGCTGTGAACACGGCAATAATCAAGGGCAAGTCCAAGAGTTTTCGCGGTCGTTCCGGCAGGCGCAAGGATGTAAAAAAGGCCTATGTGACGCTTGAGCAGGGCTATACCATTGACACCAGTACGGGTTTTTAAATCGCCAGTTGTCTCGGATTGGCGCCAGACTCTTTCGACGGCAATGTGGAACCGCTTGAGTCCAAAATGGCAGATGCGTATGATATATGGGCGGACATGACGGGGAATCATGACCTGTGGCGCCACAGGGAAGCGCAACTGGCATAGTGGTGGCACACCAGCGGTGATTTAGGTCGCAAAGTCGAATGTTCAACCGATATGCGAAATGGAGGTGAACCCGTTTTGTTGACCGCAAAACCGGCATAAGGTCGTTTTATGGTGTTTTCGACCGGCAGATAAAGTGCGAGACCATTACGGATTTCCTCGCATGGGCACCAAATGCGAGGTGGCGGCATGGGGCGGAAATCAAAAGGTCAATCATGCGGATATGCGTCGTTTTGGCAGAGAGGCCGATCAAAAAACCGATGTCAATTCCCCATATTTCGCCGCCGGAACGCAAAAAACTGAAATTTCCTATGGACATGAAATTTCCTCTTTGTTATTGGCACATATCGGCTTGGCCCCGGATTCGACCCGGGGCTTTGCGTTTGAACAGGCGGGGGGCCAAGTAGGGGCTACCTGAATTTGCCGGAGAATGTTCCGGAAAACAACATAGCGGAGTCACCTGCTCCGCGTTTGCGAAACGGAAGACAGAAAGCATGGCACTCAAGTCGTACAAACCAACGACGCCAGGCCAGCGCGGGCTGGTGCTGATCAACCGTTCGGAACTTTGGAAGGGGCGCCCCGAAAAATCTCTCACCGAGGGATTGAGCGGAAAGGGCGGACGAAACAACTCCGGACGGATTACTATGCGCCGCCGCGGCGGGGGCGCCAAGCGTCTATATCGGGTGGTGGATTTCAAACGGAGAAAATTTGATGTTCCCGCCACGGTGGAAAGACTGGAATACGATCCGAACAGGACGGCATTCATTGCTCTGATTAAATATGAGGATGGCGAACTTTCATATATTCTGGCACCACAGCGGCTCGAAATTGGAAACCGTGTAATCGCCTCTTCCAAGGCGGATGTAAAGCCGGGTAACGCAATGCCGTTCTCGGGCATGCCAATTGGAACCATTGTCCACAACATTGAACTCAAGCCGGGAAAGGGTGGCCAAATTGCGAGAGCGGCTGGAACATATGCGCAGTTTGTCGGGCGTGATGGTGGCTATGCTCAAATTCGCTTGAGTTCGGGTGAATTGAGAATCGTTCGTCAGGAATGCATGGCTACCGTTGGCGCGGTCAGCAACCCCGACAACTCGAATCAAAATTTTGGAAAAGCCGGACGATCGCGCCATATGGGCAGGCGCCCAAGCGTTAGGGGAGTTGTGATGAATCCAATCGACCACCCTCATGGAGGTGGAGAAGGACGAACATCCGGCGGTCGACATCCGGTTACTCCATGGGGCAAGTCCACTAAAGGCGCTCGAACCCGAAACAAAAACAAGGCATCGCAGAAACTGATTATCCGTTCACGTCATGCCAAGAAGAAGGGCCGTTAGCAAAAATGCCACGTTCTGTATGGAAAGGTCCGTTTGTTGATGCCTATGTGCTAAGGAAAGCCGAGGCGTCACGTGAAAGCGGGCGTCGCGAAGTAATAAAAATCTGGTCTCGCCGAACGACGATTCTGCCGCAATTTGTCGGATTGACGTTTGGTGTATACAATGGTCGCAAGCATATCCCCGTTTCCGTAAGTGAAGATATGATTGGACACAAATTTGGCGAGTATGCGCCAACCCGAACATATTACGGGCATGCCGCCGATAAAAAAGCGAAGCGGAAATAGGCCATGGGAAAAAGCAAAAACATCCGACTCTGCAAGGAGCACGAGGCGATTGCAAAATCTCGAAAGCTTCGTGTAAGTCCGCAAAAACTAAATCTGGTCGCGGCAATGATTCGCGGCAAGCCGGTTCAAAAGGCGCTTGATGACTTGGCGCTTTCAAACAAGCGAATTGCAGTAGATGTGAAAAAATGTCTCCTTTCCGCCATAGCCAATGCCGAAAACAACCATTTTCTTGATATTGACGGGTTGATTGTGGCGGAAGCCTGGGTGGGTAAAAGTCTGGTTATGAAACGCGGTCGCGTGCGCGCTCGCGGTCGCTTCAACCGCATTCAAAAGCCATTCTCGGAAATAACCATAAAGGTTGCCGAAGTTGAGGAGTTTTTCGCATAATGGGAAATAAAGTAAATCCGGTCGGCATGCGCCTTCAGGTTAACCGAACATGGGATAGCCGCTGGTATGCCAATACGAGAGAATATGGCAATCTTCTGCTGGAAGATCTGGCCATTCGGGAAACCATCAAATCGGAATGCATGCAGTCTGGGATAAGCAGGGTTATTATCGAGCGTCCGCACAAGAAATGCCGGGTAACCATCCATACGGCGCGTCCGGGAGTGATAATTGGCAAAAAGGGTGCGGATATTGAAGTTCTGCGGAAAAAACTTGCGGCAATGACCAAGAGCGAACTTCATCTTAATATAGTCGAGGTTCGCAAGCCGGAACTTGATGCCGCGCTTGTGGGAGAAAGCATCGCCCAGCAGTTGGAGCGTCGCGTGAGTTTTAGACGGGCCATGAAGCGGGCTGTTCAAAATGCAATGCGGATGGGTGCAGGCGGGATAAGGGTAAATGTTTCGGGCAGGCTTGGCGGTGCGGAAATCGCAAGAACCGAATGGTACCGTGAAGGCCGGGTTCCACTCCACACATTAAGAGCCGACATTGACTATGCCAGCGCCGAAGCGTCCACTCCATATGGCATCATTGGCATCAAGGTGTGGATATTCAAGGGCGAGATAATGGAACATGATCCATCAGTGCGCGACCGTCGATCACAGGAGATTCAAGACGGTCCCGCACATCAGCACATTGCCAGCCGTCGCTAGGAGGTTCCGGACATGCTTCAACCAAAGCGAACTAAATTCCGCAAGATGCACAAGGGTCGAATCAAAGGCGAGGCCAAGGGTGGATCGAATCTGAACTTTGGCAACTATGGTCTGAAGTCGCTGCAACCTGAACGAATTACGGCTCGTCAGATTGAAGCGGCCCGCCGCGCAATGACACGTCACATGAAACGTCAGGGAAGAGTGTGGATCAGGATATTCCCCGATATGCCCGTTACATCAAAGCCCACCGAGGTAAGGATGGGAAAGGGCAAGGGCTCGGTCGATTACTGGTCTTGCAGGGTGAAACCGGGCCGGGTGATGTTCGAGATAGATGGCGTGAGCGAAAACATCGCTCTGGAGGCATTGCGTTTGGCTTCAATGAAATTGCCTGTTAAAACACGTGTTGTCGTTCGCGAAGACTGGTAGGCAATGATTTGCATCCCGCTTGGTGGCGGTTGATTTTACCCCGCTTTATTCGGATTGGGCGAATGATCGCGGATTTTTTAGGTAGTTTGGATTGGCGGGTGATCTCGGCGGTGGTTCCGGATTGAATCCGGTATCAGATCGCATGGCGCGAAGACGGCAATATCTGATGAGAATTGAATATGCCGAAGGTTGAATCATTATTTGCAACGCATATATATCGCGCAAGTTTATCAGAATATGAACCCGCGGTAGATATTGCCGAACTTGAAAAATCATGCCGTTCCATCGCGGAAGATGATGAAGCCGGACAAATCTGGTGCGAGGAAAGCGGATACCCGGGTTATACATCCTACGCTTCGCTGGCAGATCTGCCTTGGAGATTCCCGGTTTTTTCCAAACTTGTGGAGGCGCTTGATAAACACGTTTTCAGTTTCGTGGAGGCGCTTGAATTTGATCTGGAAGGCGGAAATCTAAAAGTTGAAGATCTTTGGATAAATATCCTGCCGCAAGGTGGAAGCCATCCGAGTCATGTGCATCCAAACTCCGTTGTAAGCGGAACGGCCTATGTATCAATGCCGGATGGTGCGAGTTCGTTATGCATTGAAGACCCAAGATCGGAGAGAATGATGGCCGCCCCGTACCGCAAGGCGGACGCGAAAAGAGAGATGAAGAGGTTTGTTTATCTGCTGCCGCGGCAAGGAGAGGTATTGCTCTGGGAAAGCTGGTTGCGTCATGGAGTGCCGCTAAACAGAGGCGAAGACGACAGGATCAGCGTCAGTTTCAATTACGTATGGGAATAGACGCTTCGGCTTTATTGGGGATTGCGCCGGGTGAGTTTCCCGTCATTGCCGCGAGTTGCGCAAACGCATGTTGAATGATAACGGGATGTTCGAGATTGCCTTGTTGCGTCGAATATGTTTCGGATGATGGATTTTGTGCGCGAATTGCATTTCGATGTTTTCCATCAGGGATGAAAAAACCGAAATTGCAAAAAAAATGCGAATTGCTCTTGCTTTTAAGTTGGCCGTTTACTAAAAGGCCGCAATTCGCGAATCCCGCATAACGTGATTCTATATTGTTGCTGGGCAGGCAATGGGACGCAAGTTATCTTGAATTGATGTTTGGGGTCTTCAAGGTGCAATGAAAGGGAACGAGCCATGAAGGCCACGGAGTTGCGTGAAAAAACGGTCGATCAATTGCGCGAGCTGCTGGCCGGTCTCAAAAAAGAGCTATTTAATTTGCGTTTTCAGCAGGCCCATGGCGCACTCCAAAGTCCATCCAGAATAAGGCTGGTTCGCCGCCAGACCGCACAGGTTAAAACCGTTTTAAATGAAAAAGCCCGGGCGGCTTCGGAATAGGAGAGTCAACATGCCAAAAAGAATATTGCAGGGTGTCGTGACCTCGGATTCAAACGAGCAGACCTTAACCGTTTCAGTTGAACGTCGGTTCAAGCATCCGGTGCTGCAGAAAACCATTCGCAAATCAAAGAAATACCGTGCACACGATGAAACGAGCACTTACAAGGTTGGGGACGCTGTTCGCATTATTGAATGTCCGCCGAAATCGAAAACAAAGCGCTGGGAGGTTCTGAAGACGTAAGTCGACAGTTCAGTCCGGTTTGATCGAAACCCTGGGGATGTTCCCCAAAGGTCGGGAGAAACCTCATGATCCAGATGCAGACCAATTTGGATGTCGCTGACAATTCCGGTGCCCGCCGTGTTCAGTGCATCAAGGTTTTGGGTGGTTCCAAAAGAAAATATGCTTCTGTAGGCGACGTTATTGTCGTGTCGGTCAAGGAGGCAATTCCCAGAGGACGTGTGAAGAAAGGTGACGTAAACAAAGCCGTTGTCGTGCGCACGTCAAAGGAAATTCGTCGAGAAGACGGCACTGCCATCCGTTTTGACTCAAATGCCGCGGTCATGCTAAACAATTCCGGCGAGCCGATTGGCACCCGCATATTCGGCCCTGTTGTGCGTGAACTGCGGTCCAGGAATTTCATGAAGATCATTTCTCTTGCTCCGGAGGTTTTGTAAGATGGCTGCAAAACTGAAAAAGGGGGACAGGGTTGTTGTTCTGTCCGGGAAGGACAAAGGCAAAACCGGCATTATAGCGTTTGTTGATCCGAAAGCTGGCAAGGCGGTGGTGGAGGGCGTAAACATCGCCATTCGCCATACGCGCCAAAGTCAGGCCACGCAAGGGGGACGACTGCCAAAGGAACTCCCCATTGACATCTCGAATCTGGCATATGTTGATTCTGAAGGCAGGAGAACGCGCATTGGTTTCAGATTCGTGGATGGAAAAAAGGTCCGATATGCAAAAAGCACGGGGGAAAGCGTCAATGCTTGATTCTGCAAGTTACACTCCAAGACTCAAGGCCGACTACCTGAGCAGAATCAGGGGGGCGCTGAAAAAGGAATGCGGATACGGCAATGACATGCAGATCCCGAAACTGGAGAAA
This sequence comes from Roseovarius sp., assembly GCA_026709325.1. Taxonomy (GTDB): domain Bacteria; phylum Pseudomonadota; class Alphaproteobacteria; order Rhodobacterales; family Rhodobacteraceae; genus JAPOTF01. The sequence continues at coordinate 43,773 of JAPOTF010000130.1, forward strand.
ATCGTAGTCAACATTGGCTGCGGCGCAGAGGCGGTGAAGGACTCGAAAAAGGCGAGATCGGCACAGCGGGATCTTGGCATCATTGCAGGACAGCATGCCGTTGTTACAAGGGCAAAGAATTCCATTGCGGGTTTCAGGGTGCGCGAAGGAATGCCAATGGGGGCGAAGACAACGCTTCGCGGTGACGTGATGTATGAATTTCTTGACCGGCTGATTACAATCGCAATGCCGCGCATTCGAGATTTTAGAGGGGTTTCAGAGAGGTCTTTTGACGGTCGCGGCAATTTTGCCCTGGGCATAAAGGAGCATATTGTTTTTCCGGAAATAGACTACGACAAGGTGGACGAGATTTTTGGCATGGATATCGCCATTGTAACAACCGCGCAGACAGATTCTGAAGCCAAGGCACTGTTGAAGCACTTCAACATGCCATTCAACTGACAAGCCGGAGGACCAGCTATATGGCAAAAAAAGCAATGGTGGAGCGGGAGAAAAAGCGCGAGCGCATGGTTGCAAAATATGCGGCCAAGCGAGCGGCTCTCAAAGAAATCATAAACGACCAGGGAAAATCCATGGAGGAGCGTTTTCGAGCTTCCATGAAACTTGCGGAACTGCCGAGAAACAGTTCTCCCACAAGACTGCACAACCGCTGTCAGCTTACAGGCCGGCCGCATGGATATTATCGCAAACTTAAAATTAGCCGTATTGCCCTTCGTGAACTTGGATCCTCCGGGCAGCTGCCCGGCATGGTCAAGTCGAGCTGGTAGGGAGGATGTGAAATGAACGACCCAATCGGAGATATGCTCACCCGTATCCGCAACGCATGCAATCGCGGAAAATCAACCGTTATGGTGCCCGCGTCCAAAATGCGCATTCGAGTTTTGGATGTGATGACTGATGAGGGCTATATCCGCGGGTATGAAAACATGATTGGAGACAATGGTCATCCGGCAATTATGGTCAGCCTGAAATATTACAACGGCGCTCCGGCCATCCGTGAAATGAAGCGTGTCAGCAAGCCCGGCCGCAGGGTTTACATGGGCATAAAAAACATCCCGCTGGTCCGACAGGGTCTCGGCGTTTCAATAGTTTCCACCTCAAAAGGGGTTATGACTGATGCCAAGGCGCGAGTTGCCAATGTGGGCGGCGAAGTGCTTTGCACAATATTCTAGGGAGTTTGGCTTATGTCTCGCATAGGGAAGCAACCCGTGGATCTGCCCGATGGCGTATCCGCCTCGCTATCTGGTCAGACCATTGAGATCAAGGGTCCAAAAGACACCAATAGTTTCACCGCCTCAGACGATGTCACGCTCTCGGTTGAAAATGGTAAGGTTGTGGTCTCGCCTCGTGGAAAGTCTAAGCGCGCGCGTCAGCAATGGGGCATGACCAGGACAATTATCGCCAACATGGTTCATGGATCGAAGGACACCTTCAAAAAGGAACTGTCGATTCACGGCATCGGGTATCGCGCGCAGATGCAGGGGAGTGTTTTGAAACTCAATCTGGGCCTTTCGCACGATGTGAACTTTGAGGTTCCGGAGGGTGTGAGTGTGACGGTCCCCAAACCGACTGAACTGGTTGTTGAAGGTCATGACAAGCAGCTGGTTGGACAGGTTGCCTCCAACATTCGCGACTGGAGGCGCCCGGAACCCTACAAGGGGAAGGGAATTCGCCACAAAGGCGAATTTATCTTCCAAAAAGAAGGTAAGAAGAAATAGGGAACGAGGCATATGGCAAATAGTAAAAGAGATCTGTTCCTCAAGCGTCGCATGCGTGTTCGAAACAAGTTGCGCAAGGTTAGCTCCGGAATGTTGCGTCTATCTGTTTATCGCTCGTCCAAGAACATCAGCGTTCAGCTAATAGACGACAGCAAGGGCGTTACCCTGGCTTCGGCCTCCACCCGGGAGAAGGATTTGGGTAATGGAAAAAACAACATGGAAGCCGCGGCAAGAGTTGGAAATGCAATAGCAAGACGCGCTTTGCAGACAGGCGCAAGAGAAGCCTATTTTGATCGTGGCGGATTCCTGTACCATGGTCGAATTAAAGCTCTGGCCGATGCGGCCAGGGAAGGCGGATTGAAAATATGAGATCGAGGCTGCCTTGCAAAAGGCCACCTTGATAATTCGAGAGTCTGGAACTCATCGGATTGGGATGAAACAGGCGTGTTACGCCATACTGAAAGGATGTCGATTTGGCACGTGAAGACAATCGCAGAGATCGTCGCGAACGAGATGATGCTCCGGAATTCGCCGATCGCCTTGTTGCCATAAACCGTGTTTCAAAAACCGTAAAGGGTGGCAAGCGTTTTGGATTTGCGGCACTTGTGGTCGTGGGTGATCAAAGAGGCAGAGTCGGGTTCGGGAAAGGCAAGGCAAAGGAGGTTCCTGAAGCCATCAGGAAGGCGACAGAGCAGGCCAAACGCCAGATGGTTCGCATTCCACTCAAGGAAGGGCGTACTTTGCACCATGATATTGAAGGTGCGCACGGTGCGGGCAAGATTGTCATGCGAACGGCATCTGCGGGGACCGGGATAATTGCCGGAGGCCCCATGCGCGCCGTGTTTGAGATGCTGGGCGTTCAAGATGTCGTTGCGAAATCAATAGGCTCTCAAAATCCATACAACATGATTCGCGCAACCATGAATGGTTTGATGATGGAGTCCAGCCCACGCATGGTGGCCCAGCGACGCGGCAAAAAAGTGTCTGAAATTCTAAACAGGAATCCAGTACAGGCGCCAGCCATAAATAATGCCGAAACCCAAGCGGACGATGCGGCATAGCCAGCATAAGGATACATAGATATGCCAAAGACCATTGTAGTTAAGCAAATCGGCAGTCCCATTCGCCGTCCTGGAAAGCAGCGGGCCACGCTGGTTGGCCTGGGTTTGAATAAAATGCACAAAACGCGTGAACTTGAGGATACGCCTTCTGTTAGAGGCATGGTTGGCAAAATACCGCATTTGGTTCAGATTGTTGAGGAGCGCGGGTGATAAATTACTGCCAACTGGGGTTTTTGCCATCTTGAAATCAAATTAACGAAGCCTATTGCCGATTTTGCCGTCTGGGATGATTCGAGGATTTCAGGTGCGCATGGCCGGGCGGCTGTTTGATGCGGCTTGTCGATGTTTGGCGAAGGTTATGCCGGATTGGGGTGGATGATGTGAAGCTGCGCCGCCGCGTCCACGGCCCATCGCGGACAAGGGCGAATTTGAATTCCCCGGAGTGATTCCGGTAAAGCGTCTTCCAGTCCGGGAAGGCGAATGTTTTGAGAAGTTCCCGCAGCCTGTCCCACAGGTATGGGTTCCGCCCCTGCTGCCGGTCAGATGGTCGGGCGCCGCCGCCAGCAGGATTTTCCCGCCTTTATCGATCATGTCACCGAGTGGATCGGCCCTGTGGCTCCGGTCCACGTCATCCTCGACAACGTGTCGTCGCGCAAGCCGGTCGATGTTCGCGAATGACTCAAGGATCATCTTGACTTCACGTTCCAATTCACGCCGCTGCCCTCGGCGTTGTGGATGAACGCCATGGAGAGGTTCTTCTCGAAGCTGGCGCGGCAGTGGCTGAAGAACGAGGTCTTGGGACGCGCTTGACGCCTGCATCGCGGGTCATGAAAAAACTGCAGGCTCGATGTGGATCTTCAAATTCGGTTGTTCGGTTCGCGTTAACGTGCCGGTATCCCCTCTGTGTCCTCTTGTGACGGCCTGATCGCAGCGCGTTGCCAAAAAACTCTTCAAACTTTGCTTGACTAAAGAAAAATGTTTCGAATAAGGTGTTCGCAAATTACATTGGGAGGATGTGATGCTGAATGCTACCAAAATGATAGTTTATTGTTTGCTGGCAGTGATTTTGCCCAACACGACTTTGGCATCTGATGCTTCGCTTAACAGCGGGGATACCGCGTGGATTCTTGTGTCCACGTGTCTTGTAACGTTTATGACAATTCCCGGTTTGGCGCTGTTTTATGCCGGTTTGGTACGTTCACAGGCAGTTCTTTCGGTTATTATGCAGTGTATTGGAGTTGCCTGCGTGGTAAGTGTGCTATGGCTGGTTGCTGGATACAGCATGGCCTTTTCTGATAGTTTTGGCGGCATTGTGGGCGGACTTGAAAAAGCGCTTTTCATCGGTGTAACGGTGGATTCGCTTTCCGGAAGCATTCCGGAAACGGCCTTTTCCGCATTCCAAATGACATTTGCGATAATTGCCGCGGCTTTAATGGTTGGCGCCTTTGTTGAGCGGATCAAAGTGATTTCATTGATTATTATTTGCGCCTTCTGGACACTCATCGTCTATGTGCCAATATGCCATTGGATCTGGGGCGATGGCGGTTGGCTGAAGTCATTGGGGGTAATGGATTTTGCAGGTGGCATGGTGGTTCATACCTCTGCCGGCATATCGGCTTTGGTGATTGCTCAAGTGCTTGGCTCCCGCCGTGGCTTTCCAGATGCCATTCACCCACCCCACAATCCCGGGATGACGGCTGCAGGTGCCGGCATGCTTTGGGTTGGCTGGTTTGGATTTAATGGTGGAAGCCAGCTTGTCGCAGATGGGGGAGCGGGCATGGCCATGCTTGCCACGCATTTCGCCGCGGCTGCCGCGGCGTTGACATGGTCGTGCATAGAATGGATTAAATTTCGCAAGACTTCGATAGTCGGTGCTGTTACAGGTGTCATTGCGGGTCTTGCAACGGTGACTCCGGCATCAGGATTTATTGGTCCGGTTGGAGGATTGATAATTGGCATAGCGGCTGGAGGAGTCTGCTTTTATTTTGTAGATGTTGTCAAAGGATGGTGGCGGATTGACGATTCGCTTGATGTTTTTGCCGTTCATGGTGCAGGAGGCGCTTTAGGCTCATTGCTTGTGGTGTTGTTTGCACATGAGTTTTTTGGAGGCGGCGGTCTTTCAATGCCAATGGCAAGCCAGGCAGGCGTGCAGGTTATCGGCCTGCTTGCAACAATCTTCTGGTCTTTGCTTGCAACTTTAATTATCGTGAAATTTACATCCGTTATTACTGGAGGAATTCGGGTTGATGAAGAGGACGAGCTTCTTGGTCTTGATCTTTCCGAGCATGGTGAAAGAGGTTATGATTTCTAAAACAAGCGTTGAGGAGGTATGTGTCTCATGAAGATGATAAAGGCGGTAATAAAACCGCATAAGCTTGAACCAGTGCATGAAGCGTTGCTGGAAATTGGTGTTCCAACACTAACGGCAACCGAGGTAAAAGGTTATGACAAGGAAATGCAGCATGCGGAAGTGCACAGGGGAACACAATATCGTGTTGCATTTATGCCCATGATTAAGATAGAGGCAATTGTGGAAGATGAATTGGTCGACAATGCAATAGCCGCTATCCGCACAACTGCGGGTACAACGCAAAAAAACGATGGAAGAATATATGTCAGCGAAATGATCGGCGCGGAAAGCATTTAACAGTTATAGTTCAGCGGTGAATCAATTCCCGCTGTCCTAAAAATGGAACCCATGGTGGGTTGGAAAACCGCTTTGACAAAGGGAAGCAAATGGATATCAGAACCGAGAGAGAAAATGGAACAATGATTGCAAGTGTTGAAGGTCGAATTGACGGCCTAACGGCTCGCGATTTTGAAATTACCATGAAATCAGCTATAAGCGAGGATGATTCCGCCGTTATACTCGATTTGGCTCATGTTACTTATGTCAGCAGTGCGGGTTTGAGGGCGTTCTTGCTTATTGCAAAAAATCTTTGGAAAAGAGAAGCAACTTTCTTGTTGTGCGATCTTAGCGAGCCAGTTCAGGAAGTGTTTGATATCGCCGGCTTTGACAAAATTATAAAGATTATTCCGACTAGAACTGATGCCATTGCCTCATTGGGAAGCTGATTGCATTGATAATTTCGGTTTCGCTTTTTTGAAATGTGTACCCGTTGCAGTAATGGCCCTAGTGTATTACTAAAAACAAGTGATTCCATTTCTTTCGGAAGCGTGACATTGTCCTCCCGCCGCCGTTTCGAGCGGCCAGCAAAACGGGAGAGAGGCAGATGGGC
>JAPOTF010000044.1 GCA_026709325.1 Roseovarius sp.
ACATGCCCGTCCGGCGAATCGTCCCCATCAGACCGAGGCCCGAGTCGAGCGCAAGGACGATGCGCGCCCGCCAGGCGTGCTTCTGGAGACTCCGCGGGTGGCCCGCGACCCGTTCGAGGCGCTTGCGCTGCCCGTCCGAAAGCCTGATTTCCGTTCTTGTCGATTTCCTGCCCATATGCCTCTCTCCCGTTTTGTTGGCCGCTCGAAACGGCGGCGGGAGGACAATATCACGCTTCCGAAAGAAATGGAATTGCTTGTTTTAAGTCATACACTAGCAGTCATCGGAATTCGAGAAAATAGAATACAAGCTATCACCACCCGACAAAGCGCTTGTCTCCAATATTCCCATATTACAAATATGATCAATCATTCCACATGGACGAAATCCGAACTGTCAGAGGTTGTTGGGTGCTCCAACTTAGAGTGAGCCACCGTGGGATCTGGATTGCCTCCAACAAAAACGCAATATGTTTGCGCAAGTGCCGACGCGCCGCCATTCACCGTATCCGCCTCGGTTACCCAATGAGCGCCGCCATCTGTCGCGCGAAACCAGAAGTTGAACTCATCGGAATTCCCGGTACTTTCCTTAAACGACATTTGTCTTGGAACCAGAATTATCTTGGCTTCATAGCGCTTGTCCCCGCTGGAGTCTCCATAAGGCAGGTTTCGCCCAATTGCCGGCCGGTTCCTGGTGCGCGTTCGGTTGTCTGCGCAGTTCGGTTTTGGAACCCGTCTCGATGTTCCATCTGGTATGAAATACGTCCCCATATGGCGCCATTTTGGCAGAATCGCGGCCAGCGATCCCCCGCAGTCCGCACATGTGATATCCTGCACCTGAACATGTTGCGCGGTCACATCTCCATCGGACAATTCATAAATGACGCCACTCCCGTCTGGATCGTACCTTGCCCTTTTGCCCACGATAACCTCGCCGAATTTTCGATTGCGCTGCAGGCGAAGGGCGTCGCCGCGAGCCTCAAACAGCGAGTTAAATTCCCCCGCTCTTGCAACATTCAAACTCGCTTTGCCGACCCAAATGTCTCCGGTGCCCGTTCGCTTCAGAAGACTACCGTGCCTGTGAACGGCCTTGTTGCCGAAAACGGTCTCCGCATTGTCAATTCTCAATTTGCCGTTTTCCGCGGCAAAGCTCGCAAAATCGTCAGTGCAGGGTTGGTCGACGCATTGAAAAGATCCAACCGGATTCGCCTCAAAGGTAATTCTGTTATTTGAAGCATTAAGCCGAATTGTCCCGTTTTCCGCATCAAGAGTGATTTCGCCTTCGGATTGAACTTCAAAATCCTTGCCGTCCGTGGTGCCAATCACCGCCGGAGCCGTACCTGAACCTCCATCAAGGGTTATGCGATCAACATTTGTAATGTCGCCCGGGGAGTCAATGTCGTCCCCTGTCATAAACAAAGTTGTGTTCATTGTGTTCAGGTCGGGATCGCCATAGTCAAAACGATAGAGCGCATCCCCGAAAACCGAGCTGTCGCCTTTCGTGATCAGGCTAACCAGCGCGACATTGGTAAAATCCGTGGCCGAAAACTCCCCGGAGTCAATTGAATATGATCCGAAGGCTCCGCATATGCCACCATCAGGTCGAGCATTGCCAAACTCGTCAGTGCAGGTTAGTTCGCCTATTGATATGAATCCGGCCGCGGAACTAGCGGCATTGGCTATGTCGGATCTAATGGTCAATTTCCTTGTAAGCTCGGTTTCGCTGGGGTCTGCGTACTCTCCCACAAGCAATATCTGCAGCGCGGTCTTGTTCATTGTGCCGCCGTTCACGGGATCTGGAACCGGGTGACTATAGGTTCTTGTCGTAAGCTTGTAGCTGTTTCCAAATGCGTCAGGTCCAATGTTTTGTCCCGCATAGGGGGCAAGTACGGCAATTGGAAGTTCCTGAGGTGCCGCCTGCGACAGATTTTCGTAATTGTCGTTTGCGTATTCGTCAACGGCATTTCCCAAAATTTCAATTTTGCTTGCAGTCGCCTTCACTTTAATTCTCGTTGCGTAATCGGACAAACTCGACATGCTTTGCGCAATTGCAATGCCGCCTATGCCCAGCGCCAGCATCGCCTCGAGAAGAGACAGCCCCTTTAGTTTGGACCCATGCAGTTTGAGAAGTTTATGATTGCCTTTTTTCCGACTGCCACCTGTGAATTTAATTGAATGCGTTCTGTAAAGACAGGCGGCAGCGACACCGGAGTCAAAACATGGCACTCCATGCGGGTTGAGGAATTTCCAGGCATTTGGCAAGGAGAAGATGTTCAGTTTTTTGCGTATATCTTTTGCAATCCGCGTAATTTTCATTTGCCGGGCCTGTAATAACGTAACTTCGCGCTTTTAGTGAAATATGGTCATGTTCATTATTTCGACACATTAAGTTAACAGCCTTAAAGGCTTTGCCTAAATTGGCTTTCCATTCCAAAAATTCCCAATTTCCCGGAACCGGCATCAGAGAATTGGATTATCGTTCCCGGGCATTGGCAGCGCGGGTTTGGGGCCTGCACATGTACGCATGTTGTATACCCGCCCGGCAATTTCCGGATGTTCGAAAAAACGCGGCAAATCCGATAAAATTGGTCTGTTCATAAAATTCTGCACAAGTACAAGATGCTTGCCGACAGGCATTGACATAACAAATGAGGCACTAATAAATTCCCGCTTGTCCCAGCTTTCGGACGTAACATACTCTTTTTTGAGACCCAGCGCCATTGATATGGGATCCGCGACTTTCTTGCGGCCGTAACTTGCCCTCCTGTATGTCATTGAACCCGACATGTTGCTAATCGCGCGCGCCGCGGATTCATTGTTTTGCGAGAGCACAACCTTGATTGCGGTTGTTGATTTCAGCGTCTCCACCTCCGCTCTTGAGTAGCGGGATTCGATCTGGGAGAAATCCTGCCCGACAATCGCGTATGAAACGCGCTTGGACCGCCCAATGGCCGGACCTTCCGTCACGGTGTCAAGTTTTGGAAGCGTCGGGGTTTCATCCAGAAGAAAAAAGAAATCATATGGCCCAAGCTGATAGCCGCGATCATCTATCGCTCCGGGACCGTTTGCAACAAGGTATGCATTTGCCGAATCCACAAAAATGCCCGTTATTGTCGCAAACGCCTTGGCATCCTCCGCATTGATGGAAACATATATTGTTATGGGATCCCATTCATCCTTCTTGTAGCGTGGCCGATATTCTTCTCCATTCTCCTGAAACTTGCGGCGTTTTGTCTCCTCGCGCTTCCGCGGTTCCGGTTTGGGAACGCCTCGGAGATCGTTGAAGGAAAAAGAACTTGAAGATGTCCTCTGTCGCACCGCTTCGTTCTTGAAGGGGTTCAGCGCTTCGTTGAGCGTTGTTAAAATCGATCCCCTCGTTTTTTCGGGGGAATTCATCAGGTCTGTAAGTTCGGCTATCGAGCGGTTTAGCAGCGCCGCGCCATATTTTTCCTGGTATGCGTCGTTAATGGCACTGGCATCATCTATCGCATTGCGAAAGAGCTGGCGCATATGATCGACTTCCTCATCGTCAAGTTTGTTTTGGGATTCCGTGAACCAGTCCACCATCATTGGAAATGATGCTTCAGATCCATGCCATCGCAATGGTATGCCGGACTCCCCTATTTCCGGAATGTTCGCATCTTTTCCAATTTCGGATTTTGCGACAATGTAGTGAATAAAGCCAATCAGCGCGGCACGCGCCTTTGCAGTCCAAAACTTGTCCCCTCCCCCTTTCGGATCGGGACAAAGAATGGCTGCCAGCCTCTCAATGTAAAGATCCCGTCTGGGACCAACTGCGGGAATTGATCGGGGGCCAATTGGATTCCAGCTTGGATAGTGGATTGGTTTTACGCGTATATTCCCCATTTCGTCATTTGCAACATCCCCCTGCCCGGTTTTGTCAATCAGGTCGGGGGAGAGGAGTTCCGCTTGCTCTGGCGCAACCCACCCTCCATCTGGCATGTTCTGGGCCGACCACATTAATTGAAACACTGGACCAAGGGTCGCGCGGTGCCCTGATGTCATGTGAAACAGTTCGGGTTTTTGATCATTCAGCAGTTGGCACGCATTGTCCATCATAACCGTTGAGGGCACTATGAACGATATGGTCTTTCCAGTGCCCGGTGGCGCAAGCAGCAGAACACTTAACGTTTCCTTCATTCTTATTGGCTTTTTTCCAAGCATTCCCACAATAAACAGTGAACCATCAAACCCCACCAGATCTCTGCTGGACATGGCGTTTATGTCCTGTTCACTTGCCCATCTTGTGTCACCAAAAATATTCGGAGTCGTTTCAAGACCCTTGATCCTGTTCCCAACAAGCATCAGCGGCGTGATTGAGGAAATCAGCCATGATCCAAGAATGATGGCCGATTTCCATGGAGCGATTATCTCTACATGGCCTGTTTTCAGCAAAGGCTCGATGACCGCCATGAAATACCAGCCCCAGTAGTCGGCAAACCAGTGAACCAGCATTTCATGATTGTTAAATCCAGCGACAAAACCATTGAAAAACAATGTCAATATCTCAAGCTTCAATTCATGGCCTATCCCGCCAAAAAGCAGGATATGAGCGGGAAAAAACATCACGAGTCCGATTAGCAAGAGCAAAAACGACAAGAAGTACATTCTGACTTTGATGTTGCGGATTTTATTCAAGTCATCAAAAGCGCCCGCGCGTATTAGATTCCCGTCTTGCCTGTTCAGTGATGGTTTTGGGTCAAGCATTTTGGTTTCCCGTCAGTTGTTCCTAATTAACTATGGAAAGTGACAGTCATCCCAAAATTTTCGCGGAGTTTGCATAATGCCGAAGAACCCAGGTCGGGAAGCGATAAAACTTGCCGCAATTTTTGCAGTGCTTGCCGTTACAGGCTGTGCAGATGCATTTGCTTCAAAATCACCCGCCATGGAACAAGGCCCCGTGGGCATTGGTGATGGCATTAATGAACACAAGGGTACACCATGCGCATGCTTTCCCATACCGATGTCGGTTTCAGGAACAATGCCTGCCTGAAGATTTTCAAAGATGTGGAAAAAATTTCGCATAGCCGGAAATTCGGGCAGCAGCATTCCTCCAACGGTCGAGGAGGCGACGGAGGGCACGCACGGATATCCGGGTGAATACAGAGTCGCGGCGTTGCGCGAGCGACGGCTTTTGATGGCTCTGCGCGGCGTGTGCATTGCGCTAATAATGTCGATTTTACTAATCGCGGTTCTGGCCTTCATAATTTTAAGCATGATGCCGCTGAAGGAAATAAGGCCTTTTCTGGTACAGGTGGCGGAAGAGGGAACCGTGGTGGCGGCAATACGTCCAATTCAGGACACATTTGACGCGAAAGATCTGCTGACCGAAAAGCTTGTTCGGGAATATGTTGTAAACAGACACGAGATACTTCGTTCGAATCCCGTCATGCAGCATCGCTGGAGTCCATCGGGATATATCGGAACAATGACGGCGGCGGCCGAATACAACAGGTTCAGGGATTCAATGTTGACGGCCATTGAGGAGATAAGATCCCATGACGCTCAGCGACTGGTCACCATAACGGCCGTCAACACCGTGACTGCGGGAAGCGTGTATCTCGTGGATTTTCTTTCCACCGCCTATGACCAGCATGACACAATCATCGAAAAGCGAAACTACACTGCAACTCTGGAAATTGATTTCAGGGCCTTGAGAGACCTGACGCGAGAGCAAATGCTCATCAACCCCACCGGCTTTACGGTGGTTTACTATTCGCTTGCGGAGAAAGAGAGGTGAGCGTCGCCACTCCGAAAAGAATATCCGCCCTGGCGGCGCTTCTGATTTTGCCGGCGGCGGCTTTGGCGCAGGCACCTTTGCGACCGGGCCTGAATTTTGACTTTGAGCGGGAATCCCGCTCCCATAATGATACATCGGAACATTCAGACAGTCGAAACGATACCGGCAATGAACACCAGACCGATGAGCTTCATAACGCGAATTTAAATTCAGGATTTCAATATGTAAGCGAAAGCTCAACTGGCCCTGACGATCTTGCAAATGGTCTGTCAAACTACAATTCCGGAATTATGACACGTGCCGGAGAGCAGCTTGAAGGAAATTATGGCTCAATGACTTCAAACGCCTCCCTGCCTGCCGGTCAAATACAGGAGGCGTGGAACAGGCCTTTCGAAAACATGGGTTTCGGGCAATCGGCGCCGGGATCAATCAGATATCAGTGGACCTCAGATCACGTCATGCCAATCAGATTGCGAACGGGCATGGTCACAAGCATAATTCTGCCCGAATGGGAGGCGGCGCAGGATGTGGTCATTGGCGATGGCAGAGCTGTTGAAGCGACCATTCTGCGTCCAAACCAGATTGCCGTAAAATCCGTCAGTACTGGAATAGACACGTCCATGAGCGTGAATGGCGGTTCGGGAAACGTATACACGTTCTACCTGCGCACTGAAGGCAGAAACACACGAGTATTGACGGATCTACAGGTATTTGTTCAGGCCGAACCATCAAGAGCCAGCGGAGAATGGTTCAATTCCGAGCGGCGCATAAAACCATGGAGAGTTGAAAAAGACAGGATCAATGACGATCAGGCGGATGATAATTCCGATTTGATTACCCTGCCACGTGCCGCAAGTCAGGGAGATGAACCTGTTCCGATGGACCGCAGGGTATTTAACTTGAAAATGTTCGAGGTGAAACAGGGCGACAGGATTATCGCCCCCGAATATGCCTATACAGACAACCGCTTTTCATACCTTCACTTCCCTGCGGGAGTTACAGACCGCCCTGCGGTTTTTAGAATTGTTGACGGCATTGAAGGCAGAGTGAACACAAGGGTTTCCGGTCGTCACGGCGAGGTGATCGTGATTGAGGCGCTGGGAGATTTCATTCTTCGCAGTGGTACAAGAAGCGTGTGCATTGTGACAGTGGATGAAGACGGCAATCCCATATGGAATCGCGGCCATGGTTTTTAAAATGCATGCAAAAACCGCAATCCATGCCGTGCTTGCCGTTAGCGCAATAATTGGCCAAACACCTCCGGCGCATGCTCAGGGGATACTTGAAAATCCTGAAATCCGTCAGTTGCAGGATCAGGACATTGACGCAAACAGCGAAATGCTTGATGCGCTGAGGGTGGCCGCTCGCAAAGGTCCAATATTCAGAATCTCTCCATCCAGCATCAAAATAAAGACTGTTGCGGGGACAATCGGCAAAGCGGTGGCGAGGATAACAAACACCGGCGACGAGACGGGACAA
>JAPOTF010000040.1 GCA_026709325.1 Roseovarius sp.
CATGCGCGCCTGAAACCCGCAAAACGCCATGTCGACTGAAAAAAAGGCTCAAATGACGCTAGCGGGAATTGCTGTGTATTGATCAGGGCCTGTTGACAACTGTTTTGCGGCCATCACCCCGACGGCGAGACGAATCGCGGCCGCATGGCAGGCGCCGGTCTTGTCGCGGAGTGTCGCAATCGCCCGAAACTCCCCGGTTTTGGCAAGGAAATTCCAGACCCGATGCCGCCACCCGCGCACTTTGCCAGATGCGGGATATTGTCACACGCCCTGTCTGTCGCAACCGCGCCATGCGAGATCTCGCCATTGACAACGGGCTTAATTCCGGCGCGAGACCGCAAAGCAGGTTATGTTGCTTCTCAACAGGGCGCGCGGGCCAATTTCTCCGGGGTCGTGCCCTTCAAGTAAAGCTTGAGATCCGACATTGGCACGCCTCTTGTCATGGTCTTTCCCCTTATTTTCCAATAATAGCCCCGAACATGCCGGTTAACATTATGGCAAGTGCGCCCAATGATGACGCCAGTATCGGGGCAAACAGTACAACGCCCATTTTAATGTTGCAAGCTTGCTTTCCACCAGGTCTTGTTTCGTGACCATGCTATTCTGAATATTCCTGATCTCAACGCCATGTTGCCCAACGGTGACGCGAAGGTCTCCGACATCTCTTTCCATGAACTTGTCTGGTGCCGGAGCATTCTGCTCACTCGTTGCGGAACTCATGCATTATCCTCGGCATTTTCAATCCATTCCCAGAACGTCTGGCGCGTAAAGCCAGCCAACGACCCATTTAGTTTTAGAACGGCTCCGCGAATGCCTTCATCGGCCTGGTCCTTGGTCAATCCCGCATTTTTGGCAATCGTTCCTGTAAGTGTGTCGTCGGCAATGATGAAAACGTTGTCACCAAGTTCCGTGTATATTTGTGAACTTTTAGGGTAGGCATTTTTCAACAGATTGCCCCCTTTCTCCTGACCTTCTGTAAGAATGACAGCAAACAAGCTTCTGGACATGGTTTCTCCCGTTTCCTTTATGAGTGCCTACTTTTAAGTAGGACACCAATATAGTTTTTAGTGGCACTATTGATGGTGCGCAAGTGGCGGATGCCGCCAGCAACGCTGGTTTTTTCATTGCCAATTTAGGAGAGTGAATGCAGCATATCGCATAACAAATGAAGCAAACTGGTCTAACCACACACTGTTTCAAGGCGATAATTTGAATTTCCTTCGGGCCGCAAACTCGGAATCGCTGTACTTGATAGCCACTGATCCGCCATTCAACAAGGGACGCGACTTTCACGCAACGGGGGATAGTTTGGCTTCCGGAGTGAAGTTTCAGGACAGATGGGCATGGGAAAGGGACGTTCATCAGGAATGGGTTGACCAGATCACGGACGATTACCCTTGATTAATGGATGCCACAGAATCCGCTCCCTATTCCTTCAGATTAATGGTGCCTATCTGTGCCTCATGGCGGTTGGATTGCCTGAAACAAGGCGGACCAAAGCCAACAGCCAGTGTATATGCCTTCACCCGCCATCTCATCGCGTCACATTGCCTAAAAGCCGTAATGAACGCAATCTTTGACTGAAAAAACTTCATAAATGAAATTGTTTGGCATTACCGGACATGCCGAGCGGGAAATTGGAAATTTTTAAAAAAGCGCAATGTTGTTTTGTTTTACTCAAAACCAAATGATGCCGGTTTTTACCCGGATTCAATGCGAATGCCGTGAACTGAAAAGGTCTTGCTTCGCGCCCAAAATCATAAAGGCGCAGGAATTTCATCCTGCGACACGGCAAAGCTTCCGATGTATGTATATGGATTGACATCCAAATGCTCCGCCTTTTCCGGTGGAAGTCGGTCAATTTGGAGATGATTATCAGGAGATGCGGTTAATTCATTTGAAGAATTTCCCGGTCGACGTCTTGCCTATTGCCCTTGCGCAAATGCGGTGCTTCAAGAATGAGAATGGCTCATTTTTGGACTACCATACTTGTTTTGGCATTTAGCGCTCTTACAGGATATTTCGCCCAGTGGATATATCTGCCACTACCCTATCTTCTTGGCCCCATGATTTTCAGCGGCCTTGTGGCCACGTCATTCCGCGGCATTCTGCCTCGAAACTACCAGTTTCCACTTTATCTCAGGATGATTTTCATTGCCGTGATTGGACTTATGATCGGAACCGGCGTCACATCCGATCTGCTTGAAACCGCCATTCAACTTGCTCCAAGCTTTATCCTGCTCACCATTTTTGTGCCGCTTGTGTTTGCGGTAAATTACGTGGTTTACCGTCGCATTGGAAGATTCGACAAGCAGACCGCGCTTTATTCGTCATCACCCGGCGGGCTTTACGAGTCCATTGCGTTTGGAGAAGTGGCGGGGGCAAATGTTGCTCGTCTTTCTCTTCAGCAATTTCTGCGCGTTACAATTGTCGTGACACTGCTGCCAATTGGAATGTCCATTTGGCTCGGACACCCCGTTGGAAGTGCGCAGGGCATGACACTGGCGAAAGATGAGGTGCCATGGCAGCAGCTGCCCTTGATAGCGCTTTCAGGCGTGACCGGAATGGTTTTCGGGAAGTTGCTGCGTTTTCCCGCCTGGCAACTGACTGGCCCAATTGCCGCGGCGGCCATTTTTTCAATTAGCGGCATACTGCCTCTCAACATCCCGCAATGGCTTGTAAATGTCGCTCAGGTGGTTGTTGGCGCCTCACTGGGAATGCGATTCTCGGGACTTACAAGACTTCAGCTGATACGCGGCTTTGGACTTTCCGCTGCAAGTGTGGGAATCATGCTTGTCATTGCCTCAATCTGCGCCATTTTGATTGAGAGAATCACTGGCGAAACATTTGACGTCCTGCTGATCAGCTATGCCCCTGGCGGCGTAACCGAAATGGCCATTATCGCTCTCAGTCTTAACGCAAGCCCCACGATTGTAACGATGCATCATGTATGGCGAATACTTGTGACGGTTCTGCTTCTATCATTTCTAACTAAAGTAAATTCCAAAAAATTCTAAAGCAATTTACATGAATAAAAAATTATATCTAATTGATATTATAATGAAATTTGACTTTTAAATCATCAAATTGGGAAATCGCGGGATGTTCTGCTGCAAATATGGTATAGTGCTTGTGCGATGAATAATCGGCAAGCCGGTTTAACTCGCGCCACTTAATTTTCTAAATGTCATAGAGCGCATGGAATTTCTCCTCAATATAATCCAGCAGTGGTCCAGTTGATGGTTCAAATCCGCAGGCCCCGGAGATGATTTCATTCGGTTCATTCGATCGACCAAGCACGTGCACCCTGTCCTTGAGCCATCGGGTAGCTTCTTCCGGATTGCCATTCGCCAGCTGATCGTTCAAATTTGGAATGTCACTCCCAAGCGACTTGTAAAGACAGCCCGCATAGATGTTTCCAAGAGTATAGGTCGGGAAATAGCCAAATTCGCCATAAGCCCAATGTATGTCCTGCAAAATGCCATTGGTCGGAACATCCACTTCAAAACCAAAATCCGCTGAAAATCTATCGTTCCACGCCTCTTCAATGTCATTGATGTCAAGGTCTCCGGCAAAAACCGAGCGTTCGAGATCAAACCGAAGCATTATATGCAAATTATACTGAACCTCATCCGCTTCCGTTCGGATGCAGCCCTTATTTACGCGATTTACAGCCGCATAAAATTCATCTTCATCCGATACCCCTATTTCTCCAAAGAGGTCGCGCAGCCTGCCATAAAGAAAATGACAAAAGGCCCTGCTTCTTCCCAACTGGTTTTCATATATTCGGCTTTGGCTTTCATGAACTCCCATTGACGCTCCCATGCCAAGTGGAGAGAGAAAATAGTCTTCATTAACACCCTGCTCGTAACAGGCATGGCCGGTTTCATGCAAAGTCGAGTAAATGCAATTTAAGGGATCGTCATATGCCGTTCGCGTTGTAATTCTGACATCCGCGCCGGACCCGCAACTAAATGGATGAACCGCCAGATCGATTCTACCGCGATCAAGGTCATATCCAAACAGCTCCGCCAGTTCATGAGCCAGCATTATCTGTTTTTGCTCGTCAAAACCACCTTCAAGGCAAGGCGGAACATCGCAATTCAGAGTGGCTTCGCGGAGGGCCACGAGACGGGGTCTCATTTCATCAAACATAACCGCCAACCTGTCGGAAGTCATTCCCTGTTCATGGTCATCGACCATGACATCATAAGGGTCGCCATCTCCCGCCACTGCGGAAGCTTCCTCCAATTTTAGACTCACGATGTTCTTCAAAGCTGGTGCAAAAACCGAAAAGTCGCTTTCTTCTCGGGCCTGCAACCAATATTGCCGCGACAGGCTGGCTTGCCGAGCGATTGCAATCGAAAGCTCCATCGGAACCTTGGTTTTACGATTGTATTCACGATGGATTAATCGCAGTTTCGCAGCACCCTCTTCATCCGGCGGTTCCGATTTGTCCATCCATTCACCCACCCGAGGATATGTTTTGCGGGAATGAAGAATCGCCTCCATAGCCGCAAATTCCTCAGCTCTCTGATTGGCGGCACCCGCAGGCATGAAGGTCTGCATATCCCAGGACAATCTGGAGTAAACCTGTTGCAATGCGGCGGTTTCGCGCGCGAACCGCATCAACTCATCAAACGCGTTCATGGTCACATCCTGTCTATCTTTTGAAAAACGGGAAAATCGCTTAAGAATCTTGTGCGCAATATCGACAACCAAAGCAATATGGCCATAATTTGGTGCATTATCGCCAGATACCATGGCGCAACGTGAAGGACCGTAACGATACCCAAAACAATTTGTACAATCAGAATCATAAAGGCCATATTAAATGCCGCGGCGGTTTTCCTGTTTGAACTTTTTCGGCCATAACTCCATGCCGCAAGTGCATATATTAATATGAAATATCCAATCACTCTATGAATAAATTGAACCAAACCAGGATTTTCAAACAGATTACGCCACCCGAGATTTTCATCCCATATCTTGGGTGGAAATATTCCACCTGCCATTAGCGGCCAGTCTGTATATGTTCTTCCGGCGTCAATTCCGGCCACAAGTGCCCCAATTAAAATTTGGGCAAAAACCAAGTGCAGCCATCCGACCGACATAATGGAAAGATTTTTTTCCCTGTATCGATGAGCCTGGACAAGATCTAGGCTTTCTCTGGACAAAGCCATGATGTACCAGAACAACAGTCCCGCAATGACGAACGCCAGTCCCAAATGTACCGCCAGACGATAGCTTGCCACATCCAGCATTTCACCGGTCAGACCGGACTTCACCATCCACCATCCGATCAATCCCTGCACACCTCCCAGTATGCCCGGGATCAACAAACGTCCGGTCCATCCCGGTGGAATTTTTCCAAACGCGAGAAATCCCACGAAACCCGCTGCCCACACCAGACCAATAAAACGACCTAATTGCCTGTGGCCCCACTCCCACCAGAATATGACCTTGAATTCATCAAGCGACATACCTTTGTTTTGCAGATTATATTCCGGTATTCGCCGGTATTTTTCAAATTCCACCTGCCAGCCGTTAGCGTTCATTGGCGGTAGAGCACCCGTAACGGGATTCCATTCCGTTATGCTCAGTCCGCTGTCCGTTAAACGGGTCAGACCGCCTATGACAATCATCAGGACAACAAGGAAAAGCAGCGTCATTAACCAGATTCGAATCAGCTTTTGCGCACGTCGTCTACCGGAATCTATTATGCCACCTTCCGACTTGCGATTTTTGTTGAAATCGCCGCCCACTTCCTGAAAAATGTTTCTCTTGCCATTCATTTATCACCTTAAAAGATACACTGCGTCTTGATATATGCGGCTATTGTAAAATGCAATGGGTTATGCCGGAAACTGGGCAACGGCTAGATCAGGCTGATTCCCTAAATTATTTGATTTCGTCCTGGAATTCAATTCCTTCGATGACTCCGGCAGTAATTCCCGCTAATTTTATTATTAAATTATTCAATTGTTTACGAGGGTTTTTGAAAAAGTTTTTGGCGTAGAGACAGCGACGGAACGTGCATCATTAACCCATAGGGCGAAATCCCGGATCAGCATTAAGGAAAAACTTAGCCGCCTATGGTGACTGACAACGCAGAGCACTACCGGGTTACGGCCAGCCGGGTTGTCTTCAATGTCCGGTTCGATGGTGACGGTTGCATGTAATCGCCGACATACGCGGGGCAGTCTTCGGATCCCAACATTCCAACACCATCACGTCACCGCGGGGCAAGCCCAGCTTCTTGACGGCCCGTTGCGCCGATTGCCGATGCGTGTAGGGCGCGGCTGTCCGGTAGAATATCCTGCCGATCCTGGCCTTCTTCCAAATGTGATAGTGCGGGCGGTTTGCGCGTTGGATTCCCCTCGCGGGGTCCATCAAGAATTTGACAGATATTGATCCCGTGATTATGTTTTTCAGCAGGTTATCAGAAAAAATGCGCTCTAGTTGGCTGATGAAGGAGGGTTTCGTGATCTTGTGAATTATTTTGGTGCCTTAGCCGCACAGCGGTCGGACGATGCAGCCATCCGTGCCGAAGGGATTCTGAGTGGGCGGATCCATTGCCGTCATGGGAATGGTGGGATGACGGTCAATGGTGATTATCATCCTCCTGAACCCAAACCGCCCGTTTACTAAGACGATGATCCCACTAAAATCTCTTAGCCCAAGTTTAACAGGGTGAGCATGATCTCTTAAAGATTCTGGGCAACCTGAACAGATCTTCGGTCTTGTTTTTTGGTTCACTTAAACGTCTCGTCGTTTTGCTCAAGCGGTTTTGACGTTCAAAATCCACTTATAACATGGGATGTTACAAGAGCCAAAAGACTTTAAGTCGCCCACACGGGCGCTGTTTCAGCAACATAAAAGAAAAACGTCTTACATTTTTAGAAGTTTATCTCTAAGTAGAGAATTGTAATGTCACAATTGCATCCTCACCACCCTGATGATGAGAAGGGGGAAGATTGATGACCTCATTTCAGAGAGACGCTTTGCAGAACTTTGTGGATGATGGCGAGAAAGACCATCCCCCAGTCTTTACCGGTCGACAGGATATCCTAAAACATGTTCTCACAAAGGCCGCCCGCACATCCGACCGAAAAAGCGGGATCCCCGGCAACACCACTGTTATCACGGGTGCGCCCGGCGCGGGAAAGAGTTCGGTTCTAGGTGAGATAGATAAACGTTCATCTGACGAGAATAATGTTCGCGTTGTCCATGCTTCAGAATCAGATGTAACCAAGCATATTCCCAAGGTCTTGCAAGCAATTGCATATGCAGGCATAGCAACATCGTCTGGTTGGAGCGAAGCCCTGTTAAAGTTTGGTCATAAATGGTCATCATACGTTCCTACAGTCGGTGGATTTGGTATGAGCATTGATCTAAAGACTTTATTCACATCAAACGTTCCTACTGACATAAGCGATCTCGCCACAAAATGCCCGAGTGAGAATTGGACATCCGTCATTATTCTCGCCGTTGATGAAATCCAACGTTTACCGACCGATAAAGATCGTGATCATGCCATTTTACTCAGAAACATCCACGACGCCTCGACGGGTTTGCCGATAACCCTCGTCTTGGCAGGACTGGGCGATACCAATTCCGTGATCCGCTCCATGGGTCTGACGCATGGTCTTTCTCCTTATTCACTGGGATGTTTTTCTGTAGAAGAACGGCATGAATTAACAGAGGAATGGTGTGATCACTTTCACATCAAAATCGGTTCGTGTCGTTCACAGATTGATGCCCTCATGGCCAAAACCGACGGTTGGCCGCGTCATGTGCACTGGGCACAGCAGGCCTTGGCAGAAGCCCTCCTTGTCAAGGGAGTCGATGGTCATGCCGATAAAATAGCGGATTGGAACGCGGTTCAGCTCCGTTCAGACACACTCCGACACGGCTACTACGGCGCGCAATACAGCGAGGTGATGAAATATTCCTCTAAATTAACGGCACAAGTGCTTTATGAAGCCGCGCGTGCAGATCGCACTGGAGTCGGTTTGCCCATTAGTCAAGTCGTGGATGTCGTCGAAACCTACAACGGCGCTGAACCCGGCAGTGCATGGCGCGTGCCGAGTGAGGAGTCTTCACACTCCTACGTGACTCATCTTATTCATTGCGGGGCGTTGGAGGAGAACCCAGAGACCGGGGGGCTGACCTGCCCGATCCCTAGTTTTCAAAACTATATTCTGTGCCGCGGGGGACTTGATCCGGCAGAGCTTGAACAAAACGTTGAATAAGGAAGAGCCTTCGTTCAAGAAAGAGGGTGATGACTCATAAACCCCTCCTGAACCGCGCCCGTTTGAGGGCACCGATCCTTATAAGATCCCGTGAGGGCAGACGGATCTTTATGATCATCTATGGCAATTTTGCGATCACGGGTTTTCATTTTTGTCGCTATTTCCCCTGACCATCTGTCTAAGAATTCCGTGAAACATTTTCACATCTGCTTGCTTCATCGGCATTCTGCTCCACATGTTCCGAAGATTAATGCGCATGATATGCGATTTGTCATCAGGAAAGAAAAAACCAAACTCGTTAAGTCGATCCTCGTAATGATCCGCAAGTTTCTCGATATCATTTTGGCTGGCAAGGTCTGAAACATCTGCATCTCGTGCATTCATGTCCGCATTTTCTCTCGCCTGTGCCCATTCATATGCGCAAAGCAAGACGCATTGCGCGAGATTTAAACTGGGAAAATTCGGATTAACCGGAACAGATATGATTGCATTTGATCTCGCGATTTCCCCGTTTTCCAGACCTGAGCGTTCGGGGCCGAAAAGAACAGCGACCCGCTGACCGTCGCGAATACGCCGAATTGCCTCCATCATGGCCGCATCTGGATTTAAGACCTCTTTTGTCAATCCCCTTGGCCGGGCCGTTGTGGCCAACACGTAATGGCTGTTTCCCAGTGCCGCAGGGACATTGTCGACAACAATGGCCTGATCAAGAACTCTGCCTGCGCCGCTTGCCATTTTAACGGCCTTTGCATTTGGCCAGCCATCGCGCGGGTTGACTATCACCATGCGATCAAGTCCAAAATTCAACATTGCTCTTGCCGCGCCGCCTATGTTTTCGCCCATTTGCGGTCTTACAAGTACAAATTTCAATCTGGCTTCAAATGACAATTTGCAATCTCCGATGCTTGCAGACCTCTCAACCTGCCGGTGTCATGCGGATTACCGCCCGGTGGCGCCATTTATCAATAGCAGCGCAAACAAATGACTGCCAATGCCGATGATATGAATGTCGCATTTCCGATGTCGTCATCTCAAAAGTCAATTGCAAGAGAAGTGGACACGGCCTGCATGGACCGATATAGGGCGGGAAATCAAAGGATTTTGCAAAATATGAGCATTGACGAAATACCCGGCATCTATCTCATATCACCCAGGGAGATCGACGTTTTCAGATTTCCCGAAACTCTTGCAAGAGTGCTGGATGGACAACCGGTCGCCTGTCTCCGCCTTTCCCTCGCAACGCAGGAGGAATCCGCAATTTGCCGTGCGGCGGACGCATGCCGTACAGTTGCGCACGAACGCGATGTTCCAGTGGTTATCGAGACGCATTTTCTGCTTGCGGAAAATCTCGGGCTTGACGGTGTCCATTTAACCGACGGCGTTAGAATGGTGCGCAAGGCGAGAAATGCTCTTAAATCAGATGCAATTGTTGGCAGCTTTTGCGGATCATCACGTCATGATGGCATTAATGCAGGTGAAGCGGGAGCGGATTACATCAGTTTCGGCCCTATTGCCACATCGCAGCTCGGTGATGGAAGTTGCGCTGAATTCGATCTGTTTGAATGGTGGTCGCAAATGATTGAATTGCCGGTTGTTGCCGAAGGCGGCATGAGCACTCGTCATATTCAAAATCTGGCACCGGTTGTTGATTTTCTGGCAATAGGTCGGGAAATTTGGCGTTCAGACAATCCCGCTGCCGAATTGACAAGGCTTGCGGGCGCAATTGGTTAGTCGGTTCCGCTACATTCACTCGGCATTCCGCTCCTGACCGCCTGCTCTGCAGCGGCGGCCAATGCCTTGCGGTCTAAATAATCGGATATTTTCAAAGGCTGATGAAAAACAATCTTTACATGCCCGTGCCTGGGCTGGGCAAGCATTCGAAGCATGTGTTCTCCCAGCCCCATATTGCCCCACCAGCCGTAAAACCTTGAATCTTCCCCAAAAGGCGCATGATAGACAACGCTAACAGGCTGAATGGATATCTTTTCTCGAAGCTTCTGATTGAAAAAAGCCGCAAAAAGAGTCGATTTGAACGTAAGGACCCGAATACCGTCCGTGCTTGTTCCCTCCGGAAAAAACAACAGTTTGTGACCTGCCGCAAGGCGGTTTTCAAATATGGACTTTTGCTTTCTCGCCTCCTTCGGCATCCGATTGATGAACACGGTTCCGGTCAATTTTGCCAGCCACCCGAATAGAGGCCAACCCTCCACCTCCGATTTTGATACAAAATACATTCTAACCGAAGAATTCAGCGTCAGTATATCAATCCATGACACATGATTCGCCACAAAGGCCCCCGGGTCAGTCATGTTTGACCCAATTATTCGTCGGCGGATTCCAAGAATTAGCAGTCCCGCTTTGCACGTTATCTGAGTGACATACGGGGACACGGGACGATTTATGCCAAAAAACGGAATTTCCACCATGCGAATTGTGATTTTAACAATGACGCCAAGAGTCAGAGCCAGCGCAAGTGCAGGTCCCCGCACGGCAACCAGCAACCATCCAAACGGGCCAATTTTTTTTGGTGTCGGGTAACCATCTGATTCCCAGGTCGGTTTCAATCTTCCACGCCCTTGGAATAAATCAGCTTCTGGCGATGGTTTAGCAGTGACGTGTCAATAACAAGGCATACATCAATGGTGTTGAATTCCCTGTCGATGTAGGCCCCTTCCCCGACAAATCCTCCAAGTCGGAGATATGCCTTTATCAATGCGGGAATTTCAAGCATTGTCCTTCGATTGTCGAGGTCCGGTTCGTCAACCAGGTCCATTCGCTGAAAATGCTCTCCACGGGCCTTTACACGCAAATTTTCAGGAGCCAGATGCCGGTGATGGAGAAGCGACAAGGGTTTCGCCAATGTCTCCAGATTTGTCCCGTGGAAACTCGCAACACCAAAGAGAATGTCAATCTTGTGCCTGATCACATATGCGGCCAAACCGCTCCACAGGTGGTACATCGCCTCCCCGCCTCTATATTCCGAGGCAACGCATGAACGGCCCAGTTCCATAAGTTTTCGTTTCGATTTCTTCAAAATGGACAAATCATACTCGTCTTCAGAATAGAACTGGCCTGCATTTTCGGCCTGATCATCCCGCAAAACGCGATATGCTCCCACAACATTCTCTCCCTGATTTCTATCCTTAAGGATTAAATGGTCAAAAAAGGGGTCAAATTTGTCGCGCTCGAGTTTTCTGTCATGATCCACAAGTGGGCCGTCGCCCCCCAGCTCTTTCACAAACACCTCGTAGCGCAAACGTTGCGCCGCAAGTATATCTTCTTCGGTTTCCGCTAGACGGACAATAAATCGCGAATCATCCGAAAGCATCTTTTTTCGCGATTCCAGATGTTAAGCCAATTGAGATTTTTGCGACATTTAAACCCATATCAATCTTTCTCGAATTCAGCCGTGGCATAAAGGCGGCAATGAAGATTCGAATGAAAACATGCTTAAGCCGGCATGATTTGCCATATCTGAATGCAGGGCCATATGCGTCACCATTTTTCAAATAACTCACTCATTCATCTACGTGATCCAGAACAATGCGGGAGCCGTGAATAACCACTTTTCCAACCTCCTGAAAATTAACGGTTATCTTGTCCCCAGCATTGGATTGAACCTGACCTGTTCCCCATTCGGGATGATCGGGATGCCTCACCAGAAATCCGGGCTCGAGAAACGCATTGAGATTTATCATGTCATATCAGGGACGAATCGCACAGTCCGCCTCTACAAGATATTTGAAGCTGGTCAACTGCCCCGAACCGACGGGCCCTCTTGCATGCATCTTGCCGGTGGCGATTCCAATTTCCGCGCCCATTCCGAATTCGCCTCCGTCGGCAAACTGGGTTGATGCATTGCGCATAAGTATCGCGCTGTCAATTTCGCTGAAAAAACGCGATGCTGAAATGTCATCCTCGGTAATGATGCAATCGGTATGACTGGAATTGTGCCGCCGAATATGGAAAATCGCATCATCAATGTTGTCAACAACTTTTGCGGCAATTATCATGTCAAGATATTCCCTGCCCCAATCTTCATCGCTGGCGGGCACCACATTATCGATCCCTAGAAGACTGTCATCGCCACGCACTTCCACCCCCTTGTCAATTAATGACCTGATGACCGGTATACCTATGCTGTCCAGTACATTGCGGTGAATCAGAAGGCATTCCGCTGCGCCGCATATTCCAGTACGGCGTGTCTTGGCGTTTACGACCACTCTCATTGCCTTCTCGAAATTGGCATGGCTGTCAATGTAAACGTGAACAACGCCTTCCAGATGAGCAAATACAGGCACTCTCGCCTCTCTCTGTACAAGACCAACAAGGCCCTTCCCGCCCCGAGGCACGATAACATCTATGAATTCCGTCATTGCAAGCATTTCCTGAACGGCGGCCCTGTCGCGAGTCGGAACAAATTGAATCGCGCACTCTGGAAGACCGGCGGATTTCAATCCGTGAACAAGGCAATCGTGAATTGCCGCAGAAGAATTATGGCTTTCCGAACCTCCGCGAAGTATTACGGAATTGCCCGCCTTTAGGCAAAGAGCGCCAGCGTCGGCGGTAACATTCGGGCGGCTTTCATATATCACGCCTATCACCCCGAGCGGCGTTTGAACTCGCTTTATACGCAGACCGCTTTCCATTTGCCATTCGGACAATATTCTTCCAACGGGGTCTTCCTGCGCCGCGACTGCAAGAAGACCGCCTATCATGTCATCTATACGGGTGTTGTCGAGCCTCAACCTGTCCAGCATTGCGCCTGACAAACCCTTTTGCTCTCCAAACTCCATATCCCTTTTGTTGGCTTCAATTATTTTCAGGCGATTCGAGTCCACTGCTTCAGCGGCATTTTCAAGAGCCTTGCACTTGCAATCGGAACTTGCGGTAGCCAGCATTGGCGACGCTTCCCTTGCGGCTTCGCCGATGCCTTTCATTAGCGTGAAAATGTCATCAAAGTCTTTCATTGCGTCCATTCCGTTTGCGTTTAATCGGATAACACTAAAACACCAGATCGTCACGATGAATCAATGGGCCTCTTGCCGGATAGCCCAACACCCTTGTGATTTCCCCGGTTCGAAGACCGCATATTCTGTCGGCATCAAGTGCGTCGTATCGTATAAGACCCTGACCAAGCATGTTGCCCGAGTCGTCCAGGACTTCTACCGGATCGCCTCGTGAAAAACGCCCGATTACATCTGTTACACCGGCCGCGAGAAGACTGCCACCATTTTCCAACGCCTTGACCGCGCCAGAATCAACCTTGATCTTTCCCTTTGGCTTCATTCCGGATATCCATGCTTTTCGCTTTTGCTTTGGATCGCCCTGGGCGGCAAACCAGGTTGAAGGCGCACCCTCATGCAATCTCCGCACCGGATTTGGTTTTGTTCCTTCAGTTATTGCCAGGTCGCAGCCGGCAGATGTAGCGGTTCGCGCCGCAATTATTTTTGTCTTCATGCCTCCTTTGCCAAGACCTGTGTCCGCCCCGCCGGCCATGGCTTCGATCTCCGGGGTTATTGATTCAACAATGTCAATGCGAACCGCATTTGGATTGAGTTTTGGATTTTCAGAGTACAGCCCCTCGACATCGCTCAGCAAAATCAGCAAATCGGCTCCAGCCGTTACGGCAACCTGCGCGGCAAGCCTGTCATTGTCTCCATAGCGAATCTCATCCGTTGCAACAGTGTCGTTTTCGTTAACAATGGGAACCACACCCAATTCCAGCAATTGCTCGATAGTCGCCCGGGTATTGAGATAGCGCCTGCGGTCTGTGCTGTCCTCAAGTGTCACAAGCAGTTGAGCCGCCTTAAGTTCTCTTTTAGACAATGATTCCGCATAGGCTCGCGCCAATTCAATCTGACCTACCGCCGCGGCGGCCTGCGACTGTTCCAACGTCAAGCTTTTTTCGGGAAGACCGAGCGCAACCCTGCCAAGCGCAATCGATCCGGAGGAGACAAGAATGACAGCGGTTCCCCTTGATCTGACCCATGCGACATCTTCAACTAGCGCGTTCAACCATTTATGTCGCAAGGATCCTTTTAAGCTATCCACCAGCAGTGATGAGCCAATCTTTATAACAAGCCTTTTCGACTCGCTCACGGTTGCCATGGTTTCGACTCGGATTTAAGTGAGTTCTCCACAGCGCGCCGATCATCAATGCGCCTTCTGGCTTCTCTTAAAACTTCAAGAACCCCCTCTTTTGAAACGCCCGACATCATCATGACCGGGTCGGCAGTGGCTTCCCGCAACTTAATTCGAAGGATTTGTCTCCGATTTTCATCAATTGCATCTATCTTGTTAAGCACGGTTATTCTCGGCTTTTTCGCGAGCATCCCCCCATAGGCCTCGAGTTCCCGAATGATGGTTCTGTAATCCTCCGCAATGTTCTCATTTGTGCAATCCAGCAAATGCAGCAATATCGAGCACCGCTCGACATGGCCAAGAAAACGGTCTCCGATCCCCTTCCCTTCATGTGCGCCTTTTATTAGTCCAGGGATATCCGCCATGACAAATTCCGTGTCATCAACCCCAACAACACCGAGATTGGGATGCAGAGTGGTGAACGGATAGTCCGCTATTCTGGGACGGGCATTTGAGATAGCGGAAAGAAACGTGGATTTTCCGGCGTTTGGCAAGCCCAGCAATCCGATATCCGCAATAAGCTTGAGTCGCAGCCATAATGTTCTTTCCACTCCCCGCTGACCTGGATTGGAATGTCTGGGCGCCTGATTGGTAGAGGATTTAAAATGCAGGTTTCCAAAGCCTCCATTGCCCCCTCGAGCCAGTTCAACCCGATCTCCAACCCGCACCATATCGGCGATTACCGTGATTTTGTCCTCATCAAGAATCTCGGTACCCGCCGGCACTTTCAGCGTGATGTCGTCGCCTTTTTTTCCAGATCTCTGACGCCCCATTCCCGGACGGCCGTCTCTGGCAAAAAAATGCTGCTGATAACGGAAGTCGATAAGCGTGTTCAAGCCTTCGACCGCTTCAACCCAAACCGCGCCGCCATGGCCGCCATCACCTCCGTCAGGCCCGCCATATTCAACGTATTTCTCTCTTCGAAAGCTTATGCAACCCGCACCGCCCGATCCGGACCGCACATATATTTTTGCAAGATCGAGAAATTTCATTGCACCTGCTTAACTTGCATTTTCGCCACAATCCAGTCTTATGGTATACGTCCATGTCGGAACTTTGTTTCCCCTTGCAATGCAGAACGCCTCCGCGTCGCCAAGATATTCGAACCCGCAATTTGTCAACACACGCGCCGATGCGGGATTGTCCTGAAATACACTGGCCACAATTGTCCTGCAGTTTTGGGGATTTGTCTCCAAAAGAGTTTCGACTGCAGAGGAGGCAACGCCTGTATTCCAGTATGCAGGTGACACCCAGTAGCTGATTTCCGACTGCCCGCAATCAATACGGGCCAGACTCACAAGTCCCATTACCTCTTCAAGACCCGTTTTTGTCCCATCCATGGCCCACATGTCGACTTTGCGATCATCTCTGTCCGCGCGCTCTATCATCGCCATTGCCGAACCCGGTGGCAGTGGATGCGGAATTGAGCATGTGTTTTTTGCAACCCGCCCATCACTCATGGCCAATTCGATCAATCCCGCATCGGAAAACCTTAGCGGTCTCATGTCAAATTCAGTGGCTTTTATAACCGGTTGTTTCTCGATTACTTTCAACATCATAATACTTCCCCTCCAAAAATCACAAACATCACCGATGCAACCGTTGCCACGGACAAGGTCCACATAAGATATTTCTCGGCGGCGGAGCCGGCCAGTTTTCGGGCAATCCAGTCACCCGCGTACGTCCATATCGGATGCAGCACAATCTGAAGCAGCAGGAGACATCCCGCGATTGTTGCCGTTGCCGTGAAAGCCGGCGTGCCCGGACTTGTAAAGCTGGTAAACCCGGTAACGATCATGGCCCAGGCCTTTGGATTTACCGGGTGCACCGCAAGTCCGTCCCAAAAGCCGGGCGCTCTTGAAAGGCCCTCCCTGCTTCCAAAGCGCAGGTTTGCTATTTTCCACGCAAGCCAGAAAATATAGGCAACGCACACCCATTTCAGAATCTGGAACGCGAAGGGATAAATCTGAGCAAGTTCCATCAAACCGAAACCGATGGGCCATATAATAAGCTGCTTGCCAAGCACCACTCCGCAAACGAAAGGCAGCGCGGAACGAAATCCATATCGCGCGCCTGCGGACATAAGCACCATGTTTGCAGGCCCGGGCGTTCCCACCTGGGAAGCGCCAAACACGAGAAAGCCGCCTATTGCAACACTCATTATACTGTCTCTCAAAGAAAAGGGGACCGGCCGCCGCCGATCCCCATTGAATTTCTATATGGATGAATCGGCCTAGTGCGCACCCTCTGGCATCGGAACAACCGAAATGAAGGTTCGGCCCTTAAGTCCCCTGTGAAACTTCACCGCACCCCCGATTGTGGCGAAAATGGTATGGTCCCTACCTTGCCCGACGCCCTCGCCCGGCCAGAACTTGTTCCCGCGCTGGCGAATAATGATGTTCCCCGGGATAACGGCTTCTCCACCGTATTTTTTAACGCCAAGTCTTCTGCCAATCGAGTCGCGGCCATTACGTGACGAACCACCCGCTTTCTTATGTGCCATTTTTTCCTCTTTTAATATTTCGTCATGCCGGGTCATGCCATTTTATCTAATTTAACGTTCCCGTTTAATGACAACCAATCATCTGCATTTGACTACAACAACACGGCCTGCCGCAGAGATGCACAACACACCGCCTTTTTCCAGCCCGAGCGCATAATGTCAAGCCGATAATTACTTCTGCTCCCCACCCAAATCTTCATCCGCCGGCTCCAATTCCCCGGATTGATCCGCATCGTCAACTTCATCGCGGTTTTCGGATTCCAAAGCCTCCGTGACATTGTCATCCTCATGGGCTTCATCTCCAGTCGCCGATTGGCCATCATGATTGACATCATCTTGAGCCATGGATTCCGCATCCTGATTTGCAGCCGAAAGCATTTCCGCGTTTTCATCCGAAATTTCGTCAACAGCCAAATCAGGTTCTTCAGACGCAATCACAACACCGTCTTTTATAATCCTGGTTATCGAGACAACCGTCAGCCGCTGTCTATGGCCCTTGGTACGCTTGCTTCCGTGTTTTCTGCGACGTTTAACAAAGTGTATGACCTTGTCGGCTTTTATCTGATCGAGAATTTCACCCTCGACCACCACCCCTTCAAGAAATGGCTTGCCTATCTGAACGGGATCGCCTCCAAGAAACAGGATCTCGTTGAACAGAAACTTATCCCCGGTTTTGGCATCAAGTTTTTCAACGCTAATAAATTCGCCTGGAGATGCGATGTATTGCTTGCCACCGGTTTTTAGAACCGCAAACATAAGATTCACCCTTTTCTCTTTCGCGTCCTATGGTCCCCGTTTCGGGAGTTTCCGGATATTTCCACCTCGAACCGCGCGCTCTTTTCAAGCGAAATTTCATGCCTTGCGAAGACATGGCAATGGGAAAGCGACATATGTTTCAATCTCGTTTTCATGTCAATAGCCAAAGTAAACGTTTTTCAAATTATGTGATTTGCCCCATAACGCGGCATTGACATGCCGTCTTTGATTTTATCTGTGTGGTGATTGCAACATTATTCGATCAACCTGAACAAGTGCGGTAATGATCTCGTTTTTGTCTCTTGTTCCTGCAGGAAATGCATAGTAGATCAGCTTGAAGCATAATTTTCGGAGAGGTGCCGGAGCGGTCGAACGGGGCGGTCTCGAAAACCGTTGTGGGTGCAAGCCCACCCAGGGTTCGAATCCCTGTCTCTCCGCCAAATGACTTTTTAAGTCATTGATTTAATTGATTGCTATTATCTTTTTCTCTTTTCATGCCGCGCCTACCCGGTTTGATGCGATTTTCAATAATCATTTAACCGTTCGCCATGTCTTTCCATATGGTCCGATGCCATTCCCTTGCCCGATTCCTGAAGCGCACCGAAATCCGGCATTTTATAATTCAACGCGCTCATACTTCACTTTACAAGAGGGGCGCCAATGCAATATAGGCGATATGCCCTTAAAGAACCGCATGGAGCGAACCGTGAAATATGTCAGCAGATATGGATTGGAAATTGCCGAAGCCCTGGTTGATTTTACAGAGCAAAGCCTTCTGCCCGGAACCGGGACAGGCGCCGAAGAATTCTGGTCGGGATATGAATCGCTGCTTCGGCGACTTGCTCCAGAAAACGCCGCGCTGCTTAGGGAAAGAAAACGGCTTCAAGATGAAATTGACGAATGGTCTCGGAACAACAAGAGCGCGGCATTTGATCTCGGCAGCTACAAAAAAATGCTTGAGTCCATCGGATACATTGCACCGCGCGGCGAGAAGTTTCAGGTGGGCACCGAAAATGTCGACCCGGAAATTGCGCATTTGGCCGGACCGCAGCTTGTGGTGCCCGTTACGAATGCCCGCTACGCGCTAAATGCGGCAAACTCGCGCTGGCGATCGCTGTATGATGCCCTATATGGAACCGATGCAGTTCCCGGAAGCGCGGACGGCAACGCATATGATCCTGTTCGCGGCGCAAAAGTGGTCGAATGGGCCGCTGATTTTCTTGACAGGAGCATTCCGCTTGCCGGCGGTTTCCACAAGGACGCAACGTCCTATCGCCGCTCCGGCGCCAACCTGGTTGCCGTAATCGGAGGCAGTGAGGTTTTGTTTTCCGATGGGTGCGATTTTGCGGGATATTCGGAAGATGGCTGCCGGGCAAATTATCTTCTGCGCCACAACCGGTTGCATATCGAGCTTGTAATTGACCGCAAACATCCAGTTGGCGCGCAGAGCCGGTCCGGCATATGCGATGTTGTTCTTGAGAGCGCATTGACCGCAATTCACGATTGCGAGGACTCGGTTGCCGCGGTTGACGCTGAAGACAAGGTTCTGGCTTACTCGAATTGGCTCGGTCTCATGAATGGAACGCTCAGCGAAAGTTTCGAAAAAAACGGGAAAATTGTCAAACGCGAGCTTTCAGAAGACCGTGAGCTAACTTCGCCAAACGGGGATCAAATTTTCTTAAAGGGACGTTCGCTGGCTCTTGTTCGCAATGTGGGACACCTCATGACCACGGACGCCGTTTTACTTGATGGGCGGGAAACGCCTGAAGGGATTATGGATGCGCTCTACACGGTCTCGGCGGGGCTTCATGATCGAAAACGCGATCGCAACCGAAATTCAGCCACCGGTTCCATATATGTCGTGAAACCCAAAATGCATGGCCCCGATGAAGTCGTCTTTGCGGACAGGCTTTATGAATCAGTCGAGAAAATCCTGAAACTGCCAAAAAACACTGTAAAACTCGGCGTTATGGATGAGGAGCGCCGCACATCCGTAAATCTGTACGAGTGCATGCGAAAGGTCAAGAATCGAATTGTGTTCATTAACACCGGTTTTCTTGACAGAACCGGCGATGAAATCCATACGGTCATGCATCTCGGCCCGGTAATTCCAAAGGAGGAGATGAAATCCACCCCATGGCTTGACGCATACGAGAACGGAAATGTGGAAACCGGACTGGAAACGGGCCTGATTGGACGCGGGCAAATCGGAAAGGGCATGTGGGCGAAGCCGGATGACATGGCGGAAATGCTCGAGGTAAAAATCGGGCACCCCAGGTCCGGTGCGAATACGGCCTGGGTGCCGTCCCCGACAGCGGCTACGCTTCACGCAACTCACTACCATGCAGTTGACGTTTTTTCCCAAATGAAAGAGATTGAAAAACGCGAGAAGGCTTCAATGTCGAATCTTCTGACGCCTCCGGTCATGACGGGACGTAATCTTTCGGGACGGGAAATCCTTCACGGCCTCGACAACAACTGCCAGTCGATATTGGGATATGTTGTCCGCTGGGTGGATCAGGGCATTGGATGCTCAAAGGTTCCCGATATAAATGACACAGCCCTGATGGAAGACAGGGCAACTTTGCGAATCAGTTCTCAATTGCTGGCAAATTGGCTGTTGCACGGCATTGTAACCGAAGAGGAAGTCATGAATAGCCTGAAGCGGATGGCGGAAAAAGTGGACAGCCAAAACGCGGGTGATCCAGCATATCGTCCAATGGCCCCAAATTATAATGGCCCGGCCTTTGCCGCTGCCAGGGATTTGATTTTAAAGGGAGCCGACCAGCCATCAGGCTACACGGAACCAGTGCTGCATTCCTACCGAAAAAAAGTCAAAAAACAAAATGCGGCGTTCGATGGCATTTGAATCAACTTCATGCATATTGCGATAATATCAATCCAATTTACCAAAGAGCCATTTCCTTAATGGTGCCCTGAAGTCAAGAGCGGAATCTGTCATAACCGTGCCGATTACCTGGCAACGGCATGCAGGCACCTGTGACAAGAGGCGCGGCGGTCAGGCCGGGAAAGGCGCTTCCGTTCGTGGTCTGCTCGGTGGGCCCTAAAACCGGCCGCCTACATGATTGTCCATCTTGAAAGCGCGCTCGAACACGACGGTTCGGCAGCAAGTGGCCCGTCGACATCTTCGGGGACCGCGTCCCGGCATGGGGACGTTCGCCTGCGGCCCGGCTCTCAAGAGGCAACGCCCGTTTCCTCCCCGTTCTTCACAACAACAGGTTGCAGACCCAATGCGGCCATGCTCAAGCCGGGTCCATAAGACGCTCGCGCAGCCGCCCTTCGGCCGGAAGAAGCGCCTCCGGCGTGGCGAACTCGAGCATGGCCAAGAGCTTTTGGTGGCGGTCGGAAAGCGGACCGGGAATTTCCGTCAGGGCGGGGGACAATTTCTCTTGAAACCGGCACCAGATGTCGGATATGGTGTTGGCAACGGGCATGGCGGGGTCTCCTTTCGCGTATTTTGTTGTTTGCAAGACCCATTATACCACGGAGAGATCCCCAGGCCCGGGAAAACCGCAAAAAAAATGCCCGATATGGGCACTAAATTCAGTGTAAATCATAATTTGCAAGTTGCTCCAAAGATTTAAATGCAAGGCAGTCTAATGGCAAAGCCAAACCCGGAAACATTGCATCTGTTATACGAAGCTGACGACAAGCCCCCTCACATATTGTCGGCAATCATTGGGTTGCAAACAGTCTCCATGATCATTGGCGGAATTGTTTTAACTCCGGTTATAGTGCTCAGTGCCACGGACATGAAAGCATCCCAAGCTGACTGGGCCATTTTTGCAGCCCTTGTCATATGCGGACTTACAACAATTATACAGGCAAGACCAATAGGGCAATTTGGATCGGGTTATGCGCTGTTCATGGGCACTTCCGGGCCTTTTATTGCAATATCAGTCCTTGCATTGAACATGGGCGGCCTGCCTTTGCTTGGAACACTGGTGATAATTTCGGCTTTGGTTCAGTTTCTGATGGCGGGAAATCTTTCAATGTTTCGAGCAATTATCACGCCAACGGTGCGCGGTACAATCATCTGCATGATTGCCCTTATGGTAATGCCCATTGGCTTTGAAATGGTGTCAAGCCTGCCCGAAGGCTCCGATGCATCACCCAGATCACCAATGTGGATAGCCATCCTCACCGTTATCGTACTGCTTGGGATATCTTTTTACACAAGTGGTCAATCACGGCTCTGGGCTCCCATGATCGCATTGTTTACCGGATACATCTGCGCATATTATTTTGGGCTTGTCGATTTTCACAAGGTTGTCTCTGCGCCGATTGTCGGATTGCCGTCCAATGGCTGGCCCGGTTTGGACTTTTCGTTTTCCAGCTCATTCTGGACATTGCTGCCGGCATTTGTCATTGTCACCATAGTGGGGACGTTTCAAACATATGATCACGCTGTCGCCATTCAGCATGCTTCAAGCAAAACAGTTGGAACGACCGACTATCGTCTGGTCGAGGGCGCGGTGAATGTCGATGGGCTTGGAAACTTCCTGAGCGGGCTCGCATGCACTCTCCCAAACACAACCTACTCAACATCCGTGGCCATTCTTGACATTACCGGCGTGGCATCAAGACGGGTGGCCATATATGGTGGCCTGTTACTGGTGGTTCTTGCTTTTTTTCCCAAACTGTCCGCCCTGCTGCAATCAATACCCGAACCCGTGCTTGGCGGATTTGTCTGCCCACTGATGGTTTTTCTTTTTCTGCATGGCATCCGTCTTGTTATTTCCGACGGCCTGCCATACGATAAAGCGCTCATCTTCGGAATTTCCTTTTGGATCGGTCTGGGCTTTCAAAACAAGCAGATATTTGACGGTCTCCTGCCGCAGGGGCTCGCGGACTTTTTCGGCACGGGCGTAACAGCGGGAGGAACTTCGGCAATTTTGCTGAGTTTGCTTATTACACTTAAAAACAAGCGGCTCTACCAGCATATAGCGGAATTGACAGATGAAGGACTTTTCAGTTCCCTGGCCTTTGTATCGAACACGGCGAAACAAGCGGGCTGGACAGGAAAGGATCTTTACAGACTGACACTTGCGGCCGAAGAGGCCTTTATATTTCTGCGCGAGAATGACAATTCAAAAGCCGGAAAACTTAAATTGAGCGTTCGGCTGGGGCCTGATGAGGCAACGATTGAATTGACCAGTTTCGCCGCGGGAGTAAATGTCGAAACCCTTATAAGGGAAATGTCCAGCGAACAGGATCCCTCTTCCGCTACAGACGATGATATAAGGCTGGCCATTCTCCAGGGCGTGACCGCCGACCTTAAGCATGAACAGTTTAATGAAGCTGAAATTCTTCGCATGACTCTGCTTCGAGAAACGGTTCGGGACATCTGATTTACTCAAGATGCCGATATTTGAATTTGGTCACCTGACTGAATATCCGGCGCTTGACTTCATTTCCTGAAAATCAGGCAGATTACACGAACCGCAATTTTAGCAACATATGCGTTTTGATGAGCTGGCAGACCGAAATCCGTTCCTGGATTGCATGGAAAAAATTTCCCCATGGGAAAATGCCTTTACCTGCCGCGGTATCCTGTGGCGACAACATATTTTTCCGAACTGTCGGCACGCGAAGCCGGAGGTTTGAAATTTGCGACCATGCCGAAGCTTTTTTTCAGGAGTTTTTGCAATTCGCCTTCCGCACCGCCAGCCAGCACCTTCGAAATAAACGCTCCACCTTCCTCCAGCACATCAAACGAAAATTCGGCCGCGGCTTCGCAAAGAGATATAATTCTCAAATGATCGGTTTGCCTGTGTCCGGAAGATGCGGCCGCCATATCGGACATGACAACGTCAACCTTGCCGCCTATCAATTTCTTCACCGCTTCATCCGCGTCACTATCCATAAAATTCAGATTGCTTATCAGGCACCCTTGAATTGGCTCGACTTCCTGAATGTCTATTCCAAGAACAAATCCCCTTTTTCGGCCTTTTTGAAGACCCATTGAATTGGTTCTTTCAACTGCGACCTGACACCAGCCTCCGGGCGCGCAACCAAGATCAACCACTTTTGCGCCGGGGACAAGAAACCTGAATTTATCGTCCATCTCCATTATCTTGAAGGCCGCTCTGCTTCTATACCCCTCTCTCCGGGCGCGCCTTACATAGGGGTCGTTCAACTGGCGCTGCAACCAGCGCGTGGAAGACGATTTTCTGCCCTTTGCAGTTTTAACCTTCACGGTAAGGTCGCGCTGCCCTCGGCCTGAAGATTTTCGATCGCTTCGCTTGCCGTTCAAAGAATGCTCCTGGAATTTATTCCGTCTTTTGTCGCAATTTTGTATAAACTTCATGAACTGCATGTTCAATTTGACTTTATCCGCAATTCATCCGCGCATGCCATCTTCAATCGCCGATTATTCGCACTTCCAGACCAACTGCGGTTCCACATGCCAATTAAACGGCAATTTCTCAATCACATATTTCGCACATGGTCGCTTGAAGCTTCTGATTTGTCGAAAAACGACACTGAAACGCAACGGCTCCGATTTACACAAGTGCAAATTTATTCGGGGAGGAACAGCCAATGGCGCAAGTCACCATAGTCTACTGGCGCGACATACCCGCTCAAATTATCATTGGCAAAGGACGCCGCGGTGTAAAAAGACAGCTGCCGGAAAGATTTGAACAGGCAATCGACCGAGCGGCAATGAAGTCTGGTGCGGCTGAAACGGACTCATATCTCTCCGAATGGCGCAAAGCATCTCCATATGAAGTCGAGGGAGATCCGGAGGAGATCGCGAACACTGAAATGGCAAAACTGGAATCTGAATACAGTCGGGAACGCATCAAAGCTCTGATTTCAAACAACGGCTGGAAATAATTCCAATACCCATAGTGGAATACCAATATTATGTCAGGCATCAATTTGTTTAAGCGGAAAGTCAAAAAAAACCATATGAACACTGCATTTGAGTCATTTCTCAAAGGCTTTTCCATTGAGGTAATGCCCCGCACGGCGGAAAAGATTAAAGATTTCAGGCAAATTCTTCCTTCCGGAACCCGGGTTTATATCGCCCATATCGAAGGCACCCCGATAAACGATATGGTCGCGACGGCAAGGCGCATTTCGGATGAAGGCTTTCCGGTAATGCCCCATTTTCCGGCTCGCATTGTAAAGGATCGAAAAACGCTTGCCGAGTGGATTGCGCGCTATCGGAATGAAGCGGGAGTTGAGCAGGCACTCGTCCTGGCGGGGGGCATATCCAAGCCGCAAGGCGATTTCGAATCTTCAATGCAATTGCTGGAAACAGGTGAATTTGGAAAGGCGGAATTCAAGCGCCTGCATGTTGCCGGCCATCCGGAGGGAAACAGAGATATCGATCCGGACGGCTCAAATTCCAATGTGGATGCCGCCATTAGATGGAAACAGGCTTTCTCGGAAACATCCAATGCCGAAATGGCAATTGCCACCCAGTTTATGTTTGATCCTCAGCCGGCAATCAAATGGGCCGACAATCTTAAAAAATCCGGCGTTAACCTTCCCGTTCACATTGGAATAGCGGGGCCGGCCAAGTTGCAGACGCTGATAAAATTCGCAGTGGCCTGCGGTGTTGGTCCGTCACTGAAGGTATTGCAGCGCAGAGCCCTGGACGTCACCAAACTGATTATGCCCTATGAACCGAACGAGATGCTGGATTGCCTTGCGGGACACAAATCGAAACACCCTGAATCCAATATCGCCAATGTGCATTTCTTTCCACTCGGGGGAATAATGGCGACTGCCAAATGGGTGATGCAAAACGGCGGGGATTCAGGCAGGCCCAAAACGAGCAAGGATAGCGCATGACCCGTACAATTGTTGAAAGCAAAACCAAAACCGCAATCATCGGTTTTGACGAACCATTTTGCGTAATTGGTGAAAGGATAAATCCAACGGGACGCAGAAAACTCGCCGCGGAGCTCGAGGCGGAAAATTTTTCGACGGTTGAATCAGACGCAATTGACCAGGTTAAAGCCGGAGCGAACATATTGGATATAAATGCTGGCGTTGTCTATAATTCCAATCCCGATCCAAACATAACGGAACCGCCGCTCATGACAAAAATCATCAACCTGGTTCAAAACCTTGTTGATATACCTCTTTGCATTGACAGTTCCGTCCCTGGCGCGCTTGAAGCCGGTTTGGAAGCATCCAATGGCCGCCCTCTACTCAACTCGGTAACCGGCGAAGAGGAAAGGCTCGAACTGGTGCTGCCTCTTGTTAAAAAATACAATGTTCCTGTCGTGGCGATATCAAATGATGATACGGGAATATCTGAAGATCCTGATGTCCGGTTTCTGGTTGCAAGAAAAATTGTGGAGCGCGCCGCGGATTTCGGCATTCCCGCAAACGACATAGTGGTTGATCCTCTGGTAATGCCAATTGGAGCAATGGCCACTGCCGGAAAACAGGTTTTTTCACTTGTTCGAAGACTTCGAGAGGAACTTTATGTCAACACGACATGCGGTGCCTCCAACATATCATTCGGTCTGCCCAATCGTCACGGCATCAACAATGCATTCATTCCAATGGCAATTGGCGCCGGGATGACTTCGGCCATTATGAATCCTCTGGCCCTTCCCGTAAAACAGACCGAGAAAGACGCGAGAAAAAAAGAGGCGCTTGAGGCGGGAATAAAAATTCCTGAAAGCATTGACGATGAAACCTTTTGCCGCATTTTTGGACTGGGGTTTACACGGTCTCGCCCCGGAAAGGAAATGGAGGCAATTCGCGCCGCGAATTTTCTAACCAATAACGATCCCCATGGCGGGAAATGGATTAAATTCAACAAGCCAGTGGCCAAACCTGGCGAACTGGAGCTTTCAGGTCGGCCAGGAAGAGCGGGAGGGCGTCGCAGGCGTCGAGCATAAAGCATGGGCCAGGACGGATGCGTTTTAACGGAGGACCAGATTATAGAATCACCGTGCAACCCGCACCGCTCGATTGACTTGGAATCGGTTGATCGCCAGACCATCTTTATAATTTTGCGCAAAAAGTGATTTAAAGTCGATGATTTAAGACTCCAGGTGGCGCTGCAAATGTGAACCTGCGGCTTATAAGCTGCTTGTCGTTGCCCGCTCCCGCAACGCGGATGAGCATGGTTGGCGCTGAATAGTATAGGAGAGATGGGAGCAAGGCCCTGCAGAAATAAAATGGCACCACAACTGCCATCCGGGCCCTATAGCGGATTTATCATGTACGCCAACTTATTGTTATAATGCGCCATTAAAAAATTTCAACCAAAACGGAAACCCTAAAATCCCGCCGAATCAAACCTTCCGGCTGGGGAAAACGAGGTGGATTGCCGGTTCCGACAGGTGACGGGACAGGCACGCTTCTGTCGCCCCAATTTATTGACGGCGCGCCCTTTGCTCCGGCTTCGTCTTGCCGTGCGAAACGCGCTTTTCCTTGTCGTCGGCCATGCAAAGATTTCCAGCCCGTTTCGCCCCGAAAGAGTATCGAATCCTCTGTCGGAGCAAAACATTCGCGTTTATGGATTCCAAATGGGCTCAGGGTTTTTCTACGCCATTTGCATTATCGCGGGCGTAGAGCGCATCCGCATGGAGCGGGGGATGAAGCTGAAACGCCGAATTTGCCCGATACATAAAATATTTAATTTAATATATTGAAAATGTTTCGTATTTCATTTTCCTGTTCGAGATTTAAATACTCCGGATTATGATTTTCAAGTATCTCGATCACTTTCTCCCTTGCGCGACTCCATGCATCTTCGGCACCCTGTTCAGTCCATTTGTCGGGCGATTCCCTGTCCGCCAGTGTTGGGTATACATAATCGCGCTCCATAGCCTCCATTGTCTGAGCCTCTCCAAGAAAATGCCCTTCACCCAATACCGCGTCGCATATCGCTTTGTATCCAATCGATTCCTCGCTTACCTCTATTCCGCGAAGAATTCTGTATGTGGCCGAGTGCATTTCATTGTCCAGAACAAACGCCTCAAAGCTTGCTCCCAGCAGAGAAGCCGTCATGCCCGAACTTTCGTAAATCAGATTGCCTCCCGCCAGTGCGCCGGCAAGTGAAGTCACGCCTTTTTCGGAACCATGCTGGGAATCAATTGATTTCGCATCCGTCATTGAAGAGGCGACGCCCCCAGGCAACCCAAGCCAGTTTGATATCTGGGCGGAGGCCGCATTCAGAAGAGCCGTTTCTCCCCCTCCCCCGGCAAATGCCCCCGTTCTCAGATCGATTACAAACGGCCAGTTTGAAAACACCATTGGATAACCCGGTTTTATGAGATTGACCATTACAAGACTGGCGAGAGTTTCGGCAAGAGACTGCGCGAGAAAGCCGGCCATTGTCGCCGGAGCGGTGGCTCCGGCTTGAGCCGCGGTTATGCAAGACACGGGAATGTTGTTTTCAATGCACGCAAATGTCACATCGACGGCGTCCTCGCCATACCGCATCGGGCTTATGACCGGGCTAATGTGGGCCTTGACAAATGGACGCTCGGAAAATGAAGCGGACTTTCCCGCCGCAATATTGAACATTTCAACGATCGGCGCGACATGTTCGGCAAGCGTGAAGGACATTGCAACCGGCTTCGTGGTGTTCCGCAGAAGCGCATAGGCCGTGTTGACGTCAAGATCGTAATTGTTTTCAACATCGGTTGCGATGCAGCATCTGGTAAACCAGGCAACATTGGCCAACGTGTCCTGCAATCGGGTAAAATCATGCAAATCTCGCAATGTGGAAGGGCGATATTTGCCGCTTTTCAAATCAAGCGTCTGCACTGCGGCACCGCCTGTGCCGAAATACACCGCGTCCCCGCCAACCCTTATTGACCTGGAAGGGTCTCTGCCATGAAAAGTGAATTCTCCCGGAGCAATCTCAATCACCTTTCGCACAAGTTCCGATGGGAGGGAGTAGCGGCCGTCTTCAAGGCGGTTGCAGCCATTTTGAAGAAACATTTCACCCAGACGCTCCGGAACCTCCCCCATGCCCGGATATTCAAGAAGTTCCAGTGCCGTGTGAAATATCCGGTTCATTTCATCCCGGGCAAGCGGTTTGTATGAACCGCCACTCGCCCCTGGCGGCGCCGGGTTCGTTTTCGGCGGCGCGGCATGCTTTTCAAGCCTCGCTCTTCGACCGGACCGACTTCTGTTTATGTCTTTTTCGACCATTGCCCGGTTCTCCTGCCAACGGCCGCCACTTGATGAACTATGCATGCCCGCGACATTGACTTCCTTTGTTTGAATCAAGAAGCATTGTAATCTTGAACAGCATTGTTTTCGGATTGGCAATTGACGATTAGCGGCCATAGCGTTCAATCTGCCTTCATTCAGACAGCGAGGCGGCACATGAAAACCCATACGAGATGCGTTGTGATTGGCGGCGGAATCGCGGGATGCTCCACACTTTACCACCTTGCCCTTGAAGGCTGGAATGATGTAATGCTTCTCGAGCGCGACGAACTCACAAGCGGAACGACCTGGCATTCCGCGGCGCAGGTTACAGGTTTTGGAATGAACCAGACCATGATCGGCCTGAAAAGCCATTCCATCAAACTGTACAGAGAACTTTCGAAAGACCCGGAATACCCGATTGACTATCATTATGGCGATGGCGGCATCCGTCTTGCCAATACCGAAGCGCAAATGGATGGATACAGGCATTTCAAGTCAATGGCCCGCGGCATGGGCGTCGAATTTGACGTGATCGATGCCGCTGAATGCGCCCGAAGACATTGCCTCATGTCAACCGGCAATCTTGCCGGCGGGCTTTGGGACCCGCATGATGGCTCGATTGACCCCGCTCAACTCTGTCAGACTCTTGCAAGAAGGGCTAGAAAGGCCGGAGCTGAAATACACCGCGGCACTCCCGTTACGGGGCTGACGCAAAAAAAGGACCATTCATGGATTGTACACACGTCAAAGGGCGACGTTCATTGTGAAATAGTTGTCAACGCATGCGGATACAGAGTCAATGAAGTCGGCGCCATGATGGGTGTTCACCACCCTGTAATGTCGATGGAGCACCAGTATTTTGTCACGGAGCCGATCCGGGAAATCATTGATGCGGACAGTCGAATACCACTTTTGCGCTGCCCTATCAGCGACTTCTATTGCAGACAGGAAAAACAGGGATTGCTTGTCGGTTTCTATGAGCAGGATTGCAAAACCTGGGGCATGGATGGCATAGATCCGAATTTTTCAAAGGCGCTATGCCCAGATGATCTTGATCGCGTTATGGAAGTGCTGGAAGGCGCATTTGAAAGACTGCCCGCGTTGCGAAAGGCGGGCATAAATGCAGTTGTTAATGGCCCGATAACATATTCTCTTGATGGAGCGCCACTTGTCGGCCCGGTACCCGGCAAAAGAAACGCATTCTGCATTATAGGTTTGCGTGCCGGACTTGGAGAAGGCGGTGGACATGGCTGGCTTCTTGCCCAGCAAATAGTTCATGGAGAAGCCTGCTATGACACGTGGCCATTGGACCCCCGCCGCTTTACCGGGCACGGCAATGTGGAATTGACGGCGCTCAAGGCAATGGAGGAATACAGAAACGAGTTTCGCTTCGAGTTTCCCCATGAGCACCGTACGGCTGGAAGACCTGCAAAAACCACGCCTCTCACGCCAATACTTGCCTCTGAAGGCGCGGAATTCAAAGTTGTAAACGGATGGGAGCGAGCGGATTACTACAAGCCGGCAGAAGATTTCAGGGAGACTCCCGGCTTTCGATTTAACGAGGTTTTTAAAGTCGTCGCGCAAGAAGTTGAAGCCGTGCAAAATGCCG
This sequence comes from Roseovarius sp., assembly GCA_026709325.1. Classification (GTDB taxonomy): domain Bacteria; phylum Pseudomonadota; class Alphaproteobacteria; order Rhodobacterales; family Rhodobacteraceae; genus JAPOTF01. Next base: position 30,431 of record JAPOTF010000040.1, read on the forward strand.
TGGGATTGTGCGAGATAAACGGCTTCAACCGATATGAACTTACAGGTAAAGATGTTCACGGCTTTCTTGACCGTCTTGTATGCGGTTCAGTGACAAGACGTCCGGGGCGTGTCGGTCTGGCATATCTTCTAAATCATCATGGAATGGTTAAATGCGAGGCGACAGTGGCAAATCTGCAAGACAACCGGGTATGGTACGGTTCCGCGGCCACCGCCGAATGGCACGACATGGACTGGATGCTCGAAAATCTGGAAAAATCTGAAGACGTGAAAATCAGGTCGCTGACAAATGACCAAACCACCCTCGTTCTGGCTGGGCCAGGGGCTCGCAAAGTGATGCGGGCGGTTTCCCGCGCGGACTGGTCCGCGGAAGCGTTTCCCTGGCTCTGCGTTCGCGAATGCCATATTGGAATCGCGCCCGCAACAGTAATGTCACTGAGTTTTTCAGGTGAACTGGCCTATGAAATGCATGTGCCCAACAATCAGCTTTACTCCGCATGGCTGGCTTTGCGAGAAGCGGGGAAACGCCACGGGATGAAACTGTTTGGCGCCCGCGCTGTCGAGGCAATGCGGCTGGAAAAGGGCTTTTTGCACTGGAAATCAGATATACTGACGGAATTCGATCCATTCGAAACGGGACTGGACCGCTTTGTAAAAATGGACAAGCCATCCTTTATCGGCAAAGACGCGCTCGTCAAACGCAGGGAAGGCGCACCAGAAAAACGGCTTGTAACCATGAGAATAATGGGAACGGCGGCTCCCGCCCACGGTGGCGCTTCCGTTTTGTCGAGAGGGGAAGTGGCGGGCACGGTCACCTCTGGAGAATGGGGACATCGGGTGAGCATGAATCTTGCCTATGCATTTGTCAAACCCGAGCTTGCCATGCCCGGCACCCGTCTCGAGGTGGACATTATTGGCGTTCTCACAAAGGCGGAAGTAATCAACGCGAGTCCATACGACCCCGAGATGAAACTGCCAAAAAGCTAGACATCTAAATTCTTTGATATAGATTTAGCGTATTGCCAACCCTGCAATTCAGGGGGCCATATATGCCGGTCTGGAAACAATTGCTGATAATCTGCATTTTGGCGGCCGCCTCATATGGTGGCTTCGAAGCATGGAACATCCATTTCAATCCTCCAGCGGACAATGCGGACGGCAACCGCAAGACCCGCCCCGTCATTGTCGAGACGGGCTTCGCAACCATTGAAACGCTGGAAAAGACGATTGAAGCGGCCGGCACAACCAGGGCAATACAATCTGTGGATATAGTTCCCGAATCAGATGGCCGGATAATTGAGATGGCAATCACCGCCGGCAGCCATGTCGAAGCCGGCGCCATGCTTGCCCGCCTGGACAGTGTAATTGAAGAGGCCCACCTCTCTGAGGCAATGGCGAAGGTGGAGGAACAGACCAAGGCCCTGGATAGAATGAAGAGGTTGCGACAAACAAACTCCATAGCGGAGGTGAAGTTTGATGAAACAGTGGCGAGACTGACGGAAGCCGAAGCCCAACTTGACCGCGCCAGACAGGGACTTGCCGAACGAACCATCAAGGCGCCATTTGGAGGCATCGTTGGATTGCCTGAAATAAATGCGGGATCAAGAGTGTCGGAGGGAGACGTCATTGCCCGTCTCGATGATCTCTCGAAAGTGGAGATCGAATTTTCACTGCCGGAAACGCTTTATTCAAGCGCAAAGAAGGGGCAATTGATATTTGCGCGAAGCACCGCATTCAGCGATATCACATTCGAAGGGAAAATCGAGGCCATTGACAGCCGCATTGACTCACTCAGCCGCTCCTTCAGGGTTCGCGCCATTTTACCAAATCCAAACGGACTTCTTCCCGCAGGCATGTTCATGTCGCTGCAAGTCATTCTTTCCCGGGAGAAAGCGTTAATGATCCCGGAAGAGGCCATAGTGTTTCAGGCCGCGCAATCCTACGTTTTTTTGGTTGATGGAAAAAAGGCCACGCGCATACCGGTTGCAATAGGCGAAAGACAAGAGGGACTCATTGTGGTTCTTGACGGACTGGAGGCTGGCGAAGAGATTGTGCTGAAAGGATTGCAGCGTCTTCGTGACGGCTCTGCCATTATCGTGCAGGGCAATCAAATTGCCGGTACTGGTGACGGTTCATGAACCTTTCCAGTCTCGCGGTGCGCCGTCCGGTACTCGCAGCTGTATCAAGTTTGCTCATTCTGGTAGTGGGGCTGGCGTCATTGAGTTCCATTCCGATTAGAGAACTCCCGGATGTGGACAATGCCATAGTCACGATTTCCACAAGTTATCGGGGCGCTTCGGCTGAAGTAATGGATTCGGACATTACTGAAAACATAGAGAGCGCGATTGCAGCCATTTCGGGAATTCGCTCAATCAGCTCGGAAAGCCGTCAGGGAAGAAGCAGCGTTACAATCGAATTTGAAACGGGGCGGAATATAGAACAGGCGGTTAATGATGTTCGCGACGCGGTTGGCGGGATTCGCAACTCGCTTCCAGAGGAAGCCGACGAGCCCAGAATTGTAAAAAGCGACGCGGATGCCGACCCCGTTCTGCGTCTGGCAATCACATCAGACAGAATGACAACCGCGGAAATCACCGACTACGTGGAACGATTTATATCCGACCGCATCGCCACCATTGATGGAGTTGCAACCATTCGCGTCTATGGTCAGCGTCAATTCGCCGTGAGAATATGGCTTGACCGAAAATCGCTTGCGGCGCACGGGATTACAGTTGCAGATGTGGATGCGGCATTAAAGCGCAACAATGTCGAACTTCCGGCAGGAAAGATAACATCTGAAAACAGAGAGCTTACAGTTCGCCTGAACAGCCGCTTGAACAGCATCGATGATTTTCGAAATATCGTTCTTGATCGCATAGCGGGCCACCCCATAACGCTGGCAGATGTCGCCATTGTCGAACCCGGCGTCGAGGACAGTTCGACAATCGCGAGAACAAACGGACAGGACGCCGTGGGAATGGCGGTGCTGCGTCAAAGCAGTTCGAACACCCTTGTGATTTCCCGGGCCGTTCGGGAAGAGATGGCGCGTCTTGAACCCACCCTGCCCGAGGGAATGAACATCATCATCGGTTCCGATGACGCTCTGTTTGTCGAAGCTTCAATCCGCGAGGTGTCGACGGCGCTGTCCATATCGCTTGCTCTGGTTGTGGCTGTAATACTTGTGTTTTTGCGATCTGTCAGCATTACGGTCATACCGGCAATGGTTATTCCAGTATCACTTGTCGGAAGTTTCATATTTATAAATTTGTGGGGGTTCTCTCTTAACACGCTCACATTGCTTGCGCTGCTGCTGGCCATTGGACTTGTCGTCGACGACGCAATAGTCGTGCTGGAAAACATCCAGCGGCGCATTGAGCTTGGCGAGAGTCCACTGGCAGCAAGCTATCGCGGGTCACAACAGGTGACATTTGCGGTAATTTCCACATCAATTACATTGATCGCCGTTTTCATTCCATTGTCCTACATGCCCGGACAGGTTGGTAGACTTTTTGCTGAATTCGGGTGGGTGCTGGCTGGAACGGTGGCGGTCTCCACATTTGTGGCCTTAACGGCATGTCCGACACTTGCTTCGAAGATTCTCGCCGGTAAAAAAACCGCCATTGAAACCGGCAAGGTTCGGCAATTGCCTTTCCCGCATCGCATATACGAGACAATCCTGACGCATTCGATCAGAATGCCGCTTGTTGTTCTGGCCATTGCGGCGGGAATTTCGGGTGGAGCCATGCTGGTATTTGATGGATTGCCGAGTGAACTTGCCCCGCGAGAAGACCGCGGAGTCGGATTTGTTCCATTGTCGGCACCTCAAGGCAGCACAGTGGAATATACGGATCAGGCGGCCAGACAGGTTGAAGCCATACTTCGGCAAATTGACAAGAACGAAATCATTGAAACCGTGTTCACATTCACCGGATGGGGCAACCGGCCCTGGCGATCTTTTGTGGTCTTTCGTCTTGCGCCATGGGAAGAACGCGATCAGCCCGTATCGGCAATCATAGGAAGAATCGCACCCGAACTCGGCAAGGTCACCATTGCTCGCGGGTTTCCAGTCGCTCCGGCCGGGCTTGGATTGCGAGGCAGTTCGACACCTGTACGTGTGGTAATCGGAGGACCGGACTACGAAAGTGTCAAGCAATGGGCCGAACAGTTGCTAATGAAGGCGGAAGACGTTCAGGGTCTCGTGAATCCGGAAATCAATTTCAACCGGAACATGCCGCAGCTTAACGTATCCGTTGACAGGCAGAAAGCGAATGATCTTGGAATTTCCGTCGAGACAATCGCAAACACCCTGCAAACCATGCTCGCATCACATGTCGTGACGGGTTTTGTCAGCAGAGGGCGCGAATATCCCGTAATTCTTCAGGCATCCGAGAAGGACCGCCGCAATCCCTCTGACATTGCAAATATTTTTATTAGAGCGGGCGACAACAAAACACTTATACCCTTGCGGGCGCTTGTTAAAATTGAAGAGAGCGCCGTTACTCCATCTTTAAGGCGCCATGATCGCCTGCCCTCGATTCAACTGTCTGGCTCGCTCAGCCCGGATGTTAATCTTGGCACTGTCCTGAATGAAATTGAACAGGCCGCCAACGAAATTCTACCATCAGAGGCAAAACTCGGATATGCGGGGCAATCACGCACTTTTAAGGAAACCTCAAAAGGAATAGGCGCGGTTCTGCTTCTTTCTCTGTTAATAGTTTTTCTTGTACTTGCCGCTCAATTCGAGAGCTTTTTACATCCTTTAACAATTATGCTTACGGTTCCGGCAGGGCTCGCGGGAGCGATCTACGCCATGTCACTGGGTGGGTTGACTTTAAATGTGTACAGCCAGATTGGCATTATATTGCTTGTGGGACTAGTTGCGAAAAACGGCATTCTAATTGTGGAGTTTGCCAATCAACTGCGTGATGCGGGCCTTAAACGACGAGACGCGATTATACGCGCTTCGATATTGAGACTGCGGCCAATTACCATGACTGTCTTGTCAACGATTCTTGGATCCTTGCCGCTGGTTCTTGCAACTGGAGCGGGCGCTGAAAGCCGCAACAGCATTGGGATTGTAATAATGGCCGGATTGGCGCTCTCAAGCCTACTAATGCTCATAGTGACACCGGTTCTATATGATCAGTTGGCCCGATTCACAAAATCCCACGGGGCTTTCGAACGTCTCTTGAGACGTTCGCTTTCACGCAGGGCCGCGACTTGATGCGCATGACTGCCGTATTGAAATTGAATGCAAACCATCATCAATGGCAACATGAATATCAAACCAAACAGTAAGATTTATCGCGACGGTAGATATTTTAATGCCATGCCATATGTCAGGCAATTGCCCTGATCCGATTCTTTTCCCATCGACAGGTCAATTTGGATTGTTTTCAAAAGCGGCATTTTATCATGCCGCAAAACCTTTACACGCGGCAACCCGGATAGATGGCCTGAGCGATTTCCCGAGTGACGGTAAAGGAAAACCCCGCCGGCTCTTTGACTCTGTTACGATGCACGTTGACGATGCGCACTGCTTTAATCCGGAAAGCAGGGAATATCGCGACTATCCTTCGGTAGACCAACTGATTGACTGGGACAGAAATGGCGCATCGCGCACGATATTTTGATAATGCAACGGAATTAGTGTGATTGCCAAAGCGGCTGTTCTGGCTCATTCTTAGATAAAATTTTCAAATTTTATTCCAAGAACCTGCACCATCAAATCGATCCCTTTGCCATTTGGTTCGCCGAAAAAACCAAATCATAAAGTTTCTCCTTGAATGGCGCCATCCAGTCCCTCTTCAACTCCGTTAATGGCAAAGGCAGGTTATCAGGCGATTTACCGGAAAGAATATCAGCCATTGCCTTGCCGAATATCGTTCCGGTAATGATACCTCTCCCGTTGTAGCCAATCGGAGTGTACACTCCCTCGTCCAATTTATGAACATGCGGCAGATGATTTGCAGTTATGGCAATCTGCCCATCCCATGCCTGTTCAAAGGCGATAGAGCCCAGTTCGGGATATATGCGTCTGATTTGATTTTTGGCCCATCGCGATGAAACGCCTTCATTTACCGATCCAATAAGCCTTCCCATTGAACCGATAATCAGACGATTTTTGGAATCCTTGCGCAGCGACCTCATAATCGTTCCGGTATCCCAAATCCCCTGCCCTTTTTTCAGGATGTAATTGGCTTCAATTCCAAGAGGTTCCGTTGCAAATTGAAAGTAGTGTATATTTGCAAGGCAATTGGCGAGGCCCGACCATAAGCCATCTGTATAGGCATTGGTGGCCAGTATTATAGAATTGGATTTTACATCAGCGACATTTGTGCGAACCATCCATCCTTTTTCATTGCGCCTAATTAAACTGGCATGTGCACCGGTTGCAATGCGGGCGCCAGCTGCTTCAGCCGCTCTTGCCAATCCGCGGCAATATGCCATTGGATTAATGGTTCCCGCCCTGCGGTCAAGAAGTCCGCCATGAAATGCCCTTGAACCCGTAATTTCCGCCATTTCATCCCTGGTCAGCAATTCCACAGGCGCACCGATGGAATTCCAGTATTCCCAGCGATTTTTAAGTTGACGATTTCCTCTCGGAGCATGAGCGGCATGTATCGAGCCCGCCCTTGTTGCCTGGCACTGTATTTGATGTTTTTCGATAAGATCAAAAACCATATCCGGCCCGCGGCCAAAACAATCCAAAAACTTTTTGGAAACCGAGTTTCCCAATCTCCTGTTCACATCTCCTGGTGGCAGCCAAACCCCGGGATTAACCAGGCCCGCATTGCGACCGGACCCTCCAAATCCTATTTTCCTTGCTTCAAGCACCTGTGCCGAAAGACCCGCCTCGCAGCAATGCAAAGCCGTGGAAAGGCCCGTGTACCCACCGCCTATTATGGTGACATCCACCTTTTCGCGAGTTGGAGGCCGTCCTGAAATTTCCGGCTCATCGGATGTGGTTTCCCAATGGGAAACGTGCCGCATGTTTCGTGATGAAGATCTCTCCAGCTCATCATTGTCCATATCTTGAATGTTAGCCAGACGCGTCACCTATTTCAATGATCATCCAGTCGGTAATTCCCGCTACTGGATTTTTTGCCGTTTTGCCAGTCGATTTTCGAGGTCGGGCGCACATGAGCGCTGGTCGTCCGGTTCGGCTTTTCAAGGTTTGGCGAAAGGTGACGCTGAATTTGGGCGGGTGATGCGCGCGCCGCGACGGTGCGTCCACGGTCTGTTGCCGACAAGGGTCAACGTGAACTCCCCGGAGAGCGTCAAATGGAGAGTCTCCCGGTCCGTGAAGGCGAACCGGCGGAGCGGACTCCGCGGACCGTCCCGCAGATAGAGGTTCCGCTCTCGGTGCCGGAGCGCCCTGAACATCCCACGGCAGCCCTGCCGGACCCGGTCGACCGGGAAGGCCGACATGGCAGGAGACCCGAACACATCCGGCAGATGGTTGCTGCCGTGGCCGAAGTTGCGCTCAAAACTGCAAACGTCCCGGGACTTGAGCGTTTTGAAGGTTTCGCTTTCAATGGCCCGTCCGCGTCTGGCGCGGCGCAGTCGTGCCGTCAACAAACACGTTTTCGCAGTCCGGGTCATCCGACAGCGCATTGAAAATGCGTTCGAGAACGCCTCTGTTCGCAAGATGCCGAAAACACTGGAAACCCCGTTCAACTTCCCGAACCGTCCCGGAAAATCGCGCCACGGACACCCCGTTTGGATGCGCTGCAAAACGCCATCCATAAACAGGCGGTTGTCCCTGGCCGCAACACCGCGGTCAGTCTTTTTTACGCTGATGATGGGCGCCATGCGCACTCGCATCGGTCCGTTAAATCTGTCCCCTCATCATTCATTAAACCCGCTCTCTTGCGCCTTTGATGGCGCTTGCTGAAAAAGAGAACCTAATGAATCACGACAATTGTCAGCGGGCCCGGATGAATTATTAACTGTTTTTAAATGCATTTTTATATGCCAAGCCTAGTTTCAACCACTCCATTGAATTTGGCCAATGCGCCTTCGTATCGCCCAAAAGTCAAACTGTCGTTTGCTCCACTCGCTATACCGCTTTGCACCGCTTCATTGATCTCGAAATCCTCTCCAAGGGTTATACGGGAGATTTTGTGATTTCGCTCCCAATGACTTTGCTTTTCTGGCGTTATCTGCTTTTTGGGTGCCAGGGTTGTTAGGCGGATTTCCGTCTTTCCCGCACTCAGCGGACGGAACGACATCCAGCCAACATGATCCCGCATTACCAGAAACTGGTCTCCCGGAAAGACGGTGTAGACAATGTTTGCATTCTCGCGGATGGACCATTTATCACGTGGTATGGAATCGAGAGACGGCAATGATGTCCTTGGAAGGACCGAGCGCATGTGAGGGCCAAGCATTTGATAGCTTGAAAGGTTGTCAAGAAAATGCGGTCCAATTGTGTCTCGGTGCGCAACCTTGAAATGATATGCCTCGATACCGCCTTCAACAAGCAGTTTCCAATTGGCGTTCTTTAAAATAATTTCACTGTGGGCAATGCCCATTTCAGACATGCCCATCCAGGAGAAATCCTTATCAAGTGGTGCCAAATACGCCTCAAAATCGGCATGCGCATCTGGATTGGCAACTATCCAGATCAATCCATGTCTCTCTGTGGCGGGCAGGCGGCGCAGCGCATATTGCGAGCGGTCAATTCCGGGAAAACCGGGTTTCTCATGAGGAATCCCTTTTAATGTCCCAGTATTGCTCCATGTCCAAGCATGATAGGGACAGCTAAATGAATGCTTGCACCCGCTATTTTCTCCAACCAGCCGCGCCCCTCGATGTCGGCAAACGTTAATGAACGCATGCACTTCACCTTCCTTGTCCCTTGTCAGTAAAACCGGAAGATCAGCGATCTCTCTAGTTATAAAACCTCCACTCTCGGGCATTTCGGTGGCGTGGGCTGCTACAATGGGTTCCCTTCTGAAAATCTCCCTTTTTTCGGCTTCAAAGCGCCTATCGCATCCATATCGCTCAATCGGCGACGGGGCAACTGAATCATCGAGGAAGAAATGCCCGTTGTTCTTGAGCCCCTGTAATTCTTCAAGCAATGCCAATTCAAGATTCCGTTCCATGCGTGTTCTCCCGATCAGATATTGTCAAAGTCGCCATGCCTGCCAACGCCATCGCGAAAGCGGGCCGCTCCGGCGGTTCCTTCCAGGCGGACGGCATCAATGCCATTTTCCCATTCTCTTACCAAACCATCACGAACCGACATTCCGCGCGTTTCAGCAATTGACCGACGGTCCGCCCTTACAGCTTCCTGCGGAAACCTTGCAATCTCATGCGCGATTGCCTCAGCCCCTGCACGGGCTCCACCTTCAGGCACAACCTGTTCGCATAATCCAATGCGTTCGCATTCTTCCGCGGGCACTTTTCGACCGGTGAGGGTAATTTCAAGCGCCCTTCCCTGACCCACAAGGCGCGGAAGGCGTACTGTACCGCCATCCAGAAGCGTGATCCCCCAGCGACGGCAGTAAACTCCAAGATAAGCGGTTTCCGCCATAACGCGCATGTCGCACCACAACGCCAGTTCGAATCCGCCGGCAACAGCGGCACCTTCAATTGCCCCTATAACAGGTTTTGACAATTCCATTCGCGATGGTCCCATGGGACCGCGTCCCAAAGATATTGACCCCTTGCCAATTTCATGTTCTTTGAAATACGCATTGCGTTTTTCATCATCCTGCAGAGATGCCGCAAGTTTCAGATCCCATCCCGCGCAGAAATTGCCTCCTTCGCCCCAAAACACGGCCACCTTTGCCGGTCCCTCATCAAATTCCGCAAATGCCTCATGCAATGCCCTGGCATGTTCTGCATCAACCGCATTCCTTGCCTCCGGCCTGTTGTGTACAACAGTCCAGACATCACCGTTCTTTTCCATTCGAACAGACATGTCACATCCCCCCTTTTTCAGCGAACTTACCAAGTGGTAAGTGTTAAGTTGACAACCGGCAAGCAGTCAACAATAAAATTCGACAAATGATAAAACCTGAATCGTCAAAGCAGAAATTTCTTGATGTGGCTCTGGTTCTGTTTTCCGAGCGCGGTTTTCATGGCGTATCCCTTGCCGATATCTCGGACAGTCTTGGAATGACCAAGCAGTCGGTGCTTTATCATTTTAGAACAAAGGAAAAACTCTACGGTGCCGTTCTTGCCGATCTTGCAGTTCGTTTTGATTTAATTGTGGAAAATGCGCTTTTACATCAAGGAGACAGCATAGAAAGATTTCGATTTTTTCTTTCTCGGCTTTATGATCACATGCAATCAAATCCCCGCGACGCACGTCTTATAGCCAGAGAGTTGCTTGACAACCTTGATCGGGCCCATAGTGATCGAAAATGGTATCTTAGGGGTTTTCTTGATGCCAGTATTGATTTGCTTGCCGAACTGCCCGGTTGGTCAAGCTGCCCGATTGACACCCGCACCGCAGCTGTCTGTCAATGGATAGGAGCAATAAATTACTTTGTTGTCGCTGAACATACCTTTGGCGCAATTTGGGGGTGCCGGCGATTTGAGAAAACCAAAAACGCATTCCTGGACACCCTTGTTGCGCAATACGGGAATTTCCAAGTTCCAGATATGTAAAAACTCTTAAAATTTGCTGGCAAACATCCAATTAGCCTAGAATGCATTTCATATGTCTCGGATCTGCGCGCGCAAAAATCAGGCATGGGTAATTATCGAAATTAACGCATAATCAATAAATGTCATTCACATACACCCGGCAAACGCACCTACCGTATTTGAAACATGAATTTTAGCGCAGCCAATCAACAGCGACCTTTCCAATGCAACCAGGATTTTCAGTCAAGTTCGCGAACCAATTCCATTGCAAATGTGGTTGACGGCCAAATTGCATTGAAAAAATCAACTCCCAATATATTCTTGGCTGAATATAATGGCACATATACCAAAATATGATGCCATAGCTCATAGTATTGCATTGCAGTTCGTTCAAATGGCAAAATGTCAAAATCAACCCGCTTGATTTGACTTGCACAAGATTTGAAGGATATCACCATGAATAAATTAGCCAATATGGAAATTTCCAGAGACGTTAAAAGCAATTATGCGCTACTTAAGGAACGGCATCCCGGTATCCGGGCCCGAAATGCCGCGGAAATGCTTGGGGTATCCGAAGGTGAGCTGGTCGCCTCGCGAACAGGTGAAGATGTCCTCCGACTGGTTGATGATGCGGAAAGCATATTGAGAGCCGTTCTGCCGCTTGGTGAAGTCATGGCCTTAACGCGCAATCAATCGTGCGTTCATGAAAGCAAAGGCATTTATGACAACTGTGAATTTTCCAGGCATGGAAAAATGGCAATGGGTTTGTTCGTCAACAAAAACATTGACCTCCGCCTCTTCATGCACCACTGGAAATTCTGCTTCGCGGTCACGGAACAAACACGGATTGGACCTCGCAACAGCCTGCAGTTTTTTGACAGGGAAGGCGTTGCGATTCACAAGATCTATCTGACAGGCAAATCAAATGCGTCTGAATTTAAAATGCTTGCGGACAAGCATCGTCACAACCATCAGGACTCATTTATTGAAATTGAACCCTATGAACCAAAAGCGGCCGATAGAAAGGATTCCGAAATAGATTGGCCCGCTTTTAGAACCGCATGGAGCAATCTTAGGCACACACATGATTTCCATACAATGCTTCGAAAATTCAAAGTTGGCCGCGAGCAGGCATTTGGCAATATAGGGCGGGATTATGCGTTCGAGGTTTGCAACAATGCGGCCCGTCTTGTTCTTGAAATGGCTCGTGATGCAAATTGTGAAATAATGATATTTGTCGGCAATCGCGGCTGCATTCAAATCCATACGGGAACGGTCAGCAAGCTGGCGCAACATGGAGAGTGGTTCAATGTACTTGATCCGATGTTTAATCTTCATTTGAGCGAAGATCGGATTACTCGCTCATGGATAAGCAAAAAACCAACTGAGGATGGGATTGTTACCGCCTTGGAGATTTTCGACAAGGACGGAGAAATTATCGCCACGTTTTTTGGCAAGCGCAAACCTGGCATTCCGGAGCTGAAACTATGGCGTCGAATAATTGCAGACATTCCAATGAAACAGGTCGATATGTAACTTACCAGATTGCAAATGCATGCCTTAAAAATTCATATGTGCATTCAAACCATTGGTTTGGGAAAATTTATAAAATCATGCGAAACATGCTGGAGCAAAATGGTGCCGCGAATTTGACCTAGCAAGTAGCTGTCTGGAGGAACGTGTGAATGCAATGAGTGAAAGCCATGACAAGGGCTGGAAACTCATTGCGACTCGACTTCGGGAAGATGGCGGCAAGCAGGATGCCGAGTTGGCCAAGCGTGAAACTGCCCCGACCCATTGATTGACAGGTGCAATTTTCGCTGCAACGGTGATTATCATTGCAGTGGCGCCGTCCACTTTTTAAGATTCACATGTTCTTTATTCGTTCTCCCTTCATGGAGACGCGATGCGCTGATCTGGGAAACCCTCATCTGCATGTGGCTGGTACGATTTCATGATCTCCTGTTCAAGGAACCTGCCAGGTTGTCCAATGGGGTTTTTTAAGAAAAACATGCGCTTGATTGATTTTCTCTCATTACATTCACGGATATTTCATGTGGAATCCGTATCATCGGCATGTTGCATGTGATCTTTATGTGAGATTGATCTTAAAACGCTATTTTGCGAGCATTTCGTTTGCATCTTTCCAAGTGGCCGCTTTTTGAATTTCATACCCCAAACTTCTGTAACCGGACATGCGCCTCTCGCTCATGCGCTGCAATACCGGTATCTGATAATCAATGTAGTCATATACCTGCACTTTAGTTTTGTTGTGATGAATTCTATGAAGTCGTCCTGTATATTGGGCAAGTGTACCTTTCCAGGATATTGGCATCGCGAGAAACAACGTGTCCAATCTGGCATCATCAAAGCCTTCGCCAATGTAACGGCCTGTCGCAATCAGAATTCGCTCCTCATGGTCGCCAATTCTATCGAGTTCCTCAAGCATTTGTTTATGAACTTTCTTTCCCATGCCACCTTGGAGGGTAATCAAGTTTTTCGACAATCCTGCAAGACGATCAGCAAAATAAGCAACGTGTTCTTTTCGTTCAGTCAAAATTACCGGCGACCTCCCATTCTTTAATGCTACAGCAACATCATTCAGAATCATCTCGTTACGGATGCCATTATTTGCCAGCTCGGTATATAATGTTTGTATCGGCATGCGTTCATGTTGCCCCTCTAAATGTTGCGGCAATTTGAAATCTGTGTATCGTGGCACAACGAAATGTCCAAACGGACGCTTTATCGCCTGTTTCCTTGCGTCAACGTGATGTCTGACTGGTCCACATTGCATAAATATGATTTGTTGCTGACCATCCTTTCGCATTGGCGTCGCGGTAAGTCCAAGGACGTATTTTGCCTTGCATTGTCTCGCAACGGCTTCAAAGCTCACAGCGGATATATGGTGGCATTCATCCACAATAAGATGGCCGTATTCCGCGACGCAATCATCCACTTCTCCCTTGCGAACCAAACTCTGTATCAGTGCAACATCAATTTGACCTGTGGGTTTTCTTTTGCCCCCGCCTATTTGGCCTATATCAATATCTTCAGTGCTTAAAAACGTTTGAAGTCGGACAATCCACTGCTCAAGAAGCTGTTTTCTATGGACCAGGATCAAAGTGTTTCGTTTTCGCTTTGCAATAATATGAGCTGCCAAAACGGTTTTTCCAAATCCGGTTGCCGCTGAAAGAACTCCCGTTTCGTGATCCAAAAGAGCTTTAACTGCCGGTTTTTGATCTTTGCCGAGCGTACCAAGAAACTTTGCGCTTATTGACTTTCCAGTGTTTCTTTCATCTGCAATTTCGTGCTTCACATTAATTTTCGCCAGAAGCTTAAGAACATCATCTAAACAGCCTCGCGGGAGGCCGATATGGCATGGGAAGTTTTCAGCACATGCGATGATGCGGGGCTTGTCAAATACTGGCAATCGCATGGCTTGAGCTTTATAAAACTCCGGATTCTGAAATGCCGCCGTGCGTATCAGCCGATTAATCAATTGCGGTGGCAATCCGTTTTTCTCGATGTATAGCTGATTACCCGCCACAATTTTTATGACATCGGGCATCGGGGTCGTGATCTCAAGAGGACGAAGTCTTCTTGAAGGTCTCGCCTTCCATGGCTGATCTGAGTCCTCTTCATTGACGGGGATGTGCAGTCCAATTACTCTTCCACGATTTACCGCTTCTAAAACGAGTGTTTCAACTACCGCTGGCGTCATCTTTCTGATGGAAGATAGAAACACCCACTGATCATGGTAAGGCTGAAAATTTTCATCCAAAAAAACACTGTTGCCGCGTTGTCGAGGATCACGTTGCAATGGCAGGGCAATCAGGTTTCCAAAACCTCCAACAGGCGTGTTGTCCTGATTTGGAAAAAACCGGTCATAAGAGGAGAAACCCAAATCCGGGTGGTGCTCCATTGTCTCGGTTAGCAAATATGATCCCAATTTACGCGCATCCGATGCCTTGACCGGGTTTGAAAAAAATATCCAAACATGACAGCCATTTCCAGACCGCGATCTTTCAACATATGCGGGTACATCTTTAAGGCCGCATATTTTCATATATGCGGCAACATCGTTTTGCCAATTCTCCTTGTCGAAATCAGCGGCCAGAAACCAGCATCTTTCATCGGGCAGCAAGGGATACACGCCAATGGTGAAGTCGTTATTCCAAGCATCTTTCCCTGTAAGATGCTGCCGAAGAACATCATCAGATACTTTGATAAAAGCTTGGTTGGGACATTCGGCGCATTTGATTCTTGGTTTTTCGCAGATACCACGGATCCATTCATTTGCGCATGCCGGACTATATCCGGAACGACCGGTTTTTTTATTATCCCACCGCTTGGGAAAAACATCTTCACGGCCCTTGAAAAGCTGTCGAAACATGTGAATTTTTTCTTGCCGGGAAAACTGCCCGAATGCTTCTCGCTGTTTTTCCCGCTGTCTATTTTCAAGTATATTCAATCTGCCGAGCAAGTCCTTCCGCTCAGCGTCCAATGAAACAATGCGCCGTCTGATTTCATTGATTTCGCTGGCAAAGTCATTCATGTAAAATTCCAGCAAAACGGGTAAGTGAATGCACTACAATTCATCTTGGTTCGGCAATCTGCAACTTCTGCTGCGCCCGCCACAGGGATTTTGCATTAAGATGCCTCTTTCTTTCAACTGTTGAATATCTCTGAGTGCCGCATCGTTTGAGCACCTGGCCATCTTGGCATATTTCGTGGTATTCATGAAGCCCTTGAATCCGTACTCCAACACGCGATTGACAATTAAACGCCGACGTTCATTCACAGGCTTCCGATTGAATATATCCCAGAGCCGTGACTTGAATAAAACATTCGCAGGCGTATTTTCAGCATTGGAAATGGTTTGGCCGTGGCAATCCAGAAACCATGACGGCCAATTTGCAATCTCGGGGTTGCACGTTGCCGTTTTTCAAGTTGATCGTAATAGTTCTTTCGTTGCACCTCAATCCGAGATGAAAGACTATCAGTCATTCCCGCCAACTCCTGTTTTTCGCAAACTATCCCTCACTCAATAAAAAAACCGATATTCAATGATTTCTTTGCCGCGAAAGTCTAAAAATCTCCTGCAAAACCAGACAAAAAGTGTAGGAAAAAATTTTTCAAAACACATTTTAACCCATTGAACAGTTTAATGAAAAAAATATCGGGAATTACTGAAAGGCCATAAAAAAGGTCTTTCATACCGTCAGCACGCGCTAGGGCCATGTCGCAAATAGCTCTGCCAATCCGTCCATTCCAGTCTTCAAATGGATTTATGGTGACGAACCAAAGGAGAGCAATACCCGCTCTGATTACGAGGTCATCATCACCGCCTGCAAACCACGCGAGAAAAGCCCGTATTTCACTTTCAAACGGTCGGCACCTGGCGCTTCAAAGTGAATCCCTTCTCCGCCTTTTGAGCCGTAAACAACCTGAGTTGGACCCGCGTCCGTTCCATGCCAGTCAAACAGTCGGTCCAAGTCAGTGATTCCAAAAACTGCTGGGCAGCATTAAGCATCATGCCAACAACGCCCTCCACATCCCGACTCGCGGGAAGACGTCCAGCGACTTTAATACCAAGTTCTGCGAGCAACGGATGAACGAACCTGTCCTTGCTTCAGGTGCTTCACCTTCATGCGGTTCTCCGCGTCCCATTTGCGCGACAAAACCGCTCATGCATGTCGCGCCGGGAGCAAATCGTTCGGGTGGCGAGGTGACGATGAACCGCGCATTCTCGCCCATCGTCCCAGGTGTTCTTCCCGGCAGAGCCCAGGCCGTGGCGATCACGCGGCGGGGCGAGACTGGATGTCATGGGTCCTGGTAGCGTAAGGAACAATGCCGACGAGACGCCTCTCCCGCGTTCGCCGTCAGTCTTTTCAGCTTGCGCATCGCCTTTTTGGCGCCGGCACCTTGAGCCGGGGATTGCCCGGCACAACACCGAATAGGCCCGCACGATGATGTGCGTGTCCGCCACTGGACCCGCAGACACTGCACAAGCTTCACGATTTCAGTCTCAATCCCGTTCCCCGGCTGCACGTCCACACCGCGCATGCGCATCATTACCGGATCCCGGTCGCAGAAGCCCATCACCGGAAGTTTGCAGCAATAGCCGTGACAATGCAGATGCTCCCGAATGCCGTGCAGCAGAAGGTTGTGATCACGTCAAAATCCGCCGCGATCTGCTTCGGCGGTTCCTTGTGGCGCTCCACAAACATATCCACCAGCAACTGGTCAAGCATGGAGCCAAGCGCGGGACACTTCCGCAAATCGTCGTGATCATTCAAATTCCCATGCCCATGCAGAATGCCGCATAGGCGCCGGCCAGCCATCTCCGAAACGCCGCGAGCATCTCCTGACGCGTGTTGTCAAAACACCCCGCAATGCGATTAAAAAGACCCGTTTGCGCCGCAATCGGCTTGACAAGCACGATGCCGCCATTCGGGCGATTTCACCTCTCGAAAAATCCATTTCAATGCTCGATTTGATGAGTTCGCGGGGGCGTGAGCGCTCATTTCCGAGAGATGCAGTCCGTTTCCATGGGGAGAGCTTTATGCTCGTGATGTTTTGTAGCTATTTCAACCGCATATCACAGAAACCACCCTGACGTAATTTACAACAGATTGAGTATTTGCCACCTACCGGCAAATTGCATAAAAGTTTAAGTTGATTGATACAAGATTCACCATCGTCTTTTGTCATGGTTCAAGCGATTTCGATTTGCGGCCATATAATAAGGGATGTATGTGCGTCCCATATGAAAGCTGTTTCCAAGAGTTCCCCGTCATTAAAATGATCTCCTCATATTGGATATTGATGCCGAGTCATGGCATGACCCAGGGGTTTTCATCTTTCGGCCACCATAGTCCAGTGCGGCGGCTGTAGGGAACAGTGGTTGCATCCGGTGTCAACGTGCCTGGCGTGGCACAGTAGATGATCTCCGCGGCCATGGGCGCAAAGCCTGCATAGAAATGGTTGGACGACTTCACAATTACAATCTTGCGCTTGGAAAGCTTGCATCCCAGCCGCTCAAAGGCATCGGGGCTAAAGCATTGCGTGCGGGTGTCGTTGACGATCAGGTCAATCCCGTCTGCTTCAATCCACACGGCTTCACCCATCTCCATCTCACCGCCGCCGAATTGTTGAGTGAGTTCCTCGGCGTGACCACGAACCGTGACCTGAATGTCAACCGGATCGCCAGAGGCCGGACCAAACTTGCCTCCAAGCCGTACAGGCAGTGTCGCGCCAATACCGGCGTCAGCGCAAAGGCGCACTACGGCGGGGTCGTAGAAAATCGCCATTGCGACACCGGTTAAACCTCGGTCCAAAACCTCGCGTAAAACGAAAGTCGAGTCTGACGGCGCGCCACCGCCTGCGTTGTCCGACATGTCGGCAAGAACAACGGGCGCGCTGTTCGATTCCACGGCAGCGGTAAGGCCGTCGGCAAGGTTCGGTGTTTTGACGCGCGTCGCCTCTCGCAAATCCCAGAAGCGGCGCCCCCAGCGTTCCGCGGTTTCAACAGCTTGCGCATAATCGCCGTCGACGATGGCTATCATGCGCGTGCCGACCTCGGGCACGTCGCCCCAGCAAAAGCCATGTGTGAGCGATAGGTGAAGCAGGCCGGGTTCCTTTTCGGGTGCTTCAATCATTGCATCGACAAAGTCCCGCATGGCGCCCTCGCCGCCCGGGTTGGTCGGGTAGAAGCCGATCATGCGGCAATCGAACATGGCCATGACCGGTTTTGTTCGCCCTTCAGCCATATCGGCGGCCATTTCAAACAACTCGCTGGCGCGAGGTGTGGCGTCAATATGGGAGTATTCCTTGAAGTTCACGATCAAATCGCAAGCATCAAGCATTGCCTGCGTCAAATGGTTGTGCAGGTCGAGTTCCAGCCCGATCACACAGTCGAAACCAAGGATGGCACGCGCTCGGCCCATCAAATCGCCTTCGCAATCTTCGTACCCGTCGGCAACCATTGCGCCGTGCATCGACATCAGCAAGATGTCCGGTCGATGGGTTTCAATATCCCGCAATATCTCGTCGCGATACTCCTCGTAGACCGTGCGTACCGTGATTCCCGCCGGTTGCGCGAAAGCCGTCAGACTTTCGACCACTTGCCATCCACGCTCTTCAGCCAACCTGCGCCACTCTATCAACTGTTCGGTAAACAAATTGCCAGGTATTTTTCGAGTTGCTTTTCGGCTGACCATGGCGGCCTCGAATGCTTTGCGACCGGTGGGCATGGGAGAAAATGTGTTGGTTTCCGTGGCCAAACAGGCAATGAGAAGTTTCATGTCAACATCCTTGTACGTTCCTGTTCAGTTTAATGTCATTTGGGGCGTTGCCGTTGCAATAAAAAAACGCTGGTTGAAAAAAAGACTTTTGGGACACAAGGGCGGGAAAGCGCACATTGACGATAACGGCAAAGGCAACAAGGCGGACCCGTCAAGCACATGCAGCCCCATTTACAATGTCGGCGGCACAGCAATTAATATAGGTGCGAGCAAGACCAAGCGCCAATACCCAAACGCCAGCAATTCCCGCTAGCGGCATTTGAGCCTTTTTTCAGTCGACATGGCGTTTTGCGGGTTTCAGGCGCGCATGGGCGACTGTCCGGAGCGGCTGCCCGGGGCGGT